>NZ_CP019426.1:4457500-4757500 GCF_009834515.1 Pseudomonas sp. R84
ATCAGATAGGCGTGAGGCAACCTTCTTGCAGGTGCAGTACGCGATCCATCTGGCGGGCCAGGTTCATGTCGTGGGTCACCACCAGGAACGCCGTGCGCATGGAGGTGCTGAGTTCCAGCATCAAATCCTGAATGCCTTGCGCGGTGTGGGAGTCGAGGTTGCCGGTTGGCTCGTCGAGCATCACCAGGCCCGGCTTGTTCACCAAGGCGCGGGCGATGGCCACACGTTGACGCTCACCACCGGACAGTTCCGCCGGTTTGTGCTCCAGACGATGGCCGAGGCCGACGCGCTCGAGCAACGCGGTGGCGCGCTGACGGGCTTCCGGGATCGGCGTCTTGCCGATCAACAGCGGCATGCAGACGTTTTCCAGCGCAGTGAATTCCGGCAGCAAGTGGTGGAACTGGTAAACGAAACCGAGTGCACGGTTACGCAGCAGGCCACGCTTCTTCTCGCTCAGTGCCGACAGCTCTTCACCGTCGAGCCAGACGCTGCCCTTGGTCGGCGTATCGAGACCGCCCAACAGGTTGAGCAAGGTACTTTTGCCCGAACCCGAGGTGCCGACGATCGCCACACGCTCGCCCGGGTGCAACTCCAGTTGCAGGCCGGCCAGTACTTCTACCGATTCCGGGCCTTCCTCGTAGGACTTGCCCAGGTTGCGGCAGCTCAAGATTGCTTTTTCACTCATGCCCGACTCACTCATAACGTAGCGCCTCCGCCGGCTGGGTGCGCGCGGCACGCCAGGCGGGATACAGGGTGGCGAGGAAACTCAGAACCAACGCCGCCGCGCAGACCATGACCACGTCCTGGCTCTGCACCTGCGACGGAAGATAATCAATGAAATACACGTCAGCATTAAGGAATTTGTGGCCGATCAGGCCTTCCAGTGCCGAGATCGCCGCGCTGACGTTCAGCGCCGCGAAAATGCCGACCACCGCACCAATCGCCGTACCGACCACACCGATCACCGTGCCTTGCACCATGAACGTGCGCATGATCGTGCCCGGCGTCGCGCCCAACGTGCGCAGAATGGCGATGTCGCCCTTCTTGTCGTTGACGACCATCACCAGCGTGGAAATGATGTTGAAGGCGGCCACGGCGACGATCAGCAACAACAGCAGGCCGATCATGGCTTTTTCCATGCGGATCGCCTGATACAGATTGCCGTGGGTACGGGTCCAGTCACGGGCGTAGTAATGGTCTTCGCCGAGCTGCTGGGCGATGTTCCATGCCACACGCGGTGCCTGGAACAGGTCGTCGAACTTCAGGCGGATGCCTTGCACCTGATCAGGCTTCCAGCGGTGCATCTTCGCCAGATCCTGCAGGTTGGTCACACCCAGATAGCCATCGAGCTCGCCGGCGCCGACATGGAAAATGCCGACCACGGTGAAGCGCTTCATGCGCGGGAACATCCCGGCCGGGGTCACACTGACCTCCGGCGCGACGAAGGTGACTTTGTCACCGATGCCCACGCCCAGCTTGGTCGCGGCCTTGTCGCCGATGACGATGCCGAAGCTGCCCGGCGTCAGATCATCGAGTTTGCCCTGCTTCATGAAGTTGTCGATGATCGACACGTTGCGCTCGAGCGCAGGGTCGATGGCGTTGAGCAACACCTTGGACACCTGACCGTTATTGGTCAGCAGGCCCTGCATCTGGGTGAACGGCGCAACCGCCGTCACCTGCGGGTTCTGCTTGACCTTGGTCGCCAGGCTTTGCCAATCGTTGATCGGCTCAGTGGATTCAATGGTCGCGTGGGGCACCATGCCCAGCACGCGGGTGCGCATCTCATGATCGAAGCCATTCATCACCGACAGCACGACGATCATAACGACCACGCCAAGGGCGAGCCCGATCATCGAAGTCAGGGAAATGAATGACACAAAATGATTGCGACGCTTTGCACGGGTATAACGCGTGCCGATAAATACGAAGAGAGGTCTGAACATGTCGGGGCTTGTTCGGAGGGAAAAGGAACGTCCTTGTGGCGGGGGTCGATAACCAGCTTTACACTCAGACCACCGCCGCTACCATGGGTTCGCCATGTCGACATTAGATGAAGAAGATCGCCGCGAATACTACCGTATCGAGGACACGATCGCACTGGAAATTCGGCCCCTGTCCGCTCCCGAAGCCGCAGGCCAGGAAGTGTTGCAGGATGCTTCCCCACTCTTCAACCTGCTCAGCGAACTGCACCTGAGCGAATTCGAGTCGCAGCACCTGTTGCGCCAGATCAGCGAGCGCGACCGGGCCATCGCTGCGTTCCTGAAATCCCAGAACAAGCGCATCGACCTGCTTAGCCAGGTGGTCGCCCTGACCGTGCTCGGCCATATCGGCGAGCCGCAACCGGTGATCATCTCCGAAGGCGGGATCGACTTTCAGTATCCGACGCCGATTGCCACCGGTGCACACCTGTCGGTGAAACTGGTGCTGATGCCGCAAGCGCTGGGCCTGCTGCTGCGCGCACGTGTCACCCATTGCGACCGCAAGGGCGAAGGTTATGACGTCGGCACCGAGTTCGAACACTTGACCGATGCCCAGCGCCAGTTGCTCGCCCGCTATATCTTGCAAAAGCAGGCACAGGAACGACGTCTGGCCCGCGAACAGAACGAATCAGGCATTTAATTTAAGGAAGAACCGTGACTCTCATCTACGGCCACCGCGGCGCCAAGGGCGAAGCACCGGAAAACACCCTGAGCAGTTTTCAGGAATGTCTCAAGCACGGCGTGCGCCGCTGCGAACTGGATCTGCACCTGTCCAAGGACGGTGAGTTGATGGTCATCCACGACCCGACCCTCAAGCGCACCACGGAGCGGCGCGGCAAAGTTGTCGAGCACAGCGCCGCCGAACTGGTCACTTACGACGCGCGCAAGGGTGGCCCGGGCTGGATCAAGCCGTGCCCGATTCCGACGCTGGAAGAGTTGTTCGAAAAGTGCGATTTCGAGCACTGGCAACTGGAAGTCAAAAGCGCTTCACGCACTCGCGCGGCAACCACGGTGCTGGCGATTCGTGAAATGGCCCAACGGCATGGCCTGCTCGACAAGGTGACGATCACCTCGAGTTCGCGGGAAGTGTTGAAAGCGGCGCTGGATCTGGTGCCGGATGTGTCGCGCGGACTGGTCGCCGAATACGCCTGGCTCGACCCGTTGAAGGTCGCGGCCAGTTATGGCTGTGAGATTCTTGCGCTGAACTGGACGCTGTGTACGCCGGAACGCTTGCAGAAGGCGCAGCGTCAGGGGCTGCATGTGTCGGTGTGGACCGTCAACGAGCCTGCACTGATGCGCAGACTCGCCGACTTCGGCGTTGACAGCCTGATTACAGACTTTCCCGGTTTGGCCACTGCCACCCTCGAGAATTGCTGAAATCGGTCTCCCCGGCCGGCTCAGGCCACCGGCCGGAGCCCGTCAAAAAAGCCGGTTGAGGCCATCGTACGCGGCTACCCGATAGGCTTCGGCCATGGTCGGGTAGTTGAACGTGGTGTTGACGAAGTACTTCAAGGTGTTCAGTTCGCCCGGCTGGTTCATGATCGCCTGACCGATGTGAACAATCTCCGACGCCTGATAACCGAAGCAGTGAACGCCCAGCACTTCCAGGGTTTCACGGTGGAACAGGATCTTCAGCATGCCTTGCGGCTCGCCGGCGATCTGCGCACGCGCCATGCTCTTGAAGAAAGCCTTGCCGACTTCGTACGGCACTTTGGCCTGGGTCAGCTCCTGCTCGTTCTTGCCGATCGAGCTGATCTCCGGAATGGTGTAGATGCCGGTCGGCACGTCATTCACAAAGCGCCAGCTACCGTTATCAACGATGCTGCCAGCAGCCGAACGACCCTGGTCGTGGGCGGCACTGGCCAGGCTCGGCCAGCCAATCACGTCACCGGCGCCGTAGATGTTCGGCACGCAGGTGCGGTAAGCCTCGTCGACTTCGATCTGGCCACGGCTGTTGACCTTGACGCCGATGTTTTCCAGACCGAGCTGGTCGGTGTTACCGGTACGGCCGTTGCACCAGAGCAAGGCGTCGGCCTTGATCTTCTTGCCGGATTTCAGGTGCAGGATTACGCCGTTATCGACGCCTTCAACGCGATCGTAATCTTCGTTGTGGCGCACGGTGATGTTGTTGTTGCTGAAGTGATAGCTCAACGCCTGGGAGATTTCCGAGTCGAGGAAGCTCAGCAACTGACCACGGTTATCGACCAGCTCAACCAGTACACCCAGACCACTGAAGATCGACGCGTATTCGCAACCGATCACGCCGGCGCCGTAAACGATCAGTTTACGCGGGGTGTGGCCGAGGCTGAGGATGGTGTCGCTATCGTAGATACGCGGGTGGTGGAAATCGATGTCCGCCGGGCGATAAGGACGCGAGCCGGTGGCGATGATGATGTGCTTGGCCACCAGTTTTTCGACCACACCGTTGGCGCAGACCACTTCGATGGTTTGCTCGTCGGCGAAGCTGCCGGTGCCGAAGAACACGTCGACGCGGTTACGGGCGTAGTAGCCGGTACGCGAAGCGACTTGTTTGGAAATGACTTTCTCGGCGCTTTTCAACACGTCCGGGAAGGAGAACCAGCGTGGCTCGCCGATCGCACGGAACATGGGATTGGTGTTGAACTGCATGATCTGCCGCACCGAGTGACGCAGTGCCTTGGACGGGATGGTGCCGAGGTGGGTGCAGTTGCCGCCGACCTGGCGACGGCTGTCGACCATCGCGACCTTGCGCCCTGCTTTGGCGGCGTTCATTGCCGCGCCTTCTCCCGCCGGGCCAGAACCCAGTACCACCACGTCGTAGTTGTAGACAGCCATGCGTACTCCTCAGAACAGGCCGCGGTGCCAGCAGCACCGGCGGCTAAATCACGCCGAACGGCGGCGCGAAGGAACAATTGGGGGTCAATCAAGAACCCGGACACAGTCTATAGAAGCGTCAACGCCGCGCACATTAACCCTTGGTCGCGTCGTAGGCTACTTTTGCCTGCACTACAACGCCAGCTTTCGTATTGTTCTCAGTCAGTTTTCTTGCCACTGAGGCGTTCGAAAGCCGTGTTGGTGCGGACGACAAAACCTGTATCGGCACGAATCACAAAGAATGCACCAATGTCATGTTTTTCGGCATAGTCCCACGCCCTTTCCGGGCCGAGAATCAGCAACAGCGTCGATAGTCCATCGGCCATCAGCGCTGAAGGATGAATCACCGTGACTGACGCCAGGTCGTGTAGGACCGGTGCACCAGTCCGTGCATCGAAGGTGTGGGAATAACGCCGGCCGCCCTGCAGGAAATAGTTACGGTAGTCGCCGGAGGTGGAAACGCCATAGCCGTCGACATCGATGATGCGCTCGGCGACCTGTTGATCGTCACGGGGCTCTTCCAAGGCGATGCGCCAGGGTGAGCCATCGAGCTTTCGACCCTTTGCCTTTAACTCACCCGTGGCTTCAGCGAGGTAGTCGTGGATGCCCATGGCATCGAGCCTTACCGCGATGGTGTCGACGGCATAACCGGCGGCGATGCTGTTGAAATCGACTTCGACGGCGGCGTCCTTGCACAACTGATCGCCATTGATATGCAGATGCTGGTGGCCAACCCGTTGCATTACTTCAGCCAGCGCAGCGACATCAGGGACTTTCTCTTCGCGGCCTTGTGGGCCAAAGCCCCAGAGGTTCATCAGCGGTTCAACGGTCAGGTCGTAGGAGCCTTCGCTTTGCGCTGAGAGCTGTTCGCCTGTGCGGACCAATTCGAGTATCGACCCAGGCATTTTCTGGCAGCTGTTGGCGGGCAAAGCGTTGAAGCGCTCGATGTCCGAGTCATTGCGATAGGTGGACAACTGCCGGTCGACTTCGCGGAGGATGCCCTCCACTTCACTGCGAACCTGCGTCGCGTCAGGCATGCCAGCGTGACGCACGTACTTGATCGAATACGTGCTGCCCATGGTCGGCCCGCCGAAGCGTTCCATGGACTCGCCATTACCGCAGCCAGCCAATACGCCAGCCAGAATCACAAGCCCAAACAAGCGTCCAGTGAACAATTATTCATCTCTCCGTAAAACCGCGGCGGCCATTATGAATTAAAGGATCTGCAACATCTTTATACAAAATCCAATAGTGAGTACCTGAACATGTCCTCCACCACGGGCAAAGGCAAAGCGATCTTTCGCGTTGTCAGCGGCAACTTTCTCGAAATGTTCGACTTCATGGTCTACGGCTTCTACGCCACGGCCATCGCCAAAACCTTCTTCCCCACCGACAGTGCCTTCGCTTCGCTGATGCTTTCACTGGCCACTTTTGGTGCCGGTTTCCTGATGCGTCCGCTCGGAGCTATTTTCCTCGGCGCCTACATTGACCGTCATGGTCGTCGCCAAGGTCTGATTATCACGCTGGCACTGATGGCGGCCGGTACGGTGCTGATTGCCTGCGTGCCGGGCTACGCGACTCTCGGCGTCGCTGCGCCGCTGCTCGTACTGTTTGGCCGCTTGTTGCAAGGTTTCTCAGCCGGCGTGGAACTGGGTGGTGTGTCTGTCTATTTGGCCGAGATTGCCACACCGGGCCGCAAGGGCTTCTTCGTCAGTTGGCAGTCTGCGAGTCAGCAAGCGGCGGTGGTCTTCGCCGGCTTGCTCGGCGTCGGCCTCAACCACTGGCTGAGTCCGGAACAAATGGGTGACTGGGGCTGGCGCGTGCCGTTTCTGATCGGTTGCATGATTGTGCCGGTGATCTTCGTCATTCGTCGCTCGTTGGAGGAAACCCCAGAGTTCCAGGCCAGAAAACACCGCCCTACCCTGCGGGAAATCGTCCGCTCGATCGGTCAGAACTTTGGCATCGTCATCGCCGGCATGGCGCTGGTGGTGATGACCACGGTTTCTTTCTACCTGATCACCGCGTACACCCCGACGTTCGGCAAGGCTGAGCTGCACCTGTCGGACTTCGACGCGTTACTGGTGACGGTATGTATCGGTCTGTCGAACTTCTTCTGGTTGCCGGTGATGGGTTCAGTGTCCGACAGGATCGGACGTAAACCCCTACTGCTGGCGGCGACGATTCTGGCAATTCTGACGGCCTACCCTGCCCTGTCGTGGCTGGTGGCGAACCCGAGCTTCAGCCATTTGCTGATCGTCGAGTTGTGGTTGTCGTTCCTGTACGGCTCGTACAACGGCGCGATGGTGGTGGCGCTGACAGAGATCATGCCGGTGGAAGTGCGTACGACCGGGTTCTCGCTGGCTTACAGCCTGGCAACGGCGACGTTCGGCGGGTTTACGCCGGCGGCGTGTACGTATCTGATTCATGTGCTGGATAACAAGGCTGCGCCGGGGATCTGGCTCAGTGGCGCGGCGGTGTTGGGGTTGATTGCGACGCTGGTGTTGTTTCGTGGCAATAAGCATGAGTTACGCACCGCGCAAGCGGCCATACCCGGCGGCGCTCGTTAAATAGCTATCGCGAGCAGGCTCACTCCTACATTGGATCTGTGTCGTTCACAAATCCCCATGTAGGAGTGAGCCTGCTCGCGATGAGGCCGGTACTGACAACACACTTCTAAAAGGCACACAAACAAAAACGCCCCGACCAAAGTCGGGGCGTTTTCATGTGCAGCTATCGCTTAGCGCGGGAACGCTGGCGGATTCACATCAGCCATGTCTTCCATCACGCGGATAACCTGGCAGCTGTAACCGAACTCGTTGTCGTACCAGACGTACAGAACAACGCGGTTGTCCTGCACGATGGTCGCTTCAGCATCGACTACACCGGCGTGGCGCGAGCCCACGAAGTCGGTCGAAACCACTTCCTGCGAATTGACGAAGTCGATTTGCTTGTGCAGATCGGAGTGCAGCGCCATGTAGCGCAGGTACTCGTTCATCTCTTCACGGGTGGCGGCTTTCTCAAGGTTGAGGTTGAGAATGGCCATCGACACGTTTGGCGTCGGAACACGGATCGCGTTACCGGTCAGCTTGCCGGCCAGCTCAGGCAGGGCCTTGGCAGCAGCGGTGGCAGCACCGGTTTCGGTGATGACCATGTTCAGCGCGGCGCTACGACCACGGCGATCGCCCTTGTGGAAGTTGTCGATCAGGTTCTGGTCGTTGGTGTACGAGTGAACGGTTTCGACGTGACCGTTGATGATGCCGAACTTGTCGTTTACTGCTTTCAGCACCGGCACGATGGCGTTGGTGGTGCAGGAAGCGGCGGACACGATCTTGTCATCAGCGGTGATTTCACCGTGGTTGATGCCGTGAACGATGTTCTTCAGCTTGCCTTTGCCAGGCGCGGTCAGAACAACGCGGTCGATACCCGGGCACTGCAAGTGCTGGCCCAGGCCATCAGCGTCACGCCATACACCGGTGTTGTCCACCAGCAGCGCGTCTTTGATGCCGTACTGGGTGTAATCCACCTCGGTCGGGTTCTTCGCGTAGATCACTTGGATCAGGTTACCGTTGGCGGTGATGGTGTTGTTTTCTTCGTCGATGGTAATGGTGCCGTTGAACGAACCGTGTACCGAGTCGCGACGCAGCAGGCTGGCGCGTTTGGTCAGATCGTTTTCGGCGCCTTTGCGCACGACGATGGCACGCAGACGCAGGCCGTCGCCACCACCGGTTTTTTCGATCAGGATGCGCGCCAGCAGACGGCCGATACGACCGAAGCCGTACAGCACAACGTCGGTGCCTTTACGTGCGGAAGCGTTTTGCTGGCCAACCACGTCAGCCATCTCTTCACGAACGAATTGCTCGGCGCTGCGGCCATTGCCTTCGTTACGGAATTTGAACGCCAACTTGCCCAGATCTACCGAAGCCGCGCCGAGCTTGAGCTCGCTCATGGCTTTGAGCAGCGGGAATGTTTCGTGGACGGAGAGTTCGCTGTCGTCGGAAGAACGGTGGCGCGCAAAGCGGTGAGCTTTGAGAATCGCGATGACAGACTGGTTGATCAGGCTGCGGCCATAGATCGAGCTCACCACGTTGTTATTGCGGTAGAGCTGACCGATAAGCGGAATCATCGCTTCTGCGAGTGCTTCACGGTCGATCCATTCACCAAGACACTGGTCGGGCTTCTGAGTCACGGTAACCTTCCACATGTAGGGGCAGAAAAAAGGGGCTACATTATGCCGCCGACAACCTCCTGTAGCAATGCGCGCTTGTCGCGAAATCGGTAACAAAATTCCGTTCAAAAAAATTACGCCCCTCTAAAGCCCAGTAAAACCGGGGCTTCCAGCGCAGTCAATTTTTCGACGACTGTTAGACGATGTCTGTAACCCTCCGTAACACCACCCGGTTTCGGCACTACATAATCGCTAAAAAACGGCTGGTTTTTATGGTTACCACTACATTTCGTCCAAACAACGAAGATAGACGTAGTCTGCAACTGACAGGCGGCACCGGACGCCGCTACAATTACCGACTTTGTCGCAAAGCCTGGAGCTCAACCTTCCGTGCCCGTTCTGCGTCTACCGCTACTCCCTGCCGAGGCAGGTAAACAGCATTGGGGCAATCTGCCCGGTGCTGCCCTCAGCCTGGCGATTGCCGAGGCTGCCAGCGCTGCCAAGCGCTTCACCCTGCTACTGACCGCCGACAGCCAGAGTGCTGAACGACTGGAACAGGAGCTGAGTTTCTTCGCCCCGGATTTGCCCGTGCTGCATTTCCCCGACTGGGAAACCCTGCCGTACGACCTGTTCTCGCCGCACCAGGACATCATTTCCCAGCGCATCGCCAGCTTATACAGGCTGCCGGAGCTGGCGCATGGCGTACTGGTGGTGCCGATTACCACGGCGTTGCACCGCTTGGCGCCGACCAAGTTCCTGCTCGGCAGCAGTCTGGTACTGGATGTCGGCCAGAAGCTCGACGTTGAACAGATGCGTGCGCGCCTCGAAGCCAGTGGCTATCGCTACGTCGACACCGTTTATGAGCACGGCGAGTTCACCGTACGCGGCGCGCTGATCGATCTGTTCCCGATGGGCAGTAAACTGCCCTACCGCATCGACCTGTTCGATGACGAAATCGAGACCCTGCGCACCTTCGACCCGGAAAACCAGCGCTCCATCGACAAGGTCGATTCAGTCAAGCTGCTGCCGGCCCGTGAATTCCCGCTGCAAAAAGACGCGGTCACTCGCTTCAAGGCGCGTTTTCGCGAGCGTTTCGACGTCGACTTCCGTCGCTGCCCGATCTTTCAGGATCTGAGCAGCGGCATCACCCCTGCAGGGATCGAGTATTACCTGCCGCTGTTCTTCGACGAAACCTCGACGCTGTTCGATTACCTGCCGCAAGACACCCAGGTGTTCTCGTTGCCGGGTATCGAGCAAGCGGCGGAGAATTTCTGGAACGACGTGCGCAATCGTTACGAAGAACGTCGCGTCGATCCTTCACGTCCTTTATTGCCACCCGCTGAATTGTTCCTGCCGGTAGAAGACTGCTTTGCTCGCTTGAAGAGCTGGCCGCGTGTGGTTGCCAGTCAGCAAGACGTGGAAAGCGGCGTCGGCCGCGAGCGCTTCCCCGCGCAGGCTCTGCCGAATCTGGCGATCGAAGCTAAAGCCACGCAACCGCTGGCGGCACTGTCGGCATTTCTCGATGAATTCCCCGGACGCGTGCTGTTCACCGCCGAATCCGCCGGCCGTCGCGAAGTGCTGCTGGAGTTGCTTGAACGCCTGAAGCTGCGCCCGAAAACCGTCGATAGCTGGCCGGACTTTGTCGCGAGCAAGGATCGTCTGGCGATCACCATTGCCCCGCTCGACGAAGGCCTGATGCTCGATGACCCGGCGCTGGCACTGGTCGCGGAAAGTCCGCTGTTCGGCCAACGGGTGATGCAACGCCGTCGCCGCGAGAAACGCAGCGACGTCAGCAATGATGCGGTGATCAAGAACCTCACCGAGCTGCGCGAAGGTGCGCCGGTGGTGCACATCGACCACGGCGTCGGCCGCTATCTGGGCCTGACGATTCTGGAAATCGACAATCAGGCGGCCGAATTCCTCACCCTCGAATACGCCGAGAACGCCAAGCTTTACGTGCCGGTGGCCAACCTGCATTTGATTGCGCGCTACACCGGCAGCGACGATGCCCTGGCCCCGCTGCACCGCCTCGGCTCCGAGGTTTGGCAGAAAGCCAAACGCAAAGCCGCCGAACAGGTGCGCGACGTTGCCGCTGAATTGCTCGACATCTATGCCCGCCGCGCTGCTCGCGAAGGCTACGCATTTGCCGACCCGAAAGCCGATTACGCGACGTTCAGCGCCGGTTTCCCGTTCGAAGAAACCCCGGATCAACAGTCGACCATCGAAGCCGTGCGCGAGGACATGCTCGCGCCGAAACCGATGGATCGACTGGTCTGCGGCGACGTCGGTTTCGGCAAGACCGAAGTGGCCATGCGTGCAGCGTTCATCGCCGTACACGGTGGCCGTCAAGTGGCGATTCTGGTGCCGACCACCCTCCTCGCCCAGCAGCATTACAACAGCTTCCGCGACCGCTTCGCCGATTGGCCGGTGACCGTCGAAGTGATGAGCCGCTTCAAGTCGGCCAAGGAAGTGAACGCGGCGATCGCCGATCTGGCCGAAGGCAAGATCGACATCGTCATCGGCACGCACAAGCTGCTGTCCGACGACGTCAAAATCAAAAACCTCGGGCTGGTGATCATCGACGAGGAGCACCGTTTCGGTGTCCGTCAGAAAGAACAGCTCAAGGCCCTGCGCAGTGAAGTCGACATTCTCACGCTGACCGCCACGCCGATTCCGCGCACGCTGAACATGGCGGTGTCGGGCATGCGCGACCTGTCGATCATCGCCACGCCGCCGGCACGACGCTTGTCCGTGCGCACCTTCGTCATGGAGCAGAACAAGAGCACGGTCAAAGAGGCGTTGCTCCGCGAACTGCTACGCGGCGGCCAGGTGTACTACCTGCACAACGATGTGAAAACCATCGAGAAGTGCGCCGCCGACCTCGCCGAGCTGGTACCGGAAGCCCGCATCGGCATCGGTCACGGGCAGATGCGCGAGCGCGAACTCGAACAGGTGATGAGCGACTTCTATCACAAGCGTTTCAACGTGCTGATCGCCTCGACCATCATCGAGACCGGTATCGACGTGCCGAGCGCCAACACCATCATCATCGAGCGCGCCGACAAATTCGGCCTGGCGCAACTGCACCAGTTGCGCGGTCGCGTTGGCCGTAGTCACCACCAGGCTTACGCTTACCTGCTGACGCCGCCGCGCCAGCAAATCACTTCGGACGCGGAAAAGCGTCTGGAGGCGATTGCCAATACTCAGGACCTCGGCGCCGGTTTCGTCCTGGCGACCAACGACCTGGAAATCCGTGGCGCTGGCGAACTGCTCGGCGATGGTCAGAGCGGACAGATTCAGGCCGTGGGCTTCACGCTGTATATGGAAATGCTCGAGCGCGCGGTCAAGTCGATCCGCAAAGGCGAGCAACCTAACCTCGATCAACCGCTGGGCGGTGGCCCGGAAGTCAACCTGCGGGTGCCGGCGCTGATTCCGGAAGACTATCTGCCGGACGTTCACGCGCGGCTGATCCTGTACAAGCGCATCGCTTCGGCCACCGACGAGGAAGGCCTGAAGGACTTGCAAGTCGAGATGATCGACCGTTTCGGCTTGTTGCCGGAACCGACGAAAAATCTGGTGCGCATCACGGCGCTGAAGTTGCAGGCCGAGCAGTTGGGCATCAAGAAGGTCGACGGCGGGCCGCAAGGTGGGCGCATCGAGTTCGAAGCGCAGACGCCGGTCGATCCGATGACGCTGATCAAACTGATCCAGAGCCAGCCAAAACGCTACAAATTCGAAGGCGCGACGATGTTCAAGTTCCAGGTACCAATGGAACGCCCGGAAGAGCGCTTTAATACTGTAGAGGCGCTGTTTGAGCGCCTCCTCCCGAAATCTGTTTGAAGGACGCCCAATGCGCCTGTTTCGTTCGCTGACTTTGCTACTGACCTTCGTAGCACCTATGGCGTTTGCCGATGACCTGTATCAGGTCGAAATGATTCTGGTGCGCCAGAACGCTGTGCCGGCCATCGTCAGCCGTGCCGCGCCGGAAGACTGGGCCGCTGGCGCTCTGCGCCTGGGTGAGGACAGCAAACGCACACCTGCGCTGAATGACGTGGTGACCAAACTCACCGCCAGCGGCGATTACAGCGTGCTGATGCACAAGGCCTGGCAGCAAACCCTCGGCGAAGCGCCGGCGAAAGTCGCGGTCAGCGACGGCCAGGAGCAGTTCGGCCAGTTCCCGATCGAAGGCACGCTGGAGATGAAGCTCGGGCGCTTCACCGACGTGACTGCCGACTTCTGGGTCAATCAGATCGACGCCAATGGCCTGGTCACTGCCAGCGAGCGCCTGAAACAGGACAGCCACACCAAGAATGGCCAGCTCAACTATCTCGACAACGGCCATCTGGCCCTGCTGATCAAGATCACTTCTCTGACCGCGCCTGCGCCACGGGAAGCACCTGAAGCGATTCCGGACTGATCGAAGTCCTTATGAACCCGCCGCTGAGTAAACCGTTGGCGCCCTCCTGGGTCAGCCGATTCAAGGAACAGAGCCTGGAGCGTGGCCGTCGCTACGCCCTGGAAAACCGGGTACGCATCGCCCAAGTCGGCGATGCAACGATCACCGCCAGTTGCGAAGGCTCTGGCGGTAACGTGTACCGTCAGACCATTCACCTGCGCGAGTCAGCCAAAGGCACCTTGCTGCTGGTCGATGCCGGCTGTACCTGCCCGGTTCGCAGCAACTGCAAACATTGCGCAGCGGTGCTGCTGAAAGTGCAGGAAACACTCGATTACCCCGCCGCAGCCAAAGACGCCGAGCTGTTGGAGAAACTTCAAGCCGTGCTGGAAAACCGTGGCCCGAAAGCGCCGCCGCAAGTGCTGGTCGATAACGTGCAGCCGTTGCCACGCCTGTGGCTGGCCAGTGTCGAGTTCAGCGCTTTCGAACCGCGCAACGGCAAGATGCAGCGCTACATTCAGCATCGCGCGGCGCTGTCATTCAGCTATCTGGATGAATATGTCAGCGGACAAAAGAACAGCGATATCCTGATTCGTCAGGAAAGTCAGACGCTACGTGTCAAACGTCACCCGGATGTCGAGCAGTCCTACCGCGAACAGTTGCGCATCCTCGGCTTTCGCATCGCCACCCGCCAGAGTAAAGCCCTGCCGGAAAGCGCCGGCGAGCTATACGAGATGGTCAACGACAGCGCCTGGTTGACCTTCACCCTCAACGACCTGCCGAAACTGCGCAGCCAAGGTTGGGAGCTGCAGATCGATGAGGAATTCGGCTTCGATCTGACCGCCGTGGATGATTGGTATGCCACCGTAGAGCAGGTGCCGGATCGCGACTGGTTTGATCTGGAACTGGGGATCATCGTCAACGGTGAGCGCCTGAGCCTGCTGCCGATTTTGCTCAACCTGATGCGCTCGCACGCGGAAATCCTCAACCCGGAACGCCTCGCGCGCCGTCGCGATGACGAGCTGATTCTGGTCAACATTCCGCAACGCAACATTGAGCACGGGCCACTGCAGGTGGCGTTGCCGCTGGGCCGGTTGAAACCAGTGCTGATGACGCTCGGCGAGTTTTATTTGCAGGAGCCGGGCGAAACTACCCTGCGCCTGAGCAAGGCCGACGCCACTCGCCTCAACTCTCTGGAAGGCCTGCCGCTGCTGTGGGAGGGTGGCGAGCAGATCCGCACGTTCGCGCAACGCCTGCGCGATATTCGTGATTTCAGCGTTGAAGCGCCGCAAGGCCTGAATGCGACACTGCGCCCGTATCAACTTGAAGGCTTGAGCTGGATGCAGTCGCTGCGGCAACTGGAGGTCGGCGGGATTCTTGCGGATGATATGGGGTTGGGTAAAACCCTACAGACCCTGGCGCATATTCTCAGCGAGAAAAACGCCGGGCGTCTGGATCGGCCGTGCATGGTGGTGATGCCAACCAGCCTGATTCCGAACTGGCTCGATGAGGCGGCGCACTTTACGCCACAACTGAAAGTGATCGCGCTGTACGGCGCCACGCGCAAGAAGCACTTCGACAATCTGGGCGATTTTGACCTGATCCTCACCACTTACGCACTACTGCCCAAAGACGTCGAACGTCTGGCCAGGCAGCCGCTGCATGTGTTGGTGCTGGATGAAGCGCAGTACATCAAGAATCCCAACAGCAAAGCCGCACAGGCCGCCCGAGAGCTGAACGCACGCCAGCGCCTGTGCCTGAGCGGTACGCCGTTGGAAAACCACTTGGGCGAGTTGTGGTCACTGTTCCATTTCCTGCTGCCGGGCTGGCTCGGCGACGTGAAAAGCTTCAACGCCGATTACCGCGTGCCGATTGAAAAGCGCGGTAGCGAAGTCAGACTTCAGCACTTGAACGGTAGGATAAAACCGTTTCTGCTGCGCCGGACCAAGGAACAGGTTGCCACCGAGTTACCGCCGAAAACCGAGATCATCCATTGGGTCGACCTCAACGAAGCGCAACGCGATGTGTATGAAACCATGCGCCTGGCGATGGACAAGAAAGTCCGCGACGAGATCACCCGCAAAGGCGTGGCGCGCAGCCAGATCATCATTCTTGAGGCGCTGCTCAAATTGCGCCAGGTCTGCTGTGATCTGCGTCTGGTCAACGACGCCACCCTGCCCGCTCGCGGCAGCACCTCGGGCAAGCTCGACAGCCTGATGGAAATGCTCGATGAGTTGTTCGAAGAAGGACGGCGGATTCTACTGTTCTCGCAATTCACCTCGATGCTGTCCTTGATCGAGGAAGAGCTGAAAAAACGCAACGTGTCCTACGCGCTACTGACCGGCCAGACCCGTGATCGACGTACGCCGGTGAAAGAATTCCAGAGCGGTAAGCGTCAGATTTTTCTGATCAGTCTGAAGGCTGGTGGCGTGGGCTTGAACCTGACGGAAGCGGATACGGTGATTCACTACGACCCGTGGTGGAACCCGGCGACCGAAAATCAGGCGACGGATCGGGCGTACCGGATTGGTCAGGAGAAACCGGTGTTCGTTTACAAGATGATTGCCCGGGGCACTGTGGAAGAGAAGATTCAGCACCTGCAAAAGGAAAAATCCGACTTGGCGGCAGGCGTGCTGGATGGGCGCAAGGCCGGGGACTGGAAGTTGCAGAGTGATGATATCGAAGCGCTGTTTGCGCCGTTGCCGGATAAGGCCGACAAGCGTTGATATCTGCAGTGCTGGTTAAATAGCTTTCGCGAGCAGGCTCGCTCCCACTGTTGGAACGCATCTACCTTGTGGGAGCGAGCCTGCTCGCGAACGGGTCACCTCGGTTTAAGGTTAAAACCGAAGCTCACTGCTTGGAATCGGGCAACGGCGCAAACAGCGCCTCAATGTCACTCTGCTCCAGCTTCCAGCCACCCGTCGTTCCACCTTCAAGCACCGCCCCGGCCAACGCGGCTTTCTCCTGCTGCAACGCCTGTATTTTTTCCTCTACAGTGCCGCGAGCGATCAGCTTGTAAACAAACACCGGATTATTTTGCCCGATTCGATAGGCACGATCGGTTGCCTGATTCTCCACCGCCGGGTTCCACCAAGGGTCGAAGTGGATCACCGTGTCCGCAGCGGTCAGGTTCAAACCGGTCCCCCCGGCCTTCAGACTGATCAGAAACAACGGCACCTTGCCGCCCTGAAAGTCCTTCACCGACGTGCGCCGATCCGTGGTGTCACCGGTCAGTAGCGAATAGGCAATGTCACGTTGCTGCAATTCTTCCTCGATCAAGGCGAGCATCGAGGTGAACTGCGAAAAGAGCAGGATTCTGCGACCTTCACCGAGCAGCTCTTCGAGCATCTCCATCAAGCTGACCAGCTTGCCACTGCCGGAGCGCAGTGCCTTTGCTGTTATCGGCATGTTGATCAGGCGCAAGTCGCAACAGACCTGCCGCAGCTTGAGCAATGCATCAAGAATGATGATCTGACTGCGCGCCACGCCACTGCGGGCAATTTCGTCGCGCACTTTTTTGTCCATAGCCACGCGAACCGTTTCATAGACATCACGCTGGCCGTCGCTGAGATCCACCCAATGAACAATCTCGGTTTTCGGCGGCAACTCGGTGGCGACCTGATCTTTTTTGCGGCGCAGCAAAAACGGCTTGATGCGCGATGTCAGGTGCTGCATGCGCTGAACATTGCCGTGCTTCTCGATTGGCGTGCGGTAATCGCGATTGAAGGACTTGCTGTCGCCGAGCCAACCGGGCATGAGGAAATGAAACTGCGACCAAAGCTCACCCAAGTGGTTTTCCAATGGCGTGCCGCTCAGGCACAAGCGCTGGCGGGCCTGCAAGTCGCGTGCGGCCTGCGCGGCTTTGCTGAGCGGGTTCTTGATGTTCTGTGCTTCGTCGAGAATCAGTACGCTCCACAGCTGCGGCTGCAAGGTCTCCAAATCCCTTGGCAGCAACGCGTAAGTGGTCAGCACCAGATCGTACTCAGCCAGATTAGCGAAATCCTTTTGCCGCCCCGTGCCGTGCAGCGCCAATACTTTCAACTGGGGGGTGAAACGCTCGGCCTCGTCGAGCCAGTTGGGAATCAGGCTGGTCGGCATCACCGCCAGAGCCGGACAATCAAGACGACCGGCGTGTTTTTCCGTGAGCAGATGCGCCAAGGTTTGCAGCGTTTTGCCCAGCCCCATGTCATCGCCCAGAATGCCGCCGACCTCAAGCTCGCGCAGGGTCTGCATCCAGTTCAGGCCTTCGAGCTGATAGGGGCGCAGTTGCGCGTTAAGGCCGGCCGGTGCAGCGACCTGGGTGTGACTGGAATTCTGCAAGAGCTTGGCGAAGGTGCGCAGCCGCTCGCCACCCTGCCAATCCAGCGGTACGCCATCGAGCATACTCAAGCGCGCGGCATCCGGAACACTCAAGCGCAGTGCATCGCCCTGATGACCGCCCAGGTACAACTCGCCCAGCGTGGCCATCAGCGGCTTGACGCGACTCAGCGGCAGCGCGACCTTGGCGCCTGAAGGGTCGCCAAAACCGCTGGGTTTCAGTTCGATCAGGAGTTTTTCGTCATCGCTGCGTTGTGCCAGATTGACCGGGTCAAGCAAGCGCGGCTGGGTGCGCAACAAGTGCAGAAGGATTGGTAGCAAACTATAGCGCTGGCCATTGACGACGATACCCAACTGCAAATCAAACCACTGATGCCCAGCCTCTTCTTCGACCTCGGCGTACCAATGCTCAACCGGATGCACATTGAAATGAAAGCCGGGACTCATCTCCACTTCCCAGTTCGAGGCGCGCAACGTGGCAAGCCCTTCGTGCATAAACCCGAGCCAGGCGGAATCATCCGGCAACGTGAACATCTCGCCGGGACGATCCAGCGAGCTCTTGCGCGTGGCTTTCTTGAAGCCGAGCCTTTGCAGGATCTGGCGCAGTTTCTTTTCCACCGCAGGCTGGCGTTGGATGCGCTGGGTTTCGGTACCGTTGAGGATCATCACTTCCGGGTTGCGATCCACCGTCGGCTGGCCGTTGTAGGTAAACACCAGAGCGGCGCGGTGCTCAAGAATGTATTCCCAGCGCGAGCGCTCCCGACCGCTGACGAGGGTGAGTTGCGGCTGCGGAAGTACGTCGTCGATGACTCGTTCGGTCAGTTGGTGGGGCGGCGGGATTCTCGTCGCGGCGCTCATGCGATGGCTGAACTGCATGGCCTGACGCGCCGGAATGTCCGGCGCCAGAGTCAAATGACTGGCCAGCTTTTCTTCCAGTTCATTGAACAGAGGGCCAATCTGCCGCTGTTCACGATCCAGGTAATAAAGCGGCTCCAGCGCCAGCACAGTTTCCTGCGCAGCCTCGGCACTGCTCCACTGCGCACGGAAACCGCCGTCGGCCTGCTCGGCCCAGGCGAACTGGCCGATGCGTTTCGCGCCAGACTCCAACGGTTGCAGATCCTCGAAATCGAGGAACAGCCGCGAGGTGCGCAGGAGCATTTCCAGCAATTCGGCGCCGCTGCTGCCTTCCAGCGGATAACCGCTGTAATAGGCGTGGTGGGAGTGCATGGCAACCAGCAGCCTGGCGACGCGCAGATCCAGCTCGGACAGGTAGCCGGGCTGACGCATGAGCATTTCCGCCAGCGAATACATCGGTTTGACTTCGCGTAACTCGCCGCTCTTGAGCTGGGAAACCTTGAAAATATCGAGCAGCCACTTGCCGCTCACTGACGTTGGCTTGAGCTTGTAAAACAGGCGCGCGCCTGCGGTTTGCGCGCCTTCTTCGGCGGGCTTGGCCGGCACGGGAATGGTCGAAAGCCAATGCTCCAGCGCCCGCCCCAAAGGGATCTGTGCGTCACTTTCAGACGCATCATCTGCACTGCCCTGCAGGTGATAGAGCACCGCAGCGCAGTGCTTGCAGTCGATTACGACAGGACAGCTGCACAGACAACGCAAGTTGACGGAACCCAGCCGATCTTCGGACAAGTAAATGCTTTGTTCATACGCCTGACTTTCCGAACCGACGCAGAACGCCTCGATCTTTTTGTCATTGATCTCGATGATCTCTACCCGGTCATCGGCAGCATAAGCGCGAGCCTTGGCCAGCGCCTTGCTACTGAATGCCTGAGTCCAGGCCAACGACTTGAGCCGTTCGATGAGAATACTCATGAACAGCCCTTAGCCGGCCAACACCCGCGCCAATGCCGACTTAACCTTGCCCATGCCGTCATGCAAGGCCTGCTCGATCTCGGCCATGGTGATTACTTCGGTGGTTTTTCCCGCTGCCGGGTTAACCACCAGCGCCAGACAGGCGTAATCCAGATCCAGCTCGCGGGCCAGTGCAGCTTCCGGCATGCCGGTCATGCCGACGATGTCGCAGCCATCGCGCTCAAGACGCACGATCTCGGCGACCGTTTCCAGACGCGGGCCCTGGGTGCAGGCGTAAACGCCTTGATCACTGTATTCGCAACCTTCGGCAGCCACGGCGGCGATCAATTGCTGACGCAACGGCTCGCTGTAGGGAAAGCTGAAGTCGATGTGGGTGACGTGCTCCAGATCATCGGCGAAAAAGGTGTGCTCGCGGCCGCTGGTGTAGTCGACGATCTGATGGGGCACGCAGAAATGACCCGTGCCCATCGCTGGATGAATACCACCCACCGCGTTAACGGCAATGATCGCTTCGGCACCGGCCTGCTTCAACGCCCACAGGTTGGCGCGGTAGTTGACCTTGTGCGGCGGGAAGCGATGCGGGTGGCCATGACGGGCGAGGAACAACACTTCCTTGCCAGCGTATTCGCCAATTTGCACGTCGGCCGATGGCGCGCCGTAGGGCGTGTCTACCGCCAGCGATTGGCGAATGGTCAGGCCTTCCAGTTGGGTCAGGCCGGTGCCACCGATGATTGCGTAAACCGTCATAGCGAAAAATCCTTAATCGATCAGTTGAGCGTCTTTGAGCGCGCCGATGGCGGTGAGCCAGCGCGGATCCTGACGGTAATCGGTGCTGGCGAATGCCTGACCGCGCATGCGGGCGATGCGCGCAGACGGCTTGACCTTCATGCGTTGTGCGGCGCTCAGGGCCAGTTCGGCAGCGGCGCGGTCGTTGCACACCAGGCCCATGTCGCAACCGGCTGTCAAAGCGGCTTCGATGCGGCTGGCGGCATCGCCAACCACGTGAGCACCGGCCATCGACAGGTCATCGCTGAAGATCACGCCGTCAAACTGCAATTCGCCGCGCAGGATGTCCTGTAACCAGCGGCGGGAGAAGCCGGCAGGCTGCGAATCGACTTGCGGATAGAT
The DNA here is from genome assembly GCF_009834515.1 of Pseudomonas sp. R84. NCBI lineage: Bacteria > Pseudomonadati > Pseudomonadota > Gammaproteobacteria > Pseudomonadales > Pseudomonadaceae > Pseudomonas > Pseudomonas sp. R84. Next base: position 4,478,163 of record NZ_CP019426.1, read on the forward strand.
GACGTGCGCCGGCATGATCGCGGCCAATTGTTTGCTGAGTTTTGCGAAGGGTACGAGATCGTTGGCGCGGATCTCGTCGAGGCTGCGCTCGTCGTTCGGGATCGCGACATGAGAGTCGGCTTCGGCCCAGCCGTGACCGGGGAAATGCTTGCCGGTGGCGGCCATGCCTGCGCTGTTCATGCCACGAATGAATGCACCGGCGAGTAGTGCCGCGCGCTCGGGATCACCTTCGAACGAACGGGTGCCAACGACGGCGCTGCGCTGGTAATCCAGATCGAGCACCGGGGCGAAGCTCAGGTCGAGCCCGACCGCCAGCACTTCGGTGGCCATGATCCAGCCGCATTGCTCGGCCAGGTATTCAGCATTCGGGTTGTCGGCGATGGCACGCATGGCCGGCAGACGCACGAAGCCCTGACGCAGACGCTGCACGCGACCGCCCTCTTGATCCACCGCCAGCAGCAGATCCGGACGAATCGCGCGAATCGATGCGCTGAGTTCACGCACCTGGCGTGGATGCTCGATGTTGCGCGCGAAAATGATCAGGCCGCCCACTTCGGGCTGACGCAACAATTGGCGATCTTCAGCCGTCAGCCAGGTACCGGCGACGTCCACCATCAACGAGCCTTGCAGGCCAGCAGTCATAGAGATTCCTTGAAAACGAAAAACCCGATCTGCAGGAAATCGCTACCGTGAGCAATGCTCGGCAGGTCGGCAATTTCTATGAGGATCGGGTTCAGAACGAGAGTCGGCATGGGCGGCTAGCTTAGCGGATACAAGCTGCCGCGCCCACCCGTGCGCGGTTAAACCTTGGCGGCGACCGGCGTTGATTTGCTGCGTGGACGCAGCTGTGCAGTGGCCATTGCCGCGTCGGTGACACCGGTTTCGGCACGCATGCCTGCTGCGAGGAACGGCACCATCAGGCGCATGACTTGCTCAATGGAGGTATTGACGCCGAAATCAGTCTCGGCGATCGCGCGCAAAGCCTTGATGCCGGACATGCTGAACGCGGCAGCACCGAGCATGAAGTGCACGCGCCAGAACAGCTCAATCGGCGGAATGCGTGGCGCTGCTTCGTTGACCAGCATCATGTAGCGGCGGAACACCTTGCCGTACATGTCTTCCAGATAACGGCGCAAGTGGCCTTGGCTTTGGCTGAATGCCAGGCCGAGCAAACGCATGAAGATCGACAGGTCGTTGCCGCTGCGCGGCTGAACCACGAGGGCTTGCTCGACGAGGATTTCCAGCAGTTCTTCGAGCGTCGGCTTGTTTTCAGGCTTGGCCTGACGCCGCTCCAGCTCTTTATCGAGGCTGATGCAGAACGGCCCGAGGAAGCGCGAAAAAACCGCCTGGATCAGGGCTTTTTTCGAACCGAAGTGATAGTTCACCGCTGCCAGATTGACGCCAGCCTTGCTGGTGATCAAACGCAATGAGGTTTCAGCGAAACCTTTCTCCGCGAACAACTGCTCGGCAGCATCAAGAATGCGTTCAACGGTTTCCGACTGGGCCATGGCTACTCCGCCTGACAAACACTTGTTTGAAACATACGTTTCAGCCTGTGCCTTGTCAAGCCTGCCGGTTCGTTTTGGGAATGGTCGGTCAGTTATTTAACCACACAAGCCCAACTCATTAATAAGCACGAATGCCGACCGTCTGGCGGCCTGCAAAAAAACGGGCATTGCCAAGGACGCTTCACTGTATATAATCCCAGTCACTGTATAAAAAGACAGAGCGATCAATATGCTAAAGCTGACGCCACGCCAAGCCGAGATTCTGGCCTTTATCAAACGCTGCCTCGAAGACAACGGCTACCCGCCAACCCGCGCGGAAATCGCTCAGGAACTGGGCTTCAAGTCGCCAAACGCGGCTGAAGAGCATCTCAAGGCACTGGCCCGAAAAGGCGCCATCGAGATGACTCCCGGCGCTTCTCGCGGTATTCGCATTCCCGGCTTCGAAGCCAAGGCCGACGACTCTACCCTGCCGATCATTGGCCGGGTCGCTGCCGGCGCGCCGATCCTCGCCCAGCAGCACATCGAAGAATCCTGCAACATCAATCCGGCCTTCTTCCATCCACGCGCCGACTATTTGTTGCGCGTGCACGGCATGAGCATGAAGGACATCGGCATTTTCGACGGTGACCTCCTCGCCGTGCACACCACCCGCGAGGCGCGTAATGGCCAGGTTGTCGTCGCCCGCATCGGCGATGAAGTGACCGTCAAACGCTTCAAGCGTGAAGGCAGCAAGGTCTGGCTGATTGCCGAAAACCCTGAGTTCGCCCCTATCGAAGTCGACCTGAAAGATCAGGAACTGGTGATCGAAGGCTTGAGTGTCGGCGTGATTCGCCGCTAAAGGAGGCTTTATGCAGTTCCCACACACCCCTCAGCAAACACAACTGCCTTTATTCGAAGCGTTTCTGGCACAACCGATGGCGCCGATCCTCAAAGAGGTCGTCGAGCGCCCGTGGATTGCCGAACCTGAAGTATTCAGCGAGCTGTCACTGCGCGGTGCTACCGGGAACTGCCTGAACCTGCTTGCCCCGATCCTTCGCGAACTCAGTGAAGATCAGGACGCGCGCTGGCTGACACTGATCGCACCACCTGCCAGCCTTACCCAAACCTGGCTGCGGGATGCCGGGCTGAATCGCGAACGCATTCTGCTGCTGCAACCAAGGGGCGCTCAAAGCGCTCAACAACTGGCGTGCGAAGCTCTGAAGCTGGGTCGCAGTCACACCGTAGTCACTTGGCTCAACCCGCTGAACGCAAATTCACGGCAACAACTGATCAACGCCGCACGCACGGGCGATGCTCAGAGCCTGAATATTCGTTTGGGTTGATTGGTGGTTATACGCGCTGTGTGAAGCGCAGGGCTTCTCCAGGGACAGAGAAGCCGATCTGAAGCGGTAACGTCAAAAAGTAAAAAGACGGGGATCAATGAAGAACCCGCGGCCCTTCTTCCTTATCAAATTCGCCTTCGACCATTCGACCGGCCATTTGCACGCCGACGCTTAACATCGCCTTGGCGATCTCCACATGCTGACCTTGCAGGAACGCCTTGGCATCCTCGGAGAAATCCAGCGTCACCAGAGAACCCTCGTCCTCGGCCCTGCGCAGCTCGATTCGGCCGTCGGGTAACTCGACAATTTCTAGAAAGGACGTTGGCATATAGGTCTGTTCTCCACGAAAGGCAGGGATTATATAGACATCATTCAGGCTTCGCTCGGGATCTTGACCAGCAGCATGTTTCAGATTGCCACCGTGTCAATCGCCCTCAGCACTCGTTCAAGCCTTCGCGGAAACGTATCGCCAGACCTTTCAAGTTCTGCCGCCAGCTCTCCAGCTCCTCTCGACTCAACTCTTCTGGCGCTTCTTCTTCGTCCAGATTAATCGCCTGAATCAACGGTTGCGTCACATCACCCTTCGGCTTGTGCGGCACTCGTGGCGGTTGAAACAGCGCCGAATGCGCTGCCAGCAGTTTTGCCAACCAGGTTTCCGAATTGCCCGCCAACTCAACCATTTCGGCCAGTTCGGGAATTGCGATCGACTCCAGCACTTCACGCGTCAGCAGCATCTCGGCCCGCGGCGCATTGGCCTGCGGCAGACGATAGAAGCCCGCGATCTCATGACAAAGCCCCAGCAAGGCGCCGTACAGGTGAAACAGCGCCGATTCACGCCCAGCCTGAATCAGCGCCAGAGAATTCATCGCACGCCCTTCTTCAGCACGAGCCAAGGCTTCGAGCGACAGGCCGGCGAAATAGATCTTCTGATTGGTGCGGGTATAGAGTTCGTGAGCCATGACGGCGCTCTCCACAACGAAATAATTGCTTCACACAGGCCGGACAGTGTCGTGGATCAGCCGATCCCACCGCAAGCACAAAACAAAAAGGCCGCCTGAAAACCCAAGGGTTCTCATGCGGCCTTTCAGTATCAGGCTAATGCTTATTCAGCTTTGGCCTTCGTACGCTTGTCTTCAACCGTCCACTTGCCGCCGTCGAAGTACGCCTTCCAACCGGTAGGCTTGCCGTCGACTTCGGTCTGCACGTATTGCTCCTTGGTCTTACGGCTGTAGCGGATGACCGCTGGCAGACCGTCAGGATCCTTCTTTGGCGCGTCGCAGAGGAAGTGGTACTTCGGATCGATTTCGTCCTTGTGCGGCACAATCTCGATCACCAGCGGAGCTCGGGTCTCACGGTTTTTCGGGAACTGGCTGGCGGCCAGGAACAGACCAGAGGCACCGTCACGGAGGATGTAGGTGTCGTTGACCTTTTCGCATTTCAGCTCAGGCATCTTCACCGGATCCATCTTCGGCGGCGCTGCATCACCGCTTTTCAACAGTTTGCGGGTGTTCTTGCACTCAGGGTTGGTGCAACCGAAGAACTTGCCGAAACGGCCAGTCTTGAGCTGCATCTCGCTGCCGCACTTGTCGCATTCCAGGCTCGGACCTTCGTAGCCCTTGATGCGATAGCTGCCCTCTTCGATTTCGTAGCCGGCGCAATCCGGGTTGTTACCGCAGATGTGCAGCTTGCGCTTCTCGTCGAGCAGATAAGCGTCCATCGCCGTGCTGCAAATCGGGCACCGATGCTTGCCGCGCAGAACCAGCGATTCCGACTCACCTTCGTCGTCCGCAGCGATCTCGTCGCCCGGCACCAGGTTGACGGTGGCCTTGCAGCGTTCTTTCGGCGGCAGGCTGTAGCCCGAGCAACCGAGGAACACGCCGGTGGACGCAGTACGAATCTGCATCGGACGACCACAGGTCGTGCACGGGATGTCGGTCATGACCGGCTGGTTGGCGCGCATGCCGCTTTCAGGGTTTTCGGCTACTTCGAGTTTCTTTTTGAAATCGCCGTAGAACTCGTCCAGCACGCTTTTCCAGTCACGCTCGCCCTGCGCCACGTCATCGAGGTTCTCTTCCATGCCGGCAGTGAAGCCGTAGTCCATGAGGTTGGAGAAGCTTTCCGACAGACGCTCGGTGACGATGTCGCCCATCTTTTCCGAGTAGAAACGACGGTTGTGCAGGGTCACGTAGCCGCGATCCTGAATGGTCGAAATGATCGCAGCGTAAGTCGAAGGACGACCGATGCCACGTTTTTCCATTTCTTTAACCAGGCTGGCTTCCGAGTAACGCGCCGGCGGCTTGGTGAAGTGCTGCGATGGATCAAGCTTGATCAGCTTCATAACGTCGCCCTGCGCCATATCAGGCAGAACGTCATCGTCGCCTGGCTTGGCAATCTGCGGCATGACGCGGGTGTAACCGTCGAACTTGAGGATACGGCCCTTGGCGCGCAGCTCGAAATCGCCAGCGCCGACGCTGACAGTGGTCGACAGGTATTGCGCTGGCAGCATCTGGCAAGCGAGGAACTGGCGCCAGATCAGCTCGTAGAGGCGTTCAGCGTCACGCTCCATGCCTGCGAGCTTGCTCGGCGTGGTGTTTGCGTCGGAAGGACGGATCGCTTCGTGAGCCTCTTGCGCGCCTTCTTTGCTGCTGTAGACGTTTGGCGTTTCCGGCAGGTACTTCTTGCCGAACTCGTCTTCAATGTAAGTGCGCGCCATGGCCACGGCATCGGCCGAGAGGTTGGTCGAGTCGGTACGCATGTAAGTGATGTAGCCAGCTTCGTACAGACGCTGGGCCATCATCATGGTTTTCTTCACGCCGAAGCCCAGACGGTTACTCGCAGCCTGTTGCAAAGTGGACGTGATGAATGGCGCCGAAGGCTTGCTGCTGGTCGGCTTGTCTTCGCGTTTGACGATGCTGTAGCTGGAAGACTTGAGTTTCTCCAGCGCGGTCATGGCCTGAGCTTCGTTGAGCGGCTTGAAGGCTTCGCCTTTCTCGCGAGCTACTTCGAAACGCACGGTCGAGCCTTTGGCGGTGCCGAGGTCGGCATGCACTTCCCAGTACTCTTCCGGGTTGAACGCACGAATTTCGCGCTCACGCTCGACCACCAGCTTCACGGCAACCGATTGCACACGGCCAGCGGACAGGCCACGGGCAATCTTTGCCCACAGCAGCGGCGAAACCATGTAGCCGACAACGCGGTCGAGGAAACGACGCGCCTGCTGAGCGTTGACACGATCGATGTCCAGCTCGCCCGGTTCCGAGAAGGCTTCCTGAATCGCCTTCTTGGTGATTTCGTTGAACACCACGCGTTTGTAGCGGCTGTCGTCACCACCGATGGCTTCGCGCAGGTGCCAGGCAATGGCTTCCCCCTCGCGATCCAAGTCGGTTGCGAGATAGATGGTGTCAGCATCTTTGGCGAGCCGGCGCAGCTCTTCGATGACCTTCTCTTTACCCGGGAGGATCTCGTACTTGGCTTTCCAGCCATGATCGGGATCGACACCCATACGCGAGACCAGCTGCTTGCGCGCTTTCTCTTTCGGCGAGAGCACCGGACCTTCGCCCGCAGCAGCCTTGCCGCGCTTGGCGGCTGGCTCTTTGCTGGCGCTAGCCGAACCGCTGGTGGGCAGGTCTCGGATATGGCCGATACTCGACTTCACCACGTATTGGTTACCCAGATACTTGTTGATGGTCTTGGCCTTAGCCGGGGATTCCACAATGACCAGCGATTTGCCCATGGATCAGAAAATTCCTGAATTCTAGAAGTGAAAGGCGGTTGGCGCCTGACGCGGCACCGCTATATATAGTTGATACAAGGTGAGGTCAAGCACAGGGTTCTGTGCGCACTCGCCTCATGCCTTGGAAAAAAGGCTCGGTTCGGCTTGCACCAAAGCAAAGCGTGGCACCTGCTCGCCGTCAACCTCGACTGACTCGAGAAACATGCTCAGAGGGCGCACCCAAAAGCCGTAATCGCCATACAGGGCTTGGTAAAAGACCACTTCTTCTTCGGTCTCGGAATGCCGCGCAACACTGAATACGCGGTACTGCGGACCTTTGTAATGTTGGTAGAGCCCAGGTTGTATCGGCATGGTTTGGCCCTCACTCAAATTTTTTCAAAATAAAAACAAAATAAATCCACAAAAACAAAAACCGGGGCACTTGGCCCCGGCTTCCATCGACGAGACGCTTAAACGCGTTCGAAGACGGTGGAGATGCCTTGGCCGAGACCAATGCACATAGTGGCCACCCCGAAGGTGCCGCTATTCTGCTTCATCACGTTCAGCAAGGTGCCGGAAATACGGGCACCGGAGCAACCGAACGGGTGACCCAAGGCGATCGCGCCGCCGTGCAGGTTAACCTTCTCGTTCATCTTGTCGAGCACTTTCAGATCTTTCAGCACTGGCAAGGCCTGTGCGGCGAAAGCTTCGTTGAGCTCGAAGAAGTCGATATCGTTGATGCCAAGGCCCGCGCGCTTCAAGGCTTTTTGTGTCGCCGGAACTGGACCATAGCCCATGATTGCCGGATCCACACCCGCCACTGCCATCGAACGGATAACCGCCATTGGCTGGATACCCAGGTCCTGTGCACGTTGCGCCGACATCACGATCATGCACGAAGCACCATCGGTGATCTGCGACGAAGTACCGGCAGTCACGGTGCCGCCCTTTGGATTGAAGGCAGGCTTGAGGGCCGCCAGACTTTCCAGGGTGGTTTCCGGACGAATGGTTTCGTCATAGTCGAACAGCTTCAGGAAACCGTTCTCGTCGTAGCCCTGCATCGGGATGATTTCGTCTTTGAACTTGCCTTCCACGGTTGCCTTGTGGGCCAACTGGTGGGAACGCACGCCGAAGGCGTCTTGCTGCTCGCGAGTGATGCCGTGCATTTTGCCGAGCATTTCCGCGGTCAGGCCCATCATGCCCGAGGCTTTCGCCGCGTACAGCGACATGTGCGGGTTCGGATCGACACCGTGCATCATGCTCACGTGGCCCATATGCTCGACGCCGCCAACCACGAACACGTCACCGTTGCCGGTCATGATCGCTTGCGCAGCGGTGTGCAGCGCGCTCATCGACGAGCCACACAGACGGCTGACAGTCTGGCCGGCCGAGGTGTGCGGGATCTGGGTCATCAGCGACGCCATGCGCGCGATGTTCCAGCCCTGCTCCAGGGTCTGGTTGACGCAGCCCCAGATCACGTCCTCGACTTCAGCAGGATCGACCTTGGCGTTGCGTTCCAGCAGTTTGCTGATCAGGTGCGCCGACATGTCTTCGGCGCGGGTGTTGCGGTGCATGCCGCCCTTGGAGCGGCCCATCGGAGTACGACCGAAGTCGACAATCACGACGTCTCTTGGATTCAAGCTCATAAAATTTCACTCTCGCTCAAAAGTTGGGACGCTTAACCGAAGAACCGTTGGCCGGTTTTGGCCATTTCACGCAGTTTCGCGGTCGGGTGGTACAGCGCGCCCAAATCAGCGTACTGGTCAGCCAGGGCAACGAACTCGGCAACACCGATCGAATCGATGTAGCGCAGCGCACCGCCACGGAATGGAGGGAAACCGATACCGTAGACCAGACCCATGTCGGCTTCGGCGGCAGTTTCAACGATGCCGTCTTCCAGGCAACGCACGGTTTCCAGGCAAAGCGGGATCATCATCCAGTTGATGATGTCTTCGTCAGTGACTTCGCGCTGCTCGTAAACGATCGGCTTGAGCACTTCCAGTACCGATGGATCGGCGACTTTCTTCTGCTTGCCTTTCTTGTCGGCCTCGTAGGCGTAGAAGCCCTTGCCGTTTTTCTGACCCAGGCGCTTGGCTTCGTACAGCACGTCGATGGCCGAACGACGGTCATCCTTCATGCGATCCGGGAAACCTTCAGCCATGACGTCACGACCGTGGTGACCGGTGTCGATGCCGACCACGTCCATCAGGTACGCCGGGCCCATCGGCCAGCCGAATTTTTCCATGACCTTGTCGATACGGACGAAGTCCACACCGGCACTGACCAGCTTGGCGAAACCGCCGAAGTACGGGAACAGCACGCGGTTGACCAGGAAGCCCGGGCAGTCGTTGACGACGATCGGGTTCTTGCCCATTTTCTTGGCGTAGGCAACGGTGGTGGCAACCGCCAGCTCACTCGACTTCTCGCCACGGATGACTTCCACTAGCGGCATCATGTGCACCGGGTTGAAGAAGTGCATGCCGACGAAGTTTTCCGGACGCTTGAGGGCCTTGGCCAGCAGGCTGATGGAAATGGTCGAGGTGTTGGACGCGAGGATGGTGTCCTCTTTGACCTGGCCTTCGACTTCAGCCAGTACGGCTTGCTTGACCTTCGGGTTCTCGACCACAGCTTCGACGACCAGATCGACATGACCGAAGTCGCCGTAGGACAGGGTCGGACGAATGGCGTTGAGCACTTCAGCCATTTTCGCAGCCGTCATGCGACCTTTATCAACGCGGCCAACCAGCAGCTTGGCGGCTTCAGCCAGACCTTGCTCGATGCCGTGCTCGTTGATGTCCTTCATCAGGATCGGCGTACCTTTGGAGGCCGATTGATAAGCGATACCGCCACCCATGATGCCGGCGCCGAGTACAGCGGCCTGCTTCACGTCTTTGGCGATTTCGTCGTAGGCCTTGGCCTTTTTCTTGAGTTCCTGATCGTTCAGGAACAGACCGATCAAGCTCTGCGCGGCAGAGGTCTTGGCCAGTTTGACGAAACCGGCGGCTTCGACTTCCAGCGCTTTGTCACGACCGAAGTTCGCGGCTTTCTGGATGGTTTTGATTGCTTCAACCGGCGCCGGGTAGTTCGGGCCAGCCTGGCCTGCCACGAAACCCTTGGCGGTTTCGAAAGCCATCATTTGTTCAATGGCGTTCAGCTTGAGTTTTTCAAGTTTCGGCTGACGCTTGGCCTTGAAGTCGAACTCGCCGGAAATGGCGCGCTTGATCAGTTCAAGAGCCGCTTCCTGCAGCTTCTCCGGTGCAACCACGGCGTCGACGGCGCTGACTTTCAGGGCGTCTTCAGGACGGTTTTCCTTACCGGAGGCAATCCATTCGATGGCGTTGTCGACACCGATCAGGCGCGGCAGACGCACGGTACCGCCGAAGCCCGGGTAGATGCCCAGCTTGACTTCCGGCAGACCGATCTTGGCCTTGGTCGACATGACGCGATAGTCAGCCGCCAGGCACATTTCCAGACCGCCGCCCAGTGCGATGCCATTAATGGCCACTACGGTTGGGACGTTGAGGTCTTCGAAATCGCTGAAGATCTTGTTGGCTTCGAGATTGCCAGCAACCAGCTCGGCATCCGGCAGCTTGAAGTTGTCGACAAATTCGGTGATGTCGGCGCCGACGATGAACACGTCCTTGCCACTGCTGACGATCACGCCCTTGATCGAAGCATCTGCCTTGATGGTGTCCACCGCCTGACGCAGTTCGTTCAGGGTTAGACGGTTGAACTTGTTGACGGACTCACCCTTGAGGTCGAATTTCAATTCGACGATGCCACTTTCAAGAGCTTTAACCGTGATGGCTTTACCTTCGTAAATCATCAACTGATCTCCACGATATGGAAGCTGAACAGTACACGTCGGACGCAGGCGAATGGCTCGGCAGGACGCTTTTTCGTCGATGCTAACGCCAATCCACCCGGCACACCCGCCAACGCGATAGTCGGGATTCTGTAGGAGCAGTCTGTAAGACAAACGCTCAATTCATACGCCCGTTTGATTTGGGTACGTCACCTTCACGGAATTTCCGACAATTGTCAATCGCCCAAAATACGGGTTGAAAAGCGACTTTGCGGTCATTTCTGTAAGACGAAGACCCGCAACACGCATCTGCATGTGAAGTCATTCATAGAATCAATAGTTAGAAAAGTCGCCCTAATTCGCCGCAGCCATTGTTTAAAGGGCTACGCTGGAGTGACTGCACGGAGATGTCGCTGACCGAGTCAACATCAAAAGAGTTTCCGGCCTGCCTGGCCAACCCCGCCCGATGAATCATGTCGGGCTTTTTATTGCTCGTCTGCCGGACGCTCCCCACCGTTGCAGTGGGAAAAGTCCGCGCGTCACGCCAGCGCTTTCAGAGTGGCATCGATATCCAGCAAAACCGTGGCGTCGCCCTTCTCGCCCCAATACAAGGCGATCATCTGCTTGTCTGCCTCGACTTTGAAAACATTGCCCGGCAACTTTTCGAAATGATTGAGCAGCGCGCGATCTTCGCAGACTTCCTGCCACTGATTAACCCAGATACCCGGCGTTTTCTGCCAGTAAGTCCAGCAGGCAGGCGACTTGCCACGGCGCGGCCGATGATACTGCGCGCACGGGTTTGGTGGCTCTTGCGCCAGCCAGTGCGGCCATTCCTGAGGCGCCAGTTGCATGGCCAGGCCAATGCGCCGCGCCTCCATGCGCAGGGCGATGCGACCGCTTTGCGCGCGCGATGGGCGCAACCACGCCAGCGGACTTAAAACCACCAGCAGGATTGACACCACCAACCAGACCGTCATATCTCTATTCTCAATTCTCGGTGAGCGCATTGTGTCACTTTGGAACCAATGCGCTTGAAACCAGCCATACTTAACAATATTGAAACCTCACGAGGAGCACCTCATGCCCTACCACCATATCCTGGTCGCCGTAGATCTGACCGAAGAGTGCGACCCTGTGATTCACCGCGCCCGAGAGCTGTCGGTGAGCAATGGCGCCAAGCTTTCGCTGGTGCATATCGTCGAACCTATGGCCATGGCGTTCGGCGGCGACGTACCGATGGATCTGTCACAACTGCAACAACAGCAGTTCGATCAGGCCAAGGAACGCCTTGAGCGTTTGAAACAAAAGTACACTGAGCTTGAAGGCGCAAACTGCCACCTGACCTACGGCCAGCCACGCCAGGAAATCCATCATTTCGCCAAAGAACAAACGTGCGATCTGATCGTGGTCGGCAGCCATGGCCGACATGGTCTGGCGCTGTTGCTCGGCTCGACCGCGAATGACGTGCTGCACGGCGCGCCATGCGACGTCCTCGCCGTCCACCTGGTCAAACGCTGAAACACTGATCATTGTGGGAGCGAGCCTGCTCGCGAAGGCGTCGGCACACAGCATTAATGCCGCCTGACACACCGCATTCGCGAGCAGGCTCGCTCCCACATTGGGTCTCCACCCGAATATGAAAAGCCCGGCGTTCATCACTGAACGCCGGGCTTTTTCACATCCGGATCAATCAGGCATCCAGCTCGGCCCAACGTTCCATCAACGCATCCAGCTCAGCCTGCAACTGCTCCAGCGAAGCAATCACCTTGGCTGTTTCAGCCGGTGGACGCTGATAGAAACCGCCGTCAGCCATCTCGGCCTCCACTGCGGCAATCTGCTGTTCCTTGGCGTCGATATCGCCCGGCAACGCTTCCAGCTCACGCTGCAGTTTGTAGCTCAGCTTTTTCTTCGCCGCCGGAGCAGCTGCCGCAGGCGCTGCGACCACTGCGGGCTCTGCAGTAACCACCGCCGAATTCAGATCAGCCTTACCCGACTTGCTTTCAGTCACGCCCAACAGACGCGGCGAACCACCCTGACGGATCCAGTCCTGATAGCCGCCGACGTATTCACGCACCTTGCCTTCACCTTCGAAGACCAAGGTACTGGTGACCACGTTGTCGAGGAATGCCCGGTCGTGGCTGACCATCAGCACGGTGCCGTTGAAAGTCAGCAGCACTTCTTCGAGCAGCTCGAGGGTTTCCACATCAAGGTCGTTGGTCGGTTCGTCGAGCACCAGCAGGTTCGCCGGTTTACTGAACAGTTTGGCCAGCAACAGACGCGCACGCTCACCACCCGACAACGCCTTGACCGGCGTGCGGGCACGCTGCGGGCTGAACAGGAAGTCGCCGAGGTAGCTCAGCACGTGACGGCTCTGGCCGTCGATATCGATGAAGTCGCGACCTTCGGCGACGTTGTCGATCACGGTCTTTTCCAGATCCAGCTGATGACGCAACTGGTCGAAGTAGGCCACGTCGATCCGCGTGCCCTCTTCCACTTTGCCGCTGGTCGGCTGCAGACCACTGAGCATCAGTTTCAGCAGAGTGGTCTTGCCGGTACCGTTGGCGCCGAGCAGACCGATACGGTCGCCGCGCGTCAGCACCATCGAGAAGTCCTTGATCAGGAACGGGCCGCCCGGGTGAGCGAAACTCACGTTCTCGAGGACCATCACCTGCTTGCCGGACTTGTCGGCAGTGTCCAGCTGAATGTTGGCCTTGCCAGTGCGCTCGCGACGCTCGCTGCGCTCAACGCGCAGGGCTTTCAGGGCGCGGACGCGGCCTTCGTTACGGGTGCGGCGCGCCTTGATGCCCTGACGGATCCAGACCTCTTCCTGGGCCAGTTTCTTGTCGAACAGCGCGTTGGCGGTCTCTTCAGCGGCCAGCGCGGCTTCTTTGTGCACGAGGAAACTGGCGTAGTCGCCGTTCCAGTCGATCAGGCCGCCGCGATCCAGTTCGAGGATGCGCGTGGCGAGGTTTTGCAGGAAGGAACGGTCGTGCGTGATGAACAGCACGGCGCCCTGGAAATCTTTCAGCGCTTCTTCGAGCCAGGCAATAGCACCGATGTCCAGGTGGTTGGTCGGTTCGTCGAGCAGCAGCAGATCCGGCTCGGACACCAGCGCCTGCGCCAGCAGCACGCGACGACGCCAGCCGCCGGACAACTGGGCGAGGGTCTTGTCGGCCGGCAGTTGCAGACGGCTCAAGGTGCTTTCGACCAGAGTCTGCAAACGCCAGCCATCACGGGCTTCGAGGTCCTGCTGAACGTGCATCAGCTTGTTCAGGTCATCTTCAGTGACGCAGTTCTGCGCGAGGTGATGGTACTCGGCGAGCAACGCACCCACGCCATCAAGGCCTTCAGCGACCACGTCGAACACCGTCCGATCGTCGGCCACCGGAAGTTCTTGCGGCAATTCGCCGATTTTCAGACCGGGGGCACGCCACACCGAGCCTTCATCGGGCTTCTGGTCGCCCTTGACCAGTTTCATCATGCTGGACTTGCCAGTGCCGTTGCGGCCGATGATGCACACCCGCTCACCACGGGCGATCTGCCAGGACACCTTGTCCAACAACGGCATAGCGCCGAACGCAAGGGACACATCGCTGAATTTGAGCAGGGTCATGAGCTTCTCCAAAAACCGGGCGCGCATTCTACCTGAGTTAGGACCTCAGCAGGCCGGCAATTTGTCTGTCGAAGCACTCTGCACAACATTTGTTGCGAACTTGTGCTGCGAGGCCCGCAAAGCTTTCGCCGCTTGCTGGCAAAAGGCTAAGCTACAGACAATTCAGTGCTGATTCGTGTCGGCACTTGTCATGATTTCTCTGCCCGGATGTCTCATGCGCAGTCGCCTTTTCAGTGTCTTGTCCTGCTTGCTACTTACCGCCGCTGCCGCTCAATCCGCCCAGGCGGTGGACCTGTCCACCCAACGCCAGTATTACGATGAAGCCAAGCGCGCTTTGGCCAAGGGCGATACCGGCCCGTATTTCCGTTACAGCCAGGCACTGGCCGATTACCCGCTGGAACCGTACCTGGCCTACGACGAACTGACCGCGCGCCTGAAAACCGCGAGCAATGCGGAAATCGAAAAATTCCTCGCCGAACACGGCGATCTGCCCCAGGCCAACTGGATGAAACTGCGCTGGTTGCGCTGGCTCGCCGACCGTGGCGACTGGGCGACCTTCGTCAAGTATTACGATCCGAAACTCAACTTCACCGAACTGGACTGCCTCAACGCGCAGTACCAGATCACCCACGACAAAAAAGCCGAAGGCTATGCCAACGCCGACAAACTGTGGCTGACCGGCAAATCGCAGCCTGCCGCCTGTGACGGACTGTTCGGCATCTGGGCTGCCGACGGCCAGCTCACCGAGCAGAAGCGCTGGGAGCGCACCAAGCTCGCCGCTCAGGCTCGCAACTATCCGCTGGCCAACAGCCTGGTCAACGGCCTGACCACCCTCGCCCCGCGCGGCCGATTACTGGTCGACGTCGCGCAGAAACCCGAGCTGCTCAATCAGACTTCGCGTTTCACCCCGGCCGATGAGCCGATGTCCGATGTGGTCAGCCTCGGTCTGCGCCGCTTGGCGCGTCAGGATCCAGACAAGGCCATGGCCCTGCTCGACGGCTACGCCAGCAGCATGCATTTCTCCCGCGATGAAAAAGTCGCGATCGCCCGGGAAATCGGCCTGACCCTCGCTCGACGTTTCGACAGCCGCGCGCTGGATGTGATGACCAAGTACGACCCCGAACTGCGCGACAACACCGTTTCCGAATGGCGTTTGCGCCTGCTGTTGCGTCTGGCTCGTTGGGACGACGCCTATCAGTTGACCCGCCGTCTGCCGCAGGATCTGGCCACCACCAACCGCTGGCGCTACTGGCAGGCGCGCAGTCTGGAACTGGCCCAGCCGCAGAACCCGGAAGCGCAAACGCTGTACAAAAACCTTGCGCGCGAACGTGACTTTTATGGTTTCCTCGCCGCCGACCGCTCGCAATCGCCCTACTCGCTGAACAACAAGCCACTGGTGCTTAGCCAGGCGCTGATCAACAAGGTGCGCAACACCCCGGGCGTACGCCGCGCGCTGGAATTCCATGCTCGTGGTCAGATCGTCGACGGTCGTCGCGAGTGGTATCACGTCAGCCGCCATTTCAACCGCGATGAGATGGTTGCCCAAGCGAAACTGGCTTACGACCTGAAATGGTACTTTCCGGCGATCCGCACCATCAGTCAGGCGCAGTACTGGGACGATCTGGATATCCGCTTCCCGATGGCCCACCGCGAAACGCTCGTGCGTGAAGCCAAGGTGCGTGGTCTGCATTCGAGCTGGGTGTTTGCCATCACCCGCCAGGAAAGCGCCTTCATGGACGACGCGCGCTCCGGCGTCGGCGCCAGCGGCCTGATGCAACTGATGCCCGGCACCGCCAAGGAAACCGCGCGCAAGTTCAGCATCCCGCTGGCCTCTCCGCAGCAGGTGCTGGATCCGGACAAAAACATCCAGCTCGGCGCCGCTTACCTGAGCCAGGTGCACAGCCAGTTCAACGGCAACCGCGTCCTCGCCTCCGCCGCCTACAACGCCGGACCGGGTCGCGTACGCCAATGGCTGCGCGGCGCCGATCACTTGAGTTTCGACGTCTGGGTCGAAAGCATCCCGTTCGACGAAACCCGTCAATACGTGCAGAACGTGCTGTCGTACTCGGTGATCTACGGCCAGAAGCTCAACTCACCGCAGCCGCTGGTGGATTGGCATGAGCGCTACTTCGACGATCAGTGATCACCTGACTGACGCCGACTAACGAAAAATGCCCGTATCGCGAGATACGGGCATTTTTTATGGGCACAACCTGAGCGGCTATTTAGTGAATGGCAGGATCGGTGACAGGATTCGTTGACGCGCTCTTGCCATCATTGAACTGCAACGCTGCCAACCGCGCATACAGCGGATTGCTGGCAATCAGCTCCTGATGAGTACCAATAGCCACAAGTTTGCCCTGATCCATCACTGCAATCCGGTCAGCGTTTTTCACCGTGGCCAGTCGATGCGCAATCACCAGCGTGGTGCGGTTCTGCATCAGACTCGGCAGGGCTTCCTGAATCAGGTGTTCGCTCTGCGCATCGAGGGCGCTGGTGGCTTCGTCCAGCAGCAGGATTGGCGCGTCGACCAATAACGCCCGGGCGATCGCCAGACGCTGACGCTGGCCACCGGAGAGGCCGAGGCCACCATCGCCGAGATGTGTCTGGTAACCGTTGGGCATTTTCTCGATGAAGTCGTGGGCGTGTGCGATTTTCGCCGCTTCCTTCACCTGCTCCAGCGTCGCCCCCGGATTGCCATAACGAATATTCTCTTCAACGCTGCCGAAAAACAGCGCCGGCGACTGCGAGACCAAGGCGAAGTGGCGGCGCAGGTCCAGCGGATCGAGGCTGGTCAGCGGTACGCCATCAATCAGGATCCGACCTTCCACAGGGTCATAAAAGCGCAATAGCAAATCGTATACCGTGGACTTGCCGGCGCCGGACGGCCCCACCAGCGCCAGTGTCTCTCCGGCCCGGATGGTCAGATTCAAGCCGTTGACGGCGTAGCTTTCAGGACGTGAAGGGTAGGAAAAACGCACTTCCTGCAATTGCAGCTCGCCGCGCACGCGCTGCGGCAAGGTCACCAGCCCGGTGGTGGGCGGCTGGATGATGTTTTCTGACCCCAGCAGTTCGGCGATGCGCTCGGCGGCACCTGCCGCGCGTTGCAATTCGCCAATCACCTCACTCAGGGTGCCGATCGCGCTGCCGACAATCAGACTGTAGAAAACAAACGCCGCCAGTTCACCACCGGTGATGCGCCCGGCAATCACGTCCATGCCGCCGACCCACAACATCACCGCCACCGCGCCGAGCACCAGCACGATCACCATGGTGATCATCCATGAGCGCTGAAAGATGCGTTTGCGCGCCGTGTCGAACGCGTCCTCGACGGTTGTCGCAAAACGGCGCTCATCCTGCACCTGATGGTTGTAGGCCTGCACGGTTTTGATCTGGCCGAGGGTTTCCGACACATAGCTGCCGATATCGGCCACCCGGTCCTGGCTCAATCGCGACAGATTGCGCACGCGCCGGCCGAAGATCAGGATCGGTGCCACCACGAACGGCAAGGCAATCACCACGATGCTGGTGAGTTTCGCGTTGGTCACGAACAACAGAATGACACCGCCGATGACCATCAGCAGGTTACGCAGGAACATCGACAGCGATGAGCCGATCACCGACTGCAGCAGCGTTGTATCGGCGGTCAGCCGCGACTGGATCTCCGAACTGCGGTTGTTCTCATAGAAGCCGGGGTGCAGATAAACCAGATGGTTGAACACCTCGCGGCGAATATCGGCCACGCAACGCTCGCCGATCCACGACACCCAGTAAAACCGCGCGAACGTGCCGACAGCCAGCCCCAGTACCATCAGCATGAAGATGCCGATGCTCTGGTTGAGCTGATGCGGCGACTGGGTCATGAAGCCGCGGTCGACCAACAGTTTGATTCCCTGCCCCATCGACAGCGTGACGGCAGCGGTAACGATCAACGCCAGCAGCGCACCGATGACCTGCCAGCGATAAGGGGCCAGAAATCGGCTGGTCAGACGCAGGGCGCGCCGGTGCCGGGAAGAAAGCTTCGGGGTCATTCAGGTACACATCCGTGTTGATGAAAGGGCTAGCCTAAACCTTCTTGGGGCGGAACTCTGTAAATCACAATGAGTCAGGTTAAATATGCCCCCAAAGACTAGGCCATAGTTACTATTGGTCTAAAGTCCCGGTTGAGACGAGCGGTCGTTTCTGTTTGAGTGGAGATGCCCCCACTGACAGACCGCAGGGAGTTGTCACAGCCCGGTCACGTGGCGGTTTTACCCTAGGCACACAACCTGATGAGGAGACAGGCCATGTCCTTGCAACACAGCAGCGAAGACAAAATTGAAGTGATCCGCACCAAGCCCGGCCAGACTCTGGGTTGCTCGATTATCGATAAGGATGGGCGTGAAGTACCGATCACTGAAGACATGATCCAGGACGCGTGCCGCGAACTGGACAAGCGATTGGTCAAGCCTGCCGAACAAGAGTGATATAGCCACCGTCTTCATGACCCGGTCCTTTTGACCGGGTTTTTTCTGTCTGCAGATCCGGCATTTGTGGCGCCCCCTTCGCGAGCAGGCTCGCTCCCACATGGACCTCTATTCGCTGAAGATCTCCTGTGGGAGCGAGCCTGCTCGCGAAAGGGCCGACTCGGCTTCTAGACAGCCACCGCCCCCAGCGCCGCGACGATCTTCGCCAACGCCGGCGATACCCCTTCAATCCGCACCTTCAGCCCTTCAATCTCGCGCCGCACCGGATACTGCTTGCGCAACACATCGAACGCCGCACGCTGCTCGCCGACATTGCCTACCAGGCTGCGGCGAAAATCCGCGTCATCGCGGCGCGGGTCGTACACCCCACGGCATAACATCGCCAGCGCCCAAGCCGGATCGCTGTCAGCATTCAGGGTCACTTCAGACAACCACGGTGCGGGCAAAAGATCACTGAGTTGAATAATTGCCGGTTGGCCGCTGAATGCGCAATACGCCTGATAAATCTGCGCCGTTCCGCGCTGTTTGCCGTCGAGGCTGTAACCGGCAATGTGCGGGGTCGCCAGCACGCAGAGTTCGGCCAACGCCACATCAACCTCCGGTTCGGCCTCCCAGACGTCGAGAACGGCTTGCAGGTCTTCACGCTCCAGCAACACTTCGCGCAGGGCAAGGTTATCCACCACGGGACCACGGGCCGCGTTGATCAGCCATGCGCCGGGCTTGAGCTGCTGCAAACGTTGCTGATCGAACAGATGCCAGGTCGCGCCGTCACCGCTGCGGGTCAACGGCGTGTGCAGACTGATCACGTCGCACTGTTCGATGATCGCTTCAAGGCTGACGTAATCGCCGCCCTCGGCAGCCTGACGCGGCGGATCGCAGACTTTGACATTCCAGCCAAAGCCCTTCAGGACCTTGATCAGACGCCCGCCCACTTCACCGGCACCGACGACACCATAGGTCCGTTGAGCAAGATCGACGCCTTCGATTTCGGCAAGCGTCATCAGGCTACCCAGCACGTAATCAACCACGCCACGGGCATTGCAGCCAGGCGCACTCGACCAGGTGATGCCGACCTCATTGAAGTAATCGAGATCCAGATGATCCGTACCGATGGTGCAAGTGCCGACAAAACGTACCTTGCTGCCTTCAAGCAACGCACGGTTGACGTTGGTCACCGAACGTACGAGCAACACGTCGGCCTGCTCGACCGTCGCACGGTCGATGGAACGGCCCGGCACCCGGCGGATCTCGCCGAAACCGGCAAAAAAGGCATCGAGCAGCGGGATATTTTCGTCGGCAACAATCAGCATGGCGGGCTCCTTTGGCGGATCGGCAGTTTAGGTGCAGATCGGTCGCCGGGCCAGCAGGCTTTGCGCTTACAAATCCGCAACAGAGGATTTTTCCTGACCAAGGCGTCAGCGGCGTAGAATGCGGCGCCTTGCGCATCAACACCTGTGGACGCTTTGCCTGTGAATTCTGTAACTGACCAACCTGTCGCCGTCTCCCTGACCCGCCCCGCGCGGATTCGCCTGGAGTTCAAGAACCTTCTCGCCCTCGCGTTGCCGATCATCATCGCGCAACTGGCGACCACAGCCATGGGCTTCGTCGATGCAGTGATGGCCGGGCGCGTCGGGCCGAAAGATCTGGCGGCGGTGGCGCTGGGCAACTCGATCTGGGTGCCGGTGTTTCTGCTGATGACCGGCACTCTGCTGGCAACCACGCCGAAAGTCGCCCAGCGTTTTGGGGCTGGCACCCATAGCGAAATCGGCCCGCTCGTGCGTCAGGCGCTGTGGCTGGCGCTGGTGGTCGGACTGATCGCGACCGCGATGCTGGTTGCCGCCGAGCCGGTACTGCACCTGATGAAAGTCGATCCCGAGTTGATCGGCCCGTGCATGCAATACCTGCACGGCATCGCCAGCGGTCTGCCGGCGGTGGCGTTCTATCACGTACTGCGTTGCACCAGTGACGGCATCGGCCGTACCCGTCCGGCGATGGTGCTGGGTCTGTGCGGTCTGGCGTTGAACATTCCGCTGAACTACATCTTCATTTATGGCCACTTCGGCGTGCCGGCCATGGGTGGCGTTGGTTGCGGCTGGGCCACGGCGATTGTGATGTGGGTGATGGCATTGGGGCTGGCCGGGTATGAGCGCTGGGCGCCGGCTTATCGTTCCAGTGAAATTTTCAGCCGTTTCGACTGGCCGCAATGGGTGGTGATCAAACGCCTGCTGGCGATTGGTCTGCCGATCGGTATCGCGGTGTTTGCCGAGTCGAGCATTTTTGCCGTGATTGCGCTGTTGATCGGCAGCCTCGGTGCCACCGTGGTCGCCGGGCACCAGATTGCGCTGAACGTCAGTTCGCTGGTGTTCATGATTCCGTATTCGCTGGGCATGGCTGTAACCGTGCGTGTCGGTCAGGCGCTGGGCCGAGAAGAACCTCGCGAGGCACGTTTTGCTGCCGGCGTCGGTATGGGCACCGCGCTGGCCTACGCCTGTCTGTCGGCGAGCATGATGCTGTTGCTGCGCGAGCCGATTGCGGCGATCTACACCGCTGACCCGACGGTGATTCACATTGCAGCGATGCTGATTGTGTATTCGGCGCTGTTCCAGTTTTCCGACGCGATCCAGGTGACCGCTGCCGGCGCACTGCGCGGTTATCAGGACACGCGGGTGACGATGATCCTGACCCTGTTCGCCTATTGGGGCATTGGCTTGCCGGTGGGCTATGCCCTCGGCCTGACCGACTGGCTCGGCGAGCCACGCGGCCCTAGCGGCTTGTGGCAAGGTTTGATCGTTGGCTTGAGCTGTGCAGCTTTGATGCTGTCGATTCGGTTGACGCGTAGCGCGCGCAAGCGGATTCGGATCAGTCGTTCGGCGGGTTAAATCCGTTACGCCAGACAAAAATGTGGGAGCGAGCCTGCTCGCGAATGCGGTGTATCAGTCGCCATTAATAGTGACTGAGATACCGCTTTCGCGAGCAGGCTCGCTCCCACATTTGGTTTTGCGTTCGCCTGGGATTCAGGCGTGTTTCTTACGGATCCAGTACAAATAGGTACCGGCCTCTTCGTGCTGGCCCACCAGTTCGTGGTCGAGAAACACGCAGAATTTGGGGATATCGCGTTTGGTTGACGGATCGGTGGCGATCACCTTGAGCAGGCCGCCAGGTACCAGGTCACGGATGTGTTGATGCAGCATCATCACCGGTTCCGGGCAATTGAGGCCGGTGGCGTCAAGGGTGCCGTCGACCGGGGTATCGATCATTTCACTCATGATTCACTCCTGAAACTGGCCGGCATTGTCGCGCATTGCCGGGTATTCGGTCATCTGTGGTGTTACGCCACACCCTATGTAGGCGCTGCCGAAGGCTGCGATCTTTGCTTTTTAAGATCAAAAGATCGCAGCCTGCGGCAGCTCCTACAGGGGTTTTGCGGTGTTTCAGCGAGCTTTGGTTTTCTTCACGTCATGCCTGCGCAGGTGGCAGGTCACTTCTTCGCGGTCGTGATACAGCTGTTTGCAGCCGATATCGACCTTGATCCCGCGCGCCTTGAAACCATCGGCAATGCGTTCGAGCAAGCGCTTCACTTCGGCGTAACGCTGCTTCATCGGCAACTTCAGGTTGACCACCGCCTCGCGGCAATGCCCTTCGCCGATCCACTCTTCAAGCATCGCGGCGTTGCGCGCCGGTTTCTCGACGATGTCGCAGACCATCCAGTCCACCGGTTGCTTGGGCTTGAAGGTGAAACCGTCGGCCATCAAATGCTGGACCAGACCGGTGTCCATCAGGCTCTCAGCCATCGGGCCGTTGTCGATGGCAGTCACCAACATGCCGCGATTGACCAGTTGCCAGGTCCAGCCGCCTGGCGCGGCACCGAGGTCGACGCCGGTCATATCGCTGTGCAGACGATCTTCCCACTGATCACGCGGGATGAAGTGGTGCCAGGCCTCTTCCAGCTTCAGCGTCGAACGGCTTGGCGCCTCACGCGGGAACTTCAGGCGCGGAATACCCATCGGCCACATCGCCGAGTTACCGGCATCGGCCATCCCCAGAAACACTTCACGACCGCTCTTGAAGGTCAGCAACAGACGCGGCTTGCTGGCGTCCTCCACCAGTTTGCCGGCGCCGGTCAGCGCCTTGCGCAACGGGCCTTCAAATTTTTTGCAAAAGTTCGACAGTTCCTTGCCGTCGTTGGTGTCGACGACTTCCAGCCACAGGCTGCCGCAAACCGGGAATTCGGCCACGTGCGCGAGAATCACGCTGATGCGGTCGGTTTCCGGCAGATCGATGAATACCCCGCGCGCCCATTGGCGCGGGAAGATCAATTCGGCGAAACGCTGGCCGCGCATCAGGCGCTCGGCGCCGTCTTCTTCGGTGCAGACAAACTCGGCGAAGGCGGTGGCCGCTTTGGCCTTAGCGTAGCCGGCCACGTTGAGTTGCGCGGCGAGGTCGGAAATCTCCGAACAGACTTCGCCTTCGAAGCCTGGCCGGCAATGCATGAATAGGGTGTTCATTCTTACTCCTGGGCAGTGGGCGTTCATTCGGCCACTGCGCGATGTCCAGACCTTGCGTTGCAGCAAAGCCTGTCACGAAAACCGGCGCATGATAGCCGATGTCGGAACCTTGGTTCCGCTCATAGAGTCCAGTTATTAGCCAGCTAATGAAAACAGGGCTACGTTGATAGCTCTGCCCGTCCCCTCAATCCGTAGCCGTGCGGATTCAAAGGAGTGATCGTAATGCCGTCCCTCGATAGCCTGAAGACCCTTAAAACACTGCAAATCGACGACAAGACCTACCACTATTTCAGCTTGCCGGATGCCGCCAAAAGCCTGGGCGATCTCGACAAGTTACCGATGTCACTGAAAGTCCTGCTGGAAAACCTGCTGCGCTGGGAAGATGAAAAAACTGTCACCGGCGCCGACCTCAAGGCGATTGCGGCGTGGCTCAAGGAGCGTCGCTCCGATCTTGAAATCCAGTACCGCCCGGCCCGCGTCTTGATGCAGGATTTTACCGGCGTACCCGCCGTGGTTGATCTCGCCGCGATGCGTGCGGCGATGGCCAAGGCCGGTGGCGATCCACAGCGAATCAATCCGCTGTCGCCGGTGGATCTGGTGATCGACCACTCGGTGATGGTCGACAAATTCGCCACGCCTAGCGCGTTCGAGCAGAACGTCGACATCGAAATGCAGCGCAACGGCGAACGTTATGCCTTCCTGCGTTGGGGCCAGAGCGCTTTTGACAACTTCAGCGTGGTGCCGCCGGGCACCGGCATCTGCCATCAGGTCAATCTCGAATACCTCGGCCGCACCGTGTGGACCAAGGATGAAGACGGCCGCACCTACGCGTTCCCCGACACGCTGGTCGGTACCGACTCGCACACCACCATGATCAACGGCCTCGGCGTACTCGGCTGGGGCGTCGGCGGGATCGAAGCGGAAGCGGCGATGCTCGGGCAACCGGTGTCGATGCTGATTCCGGAAGTGATCGGTTTCAAACTGACCGGCAAACTCAAGGAAGGCATCACGGCCACCGACCTGGTGCTGACGGTGACGCAGATGCTGCGCAAGAAAGGTGTAGTGGGCAAGTTCGTCGAGTTCTACGGTGACGGCCTCGTTGATCTGCCGCTCGCCGACCGCGCGACCATCGCCAACATGGCCCCGGAATACGGCGCGACGTGCGGTTTTTTCCCTGTCGACGACGTGACGCTTGAATACCTGCGCCTGTCGGGTCGGCCGCCAGAAACGGTGAAACTGGTCGAGGCGTACACCAAGGCTCAGGGGTTGTGGCGTCTGCCCGGTCAGGAGCCGGTGTTCACCGACAGCTTGGCGCTGGACATGGGCAGCGTCGAAGCGAGCCTGGCCGGACCGAAACGTCCACAGGATCGCGTCTCGCTGCCGAATGTACCGCAAGCCTTCAGCGACTTCATCGACCTGCAATTCAAACCCACCAGCAAGGAAGAAGGACGTCTGGAGAGTGAGGGCGGTGGTGGCGTCGCCGTGGGCAATGCAGATCTGGTCGGCGAAACCGATTACGAATACGAAGGCCACACCTATCGCCTGAAAAACGGTGCGGTGGTCATCGCCGCAATTACCTCCTGCACCAACACCTCCAACCCGAGCGTGATGATGGCCGCCGGGTTGTTGGCGAAGAAAGCCGTGGAGAAAGGCCTGACCCGCAAACCGTGGGTGAAGAGTTCGCTGGCGCCGGGTTCGAAAGTGGTCACCGACTACTACAAGGCGGCGGGGCTAACGCAGTATCTCGACCGGCTCGGGTTTTCCCTGGTCGGCTATGGCTGCACCACCTGCATCGGCAACTCCGGACCGCTGCCGGAACCGATCGAGAATGCCATCCAGAAAGCCGACCTCACCGTGGCATCCGTGCTGTCCGGTAACCGCAACTTCGAAGGCCGCGTGCATCCACTGGTAAAAACCAACTGGCTGGCCTCGCCACCGCTGGTGGTCGCCTATGCCTTGGCCGGCAGTGTGCGCAGCGATATCAGCAGCGAACCGCTGGGCGAGGACCAGCAAGGCAATCCGGTGTACCTGCGCGATATCTGGCCATCGAGTAAAGAGATCGCCGATGCGGTCAATCAGGTCAACACGGCGATGTTCCATAAGGAATACGCCGAAGTGTTTGCCGGTGATGAGCAGTGGCAGGCCATCGAGGTTCCGCAAGCGGCGACTTACGTGTGGCAGGACGATTCGACCTACATCCAGCACCCGCCTTTCTTCGACGATATCTCCGGCCCACTGCCGGACATCAAGGACGTCAAAGGTGCACGAGTATTGGCCCTGCTCGGCGACTCGGTAACCACCGATCATATTTCCCCCGCCGGCAACATCAAGGCTGACAGCCCTGCCGGGCGTTATCTGCGCGAAAAAGGCGTGGAGCCACGGGACTTCAACTCTTACGGCTCACGGCGCGGCAATCATGAAGTGATGATGCGCGGCACCTTCGCCAACATCCGTATTCGCAATGAAATGCTCGGCGGTGAAGAAGGTGGCAACACGATCTACATTCCGACCGGCGAGAAACTGGCGATCTACGATGCGGCGATGAAGTACCAGGCTTCGGGCACACCGCTGGTGGTGATTGCCGGGCAAGAGTACGGCACCGGTTCCAGCCGTGACTGGGCGGCCAAGGGCACCAATTTGCTCGGCGTGAAAGCGGTGATCGCGGAAAGCTTCGAGCGGATCCACCGTTCCAATCTGGTGGGCATGGGTGTGCTGCCGCTGCAGTTCAAGCTTGATCAGAACCGCAAGAGCCTAAACCTGACCGGCAAGGAAACCTTCGAGATTCTGGGCCTCACCGGCGTCGAGCTGACACCGCGAATGAATCTGCCGCTGGTGATTACCCGTGAGGACGGGCGCCAAGAGAAGATCGAGGTGTTGTGCCGGATCGATACGTTGAATGAGGTGGAATACTTCAAATCGGGCGGGATTTTGCATTACGTCCTGCGCCAATTGATCGCCTCGTAACGCACAAACCAAAGTAGGAGCTGCCGCAGGCTGCGATCTTTTGATCTTGCTTTTAAAAGCCAAAGTCAAAAGATCGCAGCCTGCGGCAGCTCCTACATACAGGCGAAAAAAAACCCGCCGAAGCGGGTTTTTCCCAAGACCATTATCGACTCGCTGTCGGCAGCGATCCTTGCAAATGGTCGATCATCCGTGATCCTGAAACACTCCCTGTGTCTCAGTTGATGTGTGTAGATTACGCAGTGGATCCAATCAGCAATAGTCGTAAAAGCTACCAGTGCGTGTAAGACATTCGCCATAGCAACCCTTCCGAAAACCCCTAGCCGTGTCAGGCATCAAGCATGGAAGCCGCGATCTGCGCGACTTTCAGCTGCCCAGAGGCTTGCCCCAACGCGTCATCCTCAAGAAACCACGCAGCCGACAAACCGGCGAACGCCAGCACCCACTGCAGCAGCCTGCGGCGATCAAGCATGGCAGCTTGGACAATCACATCCAGCTGCCGGCGAAAGCGCTGGCGATCGGTGGCCGTTGGCAAGTCCGGGTTGCAAATCAGGTTGGCGTAATCAAAACCACGCTCGCCTCTGACCCGTTTCGGATCGATTGCCAGCCAGCCACGCGATTGGAAATCCAGCACATTGTCGTGATGCATGTCGCCGTGCAGCACCACCACTTCCTGTGGGTCGGCGAGCAGGGCTTCGGCGGTTTGCAGGCTCAGGGCCCGCCATGTTGTGCAGCCGCGATGCGCAGCGAAGCAAACCATGGCCCTAACTCCACCAGCGGCGGAGACGGCGTTTCACGCGGTGCATGCAATCGCGCCAGCGCCGAACAGAGAATCCGGCTCGCCTCGTCGTCTTCGCCATTCATTGCCATGTGCATCAGCGAGCGGCTGCCCATGGCGCGCTCCATCAACAGGCCATCCTCGTGATGCGCCAAGACTTGCGCAGCGCCGTCACCGTCCCACCAGGTCATCAGCCGATTGCCGTACTTCTCGTCGACATCCAGCGCTACCTTGAGCATGGCCGGAATGTCGTTCAGGCGTACCGGCAACAAACGGCTGCCTTGCGTGATGATCGGCACGCCGTCCGTGACCAATCC
The DNA here is from genome assembly GCF_009834515.1 of Pseudomonas sp. R84. NCBI lineage: Bacteria > Pseudomonadati > Pseudomonadota > Gammaproteobacteria > Pseudomonadales > Pseudomonadaceae > Pseudomonas > Pseudomonas sp. R84. Next base: position 4,505,150 of record NZ_CP019426.1, read on the forward strand.
CCAGCGCTTGAGCCAAGGTTGGAAAATATCAGCCACTGTCACGCTCGCGGGCCTTGGCGCTCTCGGCAAGAAACTGTTCGAGGCGGCTCAACTGCTCCTCCCAGCCACGGCTGTCCATGTAATACGCCTCTTTCTGGCGAATGTCGGGAATGTGCGCGAAGCCCGATTCGGACACTTTCAGCAACGTGCCACTCTCGAAGTCTTCCAGCTCGAACCTGACCAGCGTTGTCGGCTCCTGGGAATAGTCGATCTTCGGATTGACCGCATACGGATGCCAGCGAAACGAAAACAACTGCTGCGGCTCGACCCGTTCGATCAGCACATTCCACAACACGTGTTCATAACCCGGATACGTGACCTGCCCTTGCGTCCACTCACCGGCAATAAACCGCCGGCCCTCAAGCGCCACCCCAAACCACTGGCCAAACGCCTCGGCATCGACCAAGGCACGCCAGACATGCGAACGCGGCGCCTTGAGCGTGATTTTGCGTTCGAAACTATTGGGTACTGGTTTCATACGTCACCTCCTGTTCTGAACACTAGGCTTGTATGACCACATGTCCAATGTGAAGTTGTATCAGGGCAGTGCAGTCGTTCATCAGCAAGGACACATCAAGCTGCACTTTTTGACCGGCGCTGTGATGGATCCAGGCACCCTCCGCCCAATGAAACTGTTACCTTTTCCAGCGAATGTGAATCTACAAGGACGAATCATGCCGCCATCCCTCGCTGAGCGTTACCGCGGTGCCCTGCTCGGTCTGGCGTGCGGCGACGCTGTCGGTACTACGGTTGAGTTCAAACCACGGGGATCATTCCAACCGTTGACCGATATGGTTGGTGCTGGCCCATTCCACCTCAAGCCCGGGCAATGGACCGATGACACCTCGATGGCGCTGTGTCTGGCGGAAAGCTTGCTGAACAAAAATGGATTCAATGCCGCTGATCAGATGGGCCGCTACCTCAACTGGTGGCAATGGGGCTATCTCAGCTCGACCGGTGAGTGTTTCGATATAGGCATGACCGTCAGTCAGGCGCTGGCGCAATATCAACAAACCGCTGATCCCTTCGCCGGCTCGACCGACCCGTACAGCGCCGGCAACGGTTCGCTGATGCGTCTGGTGCCAGTGGTGCTGTTCTACTTTCCCGACGCCCGGAAAATCCAGAGCTTCGCCGCCGACAGTTCCCGAACCACCCACGCAGCACCTGAAGCCATCGAATGCTGCCAATTGCTGGCCGGGTTGATCGCCTGCGCGCTTGAAGGCGCGAGCAAAGCCGAACTGCGTCAGCTGCCACTCGCCAGCTTCTCGCAACCCAAGGTTGCTTCCATTGGGCGTGGCGATTTCCTCGGTCTGTCCGAGGCAGACATCAAAGGTAGTGGCTACAGCGTGCAGTCGCTGGAAGCGGCGTTGTGGTGCTTTCACCACACGGACAGCTTCGAAGCGGCCATTTTGCGGGCGGCCAACCTGGGCGATGACGCCGATACCACTGCCGCGATCACCGGCCAATTGGCCGGCGCCTATTACGGCGTGCGGGGGATTCCTGAACACTGGCTGGAAAAGCTGCACGACGGTGAAGAGATTGCGGCGACCGCCGACCGTTTGCTCGCGGCTTCCCGAATGCGCGCACCTGAATAAGCGCGACGCAGCCGCTACACTGCTCGGCACTTACTTTGATACAGCGAGATTTGACTATGTCCCCACGCCTGCTTCTGGCCTTGACGCCCTTCCTGTTCACCCCCCTCGCTCACGCTGCGGTCGACTGCGCCAACGCCAGCGATCAGGCGACGATGAATCAGTGCGCCGGGCAGGACTTCAAAGCGGCGGACAAAGAACTGAACACGGTGTACCAGCAGATCACCGGGCGTTTGAAGGACAACCCGGATGGCAAGAAGCTGTTGGTCAGTGCGCAACGGGCGTGGCTCGGGTTTCGGGATGCCGAGTGCAAGTTTTCATCGTCCGGGGTAACTGGCGGGAGCGTTTATCCGTGGGTTTACAGCAGTTGCCTGACCGGCGTGACCAAGGTCCGGGTTGAGGCGCTGAAACAGTATTTGAAGTGTGAAGAAGGTGACATGAGCTGCCCGGTGCCCGGGGCCTGATTTTTTTCCGGCGGTTTTGAGGGATCTTTCGCGAGCAGGCTCGCTCCCACATTGGAACGCATTTCAAATGTGGGTCAACGCCCGTGCAATGCGTTGCGCGTGATCATGTTCTGCTCAGGCCGATACGACTCGGCCCTGTGCACACTCGCGCACACGACAGGAGCACCACTGCGCAAACTTTCCTCAAGCACATGCCGCAGCCGCAACAATCCCTCACGTTGCATCGCCAGGCTGGCCTCGATCTGGCGTATCTCATCCATACGGATATCGATTTGCTCGATGGTCAGCGATTTCGAACAACTGCCATCCTGCAAGAACAGACCGCGAATGGTCTCAAGAGAAAAACCAAGCCGTTGCGCATCGCGCACCAGTATCAATCGCGCAACAGCCGCCTCGGCGTAGTGGCGATATCCATTGGCGTCACGGGTAGAAGGCTCCAGTAACCCTTGCTCCTCGTAATAGCGAATGGCCGAAGCGGCAACACCAGTGCGCTTGGAAACCTCTCCAATCTTCATAAAAACTGCTTGACCTTCAAGTTGGCTTTAATCGTTAGCATAAGCCCAGGTTCAGCACGACAGCCAGTCGTTATGACCGACCTGAACATCTTTCACCTTTATGGAATTTGAGATGAGCACACTGACAGACCTGCTGAAATGGCGCTATGCAACGAAAAAGTACGACCCTTCCCGGACGGTGCCCGATGAAAAAATCGAGCGCATTCTGGAAGCGGTGCGTTTAACGCCGACATCAAGCGGACTGCAGCCTTTCGAATTGCTCGTAGTGACCAATGCAGAGATTCGCGAAAAGATCAAAGCCGTCAGTTGGAACCAGCAGCAGGTTACCGACTGCTCTCACTTGTTGGTGTTCGCCGCATGGGACGACATCACTGCGGAGCGGGTCAACATGATGTTCGACCTGACCAACGAAGTTCGCGGGACCGTTAACGAAGGATGGGAAAATTACCGCCAGATGCTCTTGGGCATCGTTGCTGGACGTGGCAAAGAGGCTAATTATCAAGCGGCCGCACGGCAGGCTTATATTGGTCTTGGCTCGGCTCTGATCGCTGCGGCATTTGAAGAAGTCGACGCGACACCGATGGAAGGTTTCGACCCGGCAGCCATCGATGAAATCCTCGGACTCTCGGCTCGCAACTTGCGCAGTGTGGTGATTCTGCCGTTGGGCCATCGAGCTGCTGAGGGAGACTGGTTGGTTAACTTGAAAAAGGTTCGCCGATCGCGGGAAAACTTCGTTACCGAGATCAAGTAAGCGCTACAGGAGCGGGCGACTGAGCATGCCTGTGGCGTGTGTCCCCGCTCTAATCAATCCCTGCCCCCATCATCGATACCAGCGGCCACCGAGTGGATCGCGTCCCTCCCCTGCTCTCGACTTGATTCGAATTCGAGAGCCTATCGACATTGAAATCCCCCCAAAAGCGAATGAAATGAAGATGATGCCGTGGTCTGGCATCCCGTTTCAAAAGCGCTCTTAACAAAACAAGAACAATTTATTATTGCCATTCGATAATTTAACATCGAGAATTAGTCATTCCCAATGACACCGCAAGGATTTTTCATGAGTAATCGTAACAACGGATTGGCACTGCAGCGTATGCATTGGGTCGGACTACTGGCAGCGATTCTTGTCTGGGTTTTAGGGATGACCGAGGTCGGTGGCAACGCTTCGATCTGGTTGTTTAAAACAGATGAAATGCTCGCGGCTTTGCTCTACGCCTTCGCCGAAAACTCGCCGCAATTACTTGATCCATTTGTCGAAGGTGCGTTGCTTGCCCCCGACACATGGCTCTCACCATTGGTTACGGCGCTGCTCGTCGTTTTGGATTTTCTGCCCGTTCTGCTTTCAACTTACGTGCTCTGGCTGACAGGGTTGTTTTTCCTGCGCTTGTCCCGCGGCGAAACCTGGACCGAGCGTAATATCAAGGTGCTGTGGCGAGTGGGGATTCTGTGCATCATTTCTCCGGCCGCCTACCCGCTGATAGAGACCTTGCAAGGTTTGGCACTGTCTATTGATCTGCCTCCTGGGGATCGCATCTTTCAATTCTCGATTGGCCTGTCTTCCTCTTCTGCCTATGAGATTGTCAAAGGCGTATTGCTCTGTTTATTTTCAATTATCATGCGCGATGCAAAAGTACTCAGCGATGAGCAAAGTCAATACATATAGAACAATACAATGACCATTATCGTCCGCCTTGACGTTGTCATGGCCACGCAAAAAATTCGCTCGAAAGAGTTGGCCAGCCTGCTGGGCATCACCGAGGCCAATCTGTCATTACTGAAGAATGGCAAGGTCAAGGGCGTGAAGATGGCCACCCTGGACAAGCTGTGCGCAGCACTCGATTGCCAGCCAGGCGACTTGCTGGAATACCAGAAAGACTGAGCCTTGCGCAGGCGCGCCAGTTAATTTTCGCCAGTCCACACCGTTTAACTCTTATTCAATCCTTAGTTTGTAAGGCGGCTTTGTCATGATCCGGTTTTTACTTTGCGCGCTGTTTTTACTGACAGCGTTGATCAGCGGCTGCGCCACGCAAATGGACGTAGCGCTAAATGCCACACCTGATCCGGAGTATCATTTTGACCGAAAGGCGACTGTGCTGGTGACGTCTGCGAGTGGCAGCGACGAAAACGCTCTTAATGCCCGCTATTATCTTCGCGACATGGTTAACGCGCTGAAAGACAGGGGTTTTCAGGAGGTCTATACCGACGCCAGTCTGCCAAAGAACCACGCGCCGATAAAAATGACTGTCAGCCTCGATATTGGCAGTCGACAGGTGACTTACCGCTATACCGCCACCGACTATGGGCAAGTGCCGACCAGCACCTCTACCGTGTGCAAGAACAGCAAGAAAAAAGACGACCGAATGACCTGCACGAGTAAACCAAACACCACCTACGGCCCGATAGGTACTTCTGAGCGCACCGGTTACACCACGCTTAGTACCTTTATTGCCACCGCACGCGATGAAGTCAGTAAGCGACCGGTCTACCTGCTTCGCGCTTCGTCTTACAACGAAGACTGCCAATCCTCCAAGGTCGAAGACTTTCTAGTGGAGCAAGGCTTGCAGAACCTGAACTTCGAGGACCGTGTGCAGCGCAACTACACCGTCACGATGCCCGAGGGTTACCGCTGCAAATAGGCTTTGCAGGGGGACGCTCACAACATCGGCTCAGCTTGCGTGAGCCGGTGCTGTGAGCTGTTGAAGGTTAAACGTGCGGGTCACCCGGCGCTTTCGTCGGCGCGGCGTATTGCGGCTTGAGATGGCCGTCCTGATCGAGTAACCAGGCGTCCATGATCTGCCGCACTACAGGGCCTGCGACACGACCACCGGCCTCGCCGTTTTCGATCATCACCGAAATCGCGATCTTCGGATGCTCGGCCGGGGCGAAGCCAACGAACAAGGCGTTGTCGCGGTGGCGTTCGAGGGTTTTCTCACGGTTGTAGCGTTCGCCCTGCTTGATAGCCACCACTTGCGCCGTACCACTCTTGCCAGCGATGCGGTATTGCGCGCCTGCCGCCGCCGCACGCGCGATTCCGCGGGCATCATGCATCACCATCTGCATACCGTGGTTGACCTGTTCCCAGTCACGCGGATCCTTTAGCAGGATGTTCGGCATCGGATGCTCGTCGACCGGAGCGACACCATCGACGGTCTTGGCCAGGTGCGGACGATTCCATACCCCTTTGTTGGCGATCAACGCCGTGGCTTGAGCCAGCTGTAGCGGCGTCACCTGCATGTAGCCCTGGCCAATGCCAAGGATGACGGTTTCGCCAGGGAACCAGGCTTGCCGGCGGGTCGCGCGCTTCCAGGCCTGCGACGGCATCAAACCGGGCGACTCTTCAAACATGTCCAGCGAGACTTTCTCACCGAGGCCGAACATGGCCATGTAATCGTGCAGACGATCGATGCCGAGCTTATGCGCGAGGTCGTAGAAATAGGTGTCATTGGAACGCATGATCGCCGCGTCCATGTCCACCCAGCCGTCGCCGCTGTGGTTCCAGTTGCGGTACTTGTGATCGAAGTCCGGGAGTTGGTAATAACCGGGGTCGAAGACGCGGGTCTGCGGCGTCACAACACCAGCGTCAAGTCCGGCGATGGCCACCTCTGGCTTGATCGTCGAGCCCGGCGCGTAGAGCCCGCGCAGTACGCGGTTGAACAGCGGACGGTCGATCGAATCTCGCAGCGCCGAGTATTCCTTGGAACTGATACCGGTGACGAACAGATTCGGATCGAAGCTGGGATTGCTGACCATGGCCAACACTTCGCCGGTCGACGGATCGAGCGCTACCACGGAACCACGACGATCACCCAGCGCGGCTTCGGCAGCTTCCTGAAGTTTGATGTCGAGGCTCAGGACGATGTTCTGGCCGGGAACCGGGTCGGTGTGTTTGAGCACACGGAGTACGCGCCCCTGGGCGTTGGTTTCCACCTCTTCATAACCGACATGGCCGTGCAACTGCGCTTCGTAGAAACGCTCGATACCCGTTTTGCCAATGGATTGGGTACCACGGTATTCAACCGAGTCGAGGCTTTTGGATTCTTTTTCGTTGATCCGGCCAACGTAACCGATCGAGTGGGCGAAATGTGCGCCGAGTGGGTAGTGGCGGACAAACTGCGGCTCGACATCGAGGCCGGGAAGACGGAACTCGTTGACGGCCAGTACGGCAATTTGCTCTTCCGTCAGCTCATAGAACAGCGTCACCGGCGTGAACGGGTGGCGGGACTGCTTCATGGCCTTGTCGAAGACGGTGCGATCTTCTGCTGGCAGGTGCAGAAGATTGATGACCTCGTCCAGTTCTTGATTGACGTCATTGGCGCGTTCGCGGGTGATGGTCAGGTTGAAACTAGGGCGGTTATCGGCAAGCAGCACGCCATTGCGGTCGTAGATCAAACCGCGCGTCGGCGGGATCGGCAAGACGTGGACGCGGTTGTTTTCGGAGATGGTCGAGTGGTAGTCGAACTCCACCACTTGCAGAATGTACAGGCGCACGACCAAGGCGCAGCTGATGGCAAAGACAAACAAGGCGCAGGCGATCAACCGTTTGTTGACCAGGCGCGTCTCTTTTTCGTGATCCTTGATCGGGATGGGTTCAGGCATTTCTACAGCAACTCTTTGACATAAATGAGTGCCGATCCGTGGGCATGACATCAGTCCGTTAAAAAACGAGCTGCACCATACCAAAAACTGTCCGGTCACTTCAGAAGGAATTTCCCCAATGGCCACTCTTGCGACGGTTGGGGCGGCTCAGTGCGTTGGAAAACTTTTCTGCAGGCAAAACAAAACCCCAACTGCTTTCGCAATTGGGGTTTCGGAATTTAATCTTGACGATGACCTACTCTCACATGGGGAAACCCCACACTACCATCGGCGATGCATCGTTTCACTGCTGAGTTCGGCATGGGATCAGGTGGTTCCAACGCTCTATGGTCGTCAAGAAATTCGGGTACTGAGTCGTGACCAGAGGGCCTCGCTTCAGCAAATTGGGTATGTGACAGCTTTCGGTGTTTTGTGAACATCAAACTTTCGGTTCGTTTCGTCTTCACACACCGCAATCTGGTCTCTCTCGAGTTCGCAAATTGCTTGGGTGTTATATGGTCAAGCCTCACGGGCAATTAGTATTGGTTAGCTCAACGCCTCACAGCGCTTACACACCCAACCTATCAACGTCGTAGTCTTCGACGGCCCTTCAGGGAACTCAAGGTTCCAGTGAGATCTCATCTTGAGGCAAGTTTCCCGCTTAGATGCTTTCAGCGGTTATCTTTCCCGAACATAGCTACCCGGCAATGCCACTGGCGTGACAACCGGAACACCAGAGGTTCGTCCACTCCGGTCCTCTCGTACTAGGAGCAGCCCCTCTCAAATCTCAAACGTCCACGGCAGATAGGGACCGAACTGTCTCACGACGTTCTAAACCCAGCTCGCGTACCACTTTAAATGGCGAACAGCCATACCCTTGGGACCGGCTTCAGCCCCAGGATGTGATGAGCCGACATCGAGGTGCCAAACACCGCCGTCGATATGAACTCTTGGGCGGTATCAGCCTGTTATCCCCGGAGTACCTTTTATCCGTTGAGCGATGGCCCTTCCATACAGAACCACCGGATCACTAAGACCTACTTTCGTACCTGCTCGACGTGTCTGTCTCGCAGTCAAGCGCGCTTTTGCCTTTATACTCTACGACCGATTTCCGACCGGTCTGAGCGCACCTTCGTACTCCTCCGTTACTCTTTAGGAGGAGACCGCCCCAGTCAAACTACCCACCATACACTGTCCTCGATCCGGATAACGGACCTGAGTTAGAACCTCAAAGTTGCCAGGGTGGTATTTCAAGGATGGCTCCACGCGAACTGGCGTCCACGCTTCAAAGCCTCCCACCTATCCTACACAAGCAAATTCAAAGTCCAGTGCAAAGCTATAGTAAAGGTTCACGGGGTCTTTCCGTCTAGCCGCGGATACACTGCATCTTCACAGCGATTTCAATTTCACTGAGTCTCGGGTGGAGACAGCGCCGCCATCGTTACGCCATTCGTGCAGGTCGGAACTTACCCGACAAGGAATTTCGCTACCTTAGGACCGTTATAGTTACGGCCGCCGTTTACCGGGGCTTCGATCAAGAGCTTCGCGTTAGCTAACCCCATCAATTAACCTTCCGGCACCGGGCAGGCGTCACACCCTATACGTCCACTTTCGTGTTTGCAGAGTGCTGTGTTTTTAATAAACAGTCGCAGCGGCCTGGTATCTTCGACCGGCATGAGCTTACGGAGCAAGTCCTTCACCCTCACCGGCGCACCTTCTCCCGAAGTTACGGTGCCATTTTGCCTAGTTCCTTCACCCGAGTTCTCTCAAGCGCCTTGGTATTCTCTACCCAACCACCTGTGTCGGTTTGGGGTACGGTTCCTGGTTACCTGAAGCTTAGAAGCTTTTCTTGGAAGCATGGCATCAACCACTTCGTGTTCTAAAAGAACACTCGTCATCAGCTCTCGGCCTTAAGATCCCGGATTTACCTAAGATCTCAGCCTACCACCTTAAACTTGGACAACCAACGCCAAGCTGGCCTAGCCTTCTCCGTCCCTCCATCGCAATAACCAGAAGTACAGGAATATTAACCTGTTTTCCATCGACTACGCTTTTCAGCCTCGCCTTAGGGACCGACTAACCCTGCGTCGATTAACGTTGCGCAGGAAACCTTGGTCTTTCGGCGTGGGTGTTTTTCACACCCATTGTCGTTACTCATGTCAGCATTCGCACTTCTGATACCTCCAGCAAGCTTCTCAACTCACCTTCACAGGCTTACAGAACGCTCCTCTACCGCATCATCCGAAGATGATACCCGTAGCTTCGGTGTATGGTTTGAGCCCCGTTACATCTTCCGCGCAGGCCGACTCGACTAGTGAGCTATTACGCTTTCTTTAAAGGGTGGCTGCTTCTAAGCCAACCTCCTAGCTGTCTAAGCCTTCCCACATCGTTTCCCACTTAACCATAACTTTGGGACCTTAGCTGACGGTCTGGGTTGTTTCCCTTTTCACGACGGACGTTAGCACCCGCCGTGTGTCTCCCATGCTCGGCACTTGTAGGTATTCGGAGTTTGCATCGGTTTGGTAAGTCGGGATGACCCCCTAGCCGAAACAGTGCTCTACCCCCTACAGTGATACATGAGGCGCTACCTAAATAGCTTTCGAGGAGAACCAGCTATCTCCGAGCTTGATTAGCCTTTCACTCCGATCCACAGGTCATCCGCTAACTTTTCAACGGTAGTCGGTTCGGTCCTCCAGTTAGTGTTACCCAACCTTCAACCTGCCCATGGATAGATCGCCCGGTTTCGGGTCTATTCCCAGCGACTAGACGCCCTATTAAGACTCGCTTTCGCTACGCCTCCCCTATTCGGTTAAGCTCGCCACTGAAAATAAGTCGCTGACCCATTATACAAAAGGTACGCAGTCACCCAACAAAGTGGGCTCCCACTGCTTGTACGCATACGGTTTCAGGATCTATTTCACTCCCCTCTCCGGGGTTCTTTTCGCCTTTCCCTCACGGTACTAGTTCACTATCGGTCAGTCAGTAGTATTTAGCCTTGGAGGATGGTCCCCCCATATTCAGACAAAGTTTCTCGTGCTCCGTCCTACTCGATTTCATGACTAAGAGATTTTCGCGTACAGGGCTATCACCCACTATGGCCGCACTTTCCAGAGCGTTCCGCTAATCTCAAAGCCACTTAAGGGCTAGTCCCCGTTCGCTCGCCACTACTAAGGGAATCTCGGTTGATTTCTTTTCCTCAGGGTACTTAGATGTTTCAGTTCCCCTGGTTCGCCTCTTGCACCTATGTATTCAGTACAAGATAACCATCTTATGATGGCTGGGTTCCCCCATTCAGACATCTCCGGATCAAAGTCTGTTTGCCGACTCCCCGAAGCTTTTCGCAGGCTACCACGTCTTTCATCGCCTCTGACTGCCAAGGCATCCACCGTATGCGCTTCTTCACTTGACCATATAACCCCAAGCAATCTGGTTATACTGTGAAGACGACATTCGCCGAAAATTCGAATTTCTCAACTAAGAGAACTCACAAATTTTACCTTAGCCTGATCCGTTACCAGTGAAAGTAACGTTCAGTCTATCTTTCTATCACATACCCAAATTTTTAAAGAACGAACTAGTCAAAGACTAGAAATCAACATTCATCATCACAACGATGGAATGCTCATTTCTAAGCTTTCAAACTTTAGAAGCAGTAGTGGTGGAGCCAAACGGGATCGAACCGTTGACCTCCTGCGTGCAAGGCAGGCGCTCTCCCAGCTGAGCTATGGCCCCGTATTTCTACAGGCGTTTCCCACACAAAATTGGTGGGTCTGGGCAGATTCGAACTGCCGACCTCACCCTTATCAGGGGTGCGCTCTAACCAACTGAGCTACAGACCCAATTTCGGGCTGCTTCTTTCGTCTTCTTCAATGAATCAAGCAATTCGTGTGGGAACTTATGGAGCAGCTGATGTCGTCGATTAAGGAGGTGATCCAGCCGCAGGTTCCCCTACGGCTACCTTGTTACGACTTCACCCCAGTCATGAATCACACCGTGGTAACCGTCCTCCCGAAGGTTAGACTAGCTACTTCTGGTGCAACCCACTCCCATGGTGTGACGGGCGGTGTGTACAAGGCCCGGGAACGTATTCACCGTGACATTCTGATTCACGATTACTAGCGATTCCGACTTCACGCAGTCGAGTTGCAGACTGCGATCCGGACTACGATCGGTTTTATGGGATTAGCTCCACCTCGCGGCTTGGCAACCCTTTGTACCGACCATTGTAGCACGTGTGTAGCCCAGGCCGTAAGGGCCATGATGACTTGACGTCATCCCCACCTTCCTCCGGTTTGTCACCGGCAGTCTCCTTAGAGTGCCCACCATAACGTGCTGGTAACTAAGGACAAGGGTTGCGCTCGTTACGGGACTTAACCCAACATCTCACGACACGAGCTGACGACAGCCATGCAGCACCTGTCTCAATGTTCCCGAAGGCACCAATCCATCTCTGGAAAGTTCATTGGATGTCAAGGCCTGGTAAGGTTCTTCGCGTTGCTTCGAATTAAACCACATGCTCCACCGCTTGTGCGGGCCCCCGTCAATTCATTTGAGTTTTAACCTTGCGGCCGTACTCCCCAGGCGGTCAACTTAATGCGTTAGCTGCGCCACTAAGAGCTCAAGGCTCCCAACGGCTAGTTGACATCGTTTACGGCGTGGACTACCAGGGTATCTAATCCTGTTTGCTCCCCACGCTTTCGCACCTCAGTGTCAGTATCAGTCCAGGTGGTCGCCTTCGCCACTGGTGTTCCTTCCTATATCTACGCATTTCACCGCTACACAGGAAATTCCACCACCCTCTACCATACTCTAGCTCGACAGTTTTGAATGCAGTTCCCAGGTTGAGCCCGGGGATTTCACATCCAACTTAACGAACCACCTACGCGCGCTTTACGCCCAGTAATTCCGATTAACGCTTGCACCCTCTGTATTACCGCGGCTGCTGGCACAGAGTTAGCCGGTGCTTATTCTGTCGGTAACGTCAAAATTGCAGAGTATTAATCTACAACCCTTCCTCCCAACTTAAAGTGCTTTACAATCCGAAGACCTTCTTCACACACGCGGCATGGCTGGATCAGGCTTTCGCCCATTGTCCAATATTCCCCACTGCTGCCTCCCGTAGGAGTCTGGACCGTGTCTCAGTTCCAGTGTGACTGATCATCCTCTCAGACCAGTTACGGATCGTCGCCTTGGTGAGCCATTACCTCACCAACTAGCTAATCCGACCTAGGCTCATCTGATAGCGCAAGGCCCGAAGGTCCCCTGCTTTCTCCCGTAGGACGTATGCGGTATTAGCGTTCCTTTCGAAACGTTGTCCCCCACTACCAGGCAGATTCCTAGGCATTACTCACCCGTCCGCCGCTGAATCCAGGAGCAAGCTCCTCTCATCCGCTCGACTTGCATGTGTTAGGCCTGCCGCCAGCGTTCAATCTGAGCCATGATCAAACTCTTCAGTTCAAACATCTTTGGGTTTTTAAGAAACCCTAAACTTGGCTCAGCAATCGTTGGTTACATCTTTGATTTCTCGCGGAGTAACTTGTGATGCTGATAATCTTGTTGACTATCAGTCTGACTCCACAAGCACCCACACGAATTGCTTGATTCAGTTGTTAAAGAGCGGTTGGTTAAGATCTTTCGTCTCAACCGAGGCGCGCATTCTACAGCAGCCTCATTTGCTGTCAAGTGATTATTTTCAGAAGTTTTCGAAGATTTCTTCAACAACTTCAACCACTTGCGCCTCCGATCTCTCGTCAGCGGGAGGCGAATTCTACAGCGTTACACGCTGCTGTCAACACCTCTTTTTCAACTTCCTTTTGGCTTCGATGAACTGAAGCAACCTGCCGCCGAAACCTACATAACTCATTGAATCTCAAGGAGTTTTCCGTTTCGACTGCGCCGGAAGTGGGGCGAATTATAGACATCTGAAATCTGCCGTCAACTGTTAATTGTGCTTTTCTATCGATCAGTTGAAAAAGGCCTCTTCTATATAGACGCAACTCGATTGAGTGCGCAGTATATTGCCCAACACCAACAATAAAGCCTTGCTCTCACCTTGGACGATGCCACGTAATGAATGACCAGCCACGCTCCCTTGCCTCAATGCTGTTCCCGGTTGGCCTGCTATTAATAGCCATGGCGTCGATCCAGTCCGGCGCCTCTCTGGCCAAAAGCATGTTCCCCATCGTTGGCGCCCAGGGAACCACCACGCTGCGCCTGATCTTCGCCAGCATGATCATGCTGCTAATACTGCGTCCATGGCGTGCGAGGCTGACCGCCAAATCACTGCGCACAGTCCTCGTCTACGGCATGGCATTGGGCGGCATGAACTTCCTCTTCTATATGTCATTGCGCACGGTGCCATTGGGAATTGCCGTCGCCCTCGAATTTACCGGGCCACTGGCCGTAGCCATCTATGCCTCCCGCCGTGCCATCGACTTTCTCTGGATAGCCCTGGCCGCCGCCGGCTTGATGTTGCTGATTCCAACAGGTGCAACCAGCGCCGGAATCGATCTGGTAGGCGCCGGGTATGCACTGGGAGCAGGTATCTGCTGGGCGCTATACATTCTGTTCGGTCAGAAGGCCGGGGCCGATAACGGTGTGACGACTGCGGCGCTAGGGGTAATGATCGCGGCACTGTTCGTCGCCCCTATCGGCATCGTGCATGCAGGTGCAGCCCTTTTGACCCCTTCGCTGATCCCGATTGCCATTGGCGTCGCCATCCTGTCCACCGCCCTGCCCTACACACTGGAGATGGTCGCCCTCACCCGCCTCCCGGCACGCACTTTCGGCACATTGATGAGTATCGAACCGGCCTTCGGAGCGTTATCGGGCCTTCTGTTTCTGCATGAATTCCTCACGCTGTCACAATGGATGGCGATCCTGTGCATTATTCTGGCATCCGTCGGCGCCACCATGACCATGGGTAGCGCTGCGAAACCCGCCATCGCGGCTGATTGAAAGAGGTTTTTACGAAGGTCTGGCAATTGGCGCGCATTTAGGCCATGTTTAGACCCGTAACCCAATGCCAGACATGGATTTTTTCGGACAGGGATTTCAAAACGCTTAAAGCGCAAGCGAACACAGGCAAACCCGAGCGTCAGACTCGTGGCCGCTATAAGGACGGTAATGAAACGAATTTTGATACTGATCGCCATACTGGCTGTTGCGGGTTGTGCGGCGACTTCGGAAACTCAGGTAAAACGCGGAAAAAAAGGGCTGCACATCAACTGCTCCGGGCTATCGTCCTCCTGGGACAAGTGCTACGCCAGTGCCGCCAGTGCCTGCTTGCCGAAAGGCTACAAGGTCATCGCCAAATCCGGTGACGCCGTGGAAGAACCCGGCGACTACCCGTTCGGTCTCAATCCTGCGGGCTACACCAGCCGCAGCATGATTGTCATCTGTAAATAGATCAGCGCTGCCCGGCAATCTGCCGGCCGATCTCTTCCTGACTGGACTTCAGCACCGCTTGCTGAACGTCCGGCGTAGCCAACATGCGCGCCACCACCAATGCGCCGACGCATTGTGACAATACCGACCACGCCAGGGCCTCGCTTTCCAGTATCTGCGCCCAACGCGCCTGAAGGCGACAAATCCACAGCTCGGCCTGTTCGCGCACCTGCACATCCGATCGGGCAATTTCTGCCCCCAGCGCCGGCAACGCGCAACCGGCCTCAGGTTGTTCTACGTGAGCCATGCTCAGATAGTGTTTGAGACAGCGCTCCAGTCGCTCACGATCCTGCGTGCCCTCGCCGCCCAATCGCTCAAGGCTTTGACCCAACTCGCGCTCGACAATGGCGGTGAACAACGCATCTTTGGACGAGAAGTGGCTGTAGAACGCCGCACCACTCAATCCGATAGCCTTCATCAAACCATCCACGCCCACCGTGGAAAACCCGGAGCGCTTTGCTGACAGCGCGCTGCTCTGCAGTAGCTTTTCCCGGGTTTCCAGCTTGTGACTGGCGGAGTAACGCATGTGTTTGCCCTCGAATCGACTGCCTTGACGTTGCCTGGATCCTAGCATAACGTTCGTTCACTTAACGATCGTTTAATAAAGGGACTCACCCATGAATAACAAGAAGGTCGTGTTGGTAGTTGGCGCTGGCGATGCCACGGGCGGAGCGATTGCCAAGCGTTTTGCCAGAGAAGGTTTCATCGCCTGCGTCACCCGGCGCAGCGCCGATAAATTGCAACCGCTGGTGGACGCGATCAAGGCTGAAGGCGGCGAAGCTCATGGCTTTGCCTGCGATGCGCGCAAGGAAGAAGATGTCATCGCGCTGATTGAAGACATTGAAACCCGCGTCGGTCCGATCGAAGCCTTTGTGTTCAATATCGGCGCCAATGTGCCGTGCAGCATCCTTGAGGAAACCGCTCGCAAATATTTCAAGATCTGGGAGATGGCCTGTTTCTCCGGTTTCCTCAATGCCCGAGAAGTGGCTAAACGCATGGTCACGCGCAATCGCGGCACGATTCTCTTCACCGGTGCCACCGCCGGACTTCGCGGCGCATCCGGATTCGCCGCTTTCGCCGGTGCCAAACACGGCATCCGCGCACTGGCGCAAAGCATGGCGCGGGAACTGGGGCCGATGAACATCCACGTCGCCCACGTAGTAGTCGACGGTGCAATCGACACCGATTTCATTCGCAACAGTTTCCCCGAGAAGTACGCCACCAAAGATCAGGATGGCATCCTCAATCCCGAGCACATCGCCGAGAACTACTGGTATCTGCACAGTCAGCCACGGGATGCCTGGACGTTCGAGCTGGATCTGCGCCCTTGGAACGAACGCTGGTAAGCCCACGCCATAACAATAAATAGAGAGAAACGATAATGACGAAAACCGTGGAGTTCTATTTCGACCTCGGCAGCCCTGCCACCTACTTGGCCTACACCCAATTACCAAAGATCTGCGCCGCGACGAACAGTGAGTTGATCTACGTTCCAATGTTGCTCGGTGGTGTATTCAAGGCAACCGGCAACGCGTCACCGGCGATGATTCCGGCGAAGGGTCGGTATATGTTTGAGGATCTGGACCGCTACGCGAAACGCTACGGGGTGCCGCTGAAATTCAATCCGCATTTCCCGATCAACACCCTGATGTTGATGCGTGCGGTTACCGGCATCCAGTTGCGTCAGCCAGAACGCTTTCAGGCGTTTATCGATTGCCTGTTCACAGCGCTATGGATTGACGGACGCAGCCTCGACGAACCCGCTACCGTCGCCACCGTGCTGAGCCAACACGGCTTCGATCCGCAGGAAGTGTTAGCGCTGACCAATGACGAATCCGTCAAAACAAAGCTCAAGGACAACACCGAAACCGCAGTTAAACGCGGCGTGTTCGGGGCACCCAGTATGTTCATCGGCAATCAACTGTTCTTCGGCCAGGATCGGCTCGACTTCGTTGAGGAGTCCTTGCGCCAAGGCTAAGCGATCATTCAGGCGCTGATAACAGCGCCTGAATTGCAACGGATCAGATGGCCGCAGTGCGGGTGTTCAGCCATTCCAGCGCAGCACCCTCAAGCAAAGGACTCAAGCGCTCACGCACTTGCGCGTGGTAGTCGTTAAACCACTGTTTATCTTCTTCCGACAGCAGGGCCGGCAGCAGGCAACGCGTGTCGATCGGGCACAGTGTCAAGGTTTCAAACTTGAGGAATTCACCGAATTCGCTGCTGCCCGCCTCGCGGTTCATCGCCAGGTTCTCGATGCGCACGCCCCAACGACCCGGACGGTAAGTGCCCGGCTCGATCGAAGTGATCATCCCCGGCTGCATGGCCGTTTGCGGTGCAGGCGCGGCCTGATACGCAATCACTTGCGGGCCTTCATGAACGTTGAGGAAATAGCCAACGCCATGACCCGTACCGTGACCGTAATCCACACTGTCGGCCCAGATCGGCGCGCGGGCAATGGCGTCGAGCAGCGGCGAGAGAATGCCTTTCGGGAACTGCGCACGCGACAGCGCAATCACGCCTTTCAACACGCGCGTGCAATCGCGCTTCTGCTCTTCGGTCGGCGTACCGACCGGCACCATCCGCGTGATGTCCGTGGTGCCGCCCAGGTATTGACCGCCCGAGTCGATCAGCAGCAAACCATCACCCTCAATGACCGCGTGTTCTTCTTCGGT
The DNA here is from genome assembly GCF_009834515.1 of Pseudomonas sp. R84. Taxonomy (NCBI): domain Bacteria; kingdom Pseudomonadati; phylum Pseudomonadota; class Gammaproteobacteria; order Pseudomonadales; family Pseudomonadaceae; genus Pseudomonas; species Pseudomonas sp. R84. Next base: position 4,522,453 of record NZ_CP019426.1, read on the forward strand.
CGCGTGGTAATGCGGCATCGCGCCATTGGCGTTGAACGCAGCAATGGTGTTGAAACTTAGCGATACATAATCCGGACGACGCTCACGGGCAGCGGTGAGCTTTTCGTCGATGGTCAATTCGGTGATGCGTTCGCGACCCCAAGCCGATTCCAGCCAGGCGAAGAATTCGCACAGCGCCGCACCGTCCTGCTCCATCGCTTGGCGGATGTGCTGAGCATCGGCCTCACTTTTCTGTGACTTGGCCAACGTGGTCGGGTTCAAGCCTTCGACCAGCTTCACGCCGCTGTCGAGGTTATCCAGCAAACCGCTGGTCACTCGCGCCGGGTCAACCAGCAGGCTCGCGCCACTCGGCACGGCACGCAGGGCATCTGCGACTTCGCGGTAATCGCGCAGCGTCACGCCGTCCTGCTCCAGCAAGGCGCGCAATTGAGCATCAACCTTGCTCAGCGCCACGAACAACGTGGCCTGCTGCTGATCGATCAAGGCAAACGATACAAACACCGGGTTGAACGACACATCGCCGCCGCGCAGGTTGAACAGCCAGGCAATGTCGTCGAGGGTGGCGATGAAATGCCAGTCCGCCCCGCGCTCCTGCAAGGTTTCGCGCAGTTTGGCGAGTTTCTCGCCACGGCTGACGGTCGCTTGCGGTGGCAGATGCTGATAGATCGGGGCATTCGGCAGGCTCGGGCGATCGCTCCAGACTTCCTGCAACAGATCGATGTCGGTACGCAGACGTGCACCGCGTGCTTCAAGCTTGCTGCTCAGGGTACGCGCCGAGGCCACGGCCATCACCGCACCGTCGACCGCAACTACACCACCTTCCGGTGTCTGCTCGGCGAGCCAGTCAAGCGGGCTCGGCTGACCCGGTTGCAGTTTCACCAGTTCGATGCCGCTGCCCTTGAGTTCCTTGCTCGCTTGCTCCCAATAACGGCTGTCGGCCCAGACGCCGGCGAAATCAGTGGTGACGATCAACGTCCCGACCGAACCATGGAAACCCGACAACCACTGCCGGCCCTGCCAGTAACCCGGCAGATATTCCGACAAATGCGGGTCGGCGGATGGCACCAGCAGTGCGTGAATGCCTTCGCGGCGCATCAGTTCGCGGGTGTGCGCCAGGCGCTGGGGCACCGATCCTTCGGTCGAGGTCTGGGTACTCATCATGTCTCCTGCTAATCACTTCATCGTTATTGTTCGTAGCCGTGAGGTCGGCTTGTTTAAAGTCCTGTCGCCCAGAATGCCGGAGCACTGGCGCAGGCGGTCTTGATCAGTTGAACGGCTTTGTCGATATCTTCGGCGGTGGTGAAACGGCCGAGGCTCAGCCGAATGGTGCGACCGGCCAGATGCGCGTCATGCCCCAGCGCCAACAGCACGTGAGATGGCGTATTACTGGCCGAGTTGCAGGCCGAGGTCGCGGAAAAGGCGATCGAATGACTCAACGCCGCGCTGTTGAATTCGCCTTCGCTGAAGGTCAGGCTCAAGGTGTGCGGAATGCGCTGAGTGGCACAACCATTCAGGCGCACGCCCGGCAGGCTCAGCAGTTGTTCGAGCAGGCGTTCACGCAGTGCGACGATGGTTTTTTTCTCGGCATCGAATGCCTCGGCGGCCAAGGCAAATGCTGCGCCCATCCCGGCAATCTGGTGCGTCGCCAAGGTTCCGGAGCGCAAGCCACCTTCATGTCCGCCGCCGTGAATCTGCGCCTGCAAACGCTGCTGCGCCCGTGGGCCGACATACAGCGCGCCGATGCCTTTGGGGCCGTAAAGTTTGTGCGCCGAAAACGACATCAAATCCACCGGCCACTGCGCCAGATCGATGATCACTTTGCCGGCGCCCTGTGCCGCATCAACATGGAACAACGCCTCACGACTGCGCACCACTTCGCCAATCGCTTGAACATCATTGACGGTGCCCAGTTCGTTGTTGACCAACATCAGTGACACCAGAAAGGTGTCGTCGCGCATGGCTTCACTGACCGCTTGCGGCGTGATCAGGCCATCGGCGTCCGGCACCAGATAAGTCACGGCGATGCCGGCGTCCTGCAATTGGCGGGCAGTATCGAGGATGGCTTTGTGTTCGATCTGACTGGTAATGATGTGGCCGCCGGACACCCTGCGCGCATGCGCCACGCCTTTGAGGGCGAGGTTATTGGACTCGGTGGCACCGGAGGTCCAGACAATCTGTTCGGCATTGGCGCCGACCAGATCGGCAACCTGGCGGCGGGCCTGCTCGACCGTGTGCCGGGCCTGCTGGCCGAACGCGTGGGAGCTGGAAGCCGGGTTACCAAAGTTACCGTGAAACCCCAGACACTCGATCATCACCTGGATGACCCGCTCGTCGACCGGGGTGGTGGCGGCGTAGTCGAAATACAACGGACGTGTGTTCATAAAAGACTCGCAGAGCGTGTTCCGGGATCAGGAGGCTCGTGTCTGCAAACGGTACGGCGCAGCCTTGTGAGCTGCGCGTCGGTTCGAGAGCGTCATCAATACCTGATCGGATGCCGTTAAAGAAGAACAACTTCATTCAAAGTGCGTAGGAACGCTCCTGAAGCCGAGCTTAACAGGCATCCGGCCTGCGGTTGAAGCGATGCGTCAGCTAAAGCTTTCGAGAAATAACGGGTACAGCGAAATCACCAACAGCGCCGCCATGCCCCAGTTGAACACGCGCAACCAGCGCGGATCCTTCAGCACATTGCGCAACAACGTACCGCAGGCCGCCCAGACGCCGACACTCGGCAGGTTGATGATGGCAAACACCGCAGCAATCACCACGACATTGGTGAAATAGCCCTGCATCGGTGTGTAGGTGCTAATGGCGCCGATGGCCATGATCCACGCCTTGGGATTGACCCACTGAAACGCAGCCGCGCCGAGGTAGCTGATCGGCTTCGCCTCGCCTTCGGCACTGTCACCGACAGGTCCCGAGTGAGCGATTTTCCACGCCAGATACAGCAGATATGCCGCGCCGACATAGCGCAGAACCGTGTAAAGAATCGGATAGGTCTGGAACACCGCGCCAAGGCCAAAGCCCACGGCCACGACCAGAACGAAGAAACCGCAAGTAATCCCGAGCATATGCGGGATGGTGCGGTTAAAGCCGAAATTCACCCCCGATGCCAGCAACATGGTGTTGTTCGGTCCAGGTGTAATCGAGGTGACAAGGGCAAACAGGGCAAAGCCCAACAGCAGGTCAAGCGAGAGGGTCATGGCAGGCAATCCATCAGGGTCATTCAGGTGTTGACCCTATCCCACGCCGCCCGGCAAGCCCACGGACAGTTGGGTAAAACTTCAACCAGTACAGTTTGTTTTCAGCTAGGACGACCGTGCAGCTGTACGGCACGTTCGGCACTCATTTCAGCTTTCTTGTCGAACCGGGTCTGACCGAGCAATTGCGCTTTTTTCGCGTGATATTCGTCGAAAGACAAGCCGCTGCGATTCAGTGCTTCCATCGCCAATTCGCGGGATTCTTCATCGGTGTAAGGGCGCAGTTCCGGTGAAACATGTCCGGCACAACCGGCGAGTACGGAGACAGCGAGCAACAGGGAAACAGTCAGTAAACGATTCATGGGAGCGTCCTGGCGAGCAATGGGAGTCGATGGACAAAGGCTACGCCCGGGCACGCTCGCGCAGAAATCAACGCTCTCAATAGTGGCTATCAGGAATTCGACACAAACCGCCGCATATCTCCTAACGATCTATAAATATCAATTAACGTTCTTTTACGGAATAACAAACTGCCTTTATAACTCCATCCATGCGCTGAGCACTGTTGCTCCAGCAACTGTTGCTCAACCAACACCGATTCAACAAAGCGCCTCGCTGCTCACAGGGGCGACCGCCACGCTAACGCTCAACGCTTTGTAAACCGGGGCTTGCAGGAATTGGTACAGCGCTTGCTCAGACCCGGTGACTCATTCACTGCTCGCTGAGCAACTGTTGAAAAAGGAACTGATCATGTCGCGTCCCCTGAAAGTCGTCGCCCTCTCCGGCGGCACCTGGCGTCCGTCCCGTACTTTGGTGCTGACCCAAGCCTTGCTCGCCGAACTGGCCAGGCACCTGACCATCGAAAGCCATTTGATCGAACTCGGTGATATTGCTCGCCCGCTCGGCGGCGCGCTGTCGCGTCAGGAACTCAGTGCTGAAGTTGAAGCCGAGTTGCAAGCCATCGAACAAGCCGATTTGCTGATTGTTGCCGCGCCGGTTTATCGCGGTTCCTACCCGGGTCTGCTCAAGCATCTGTTCGACCTGATCGACCTCAACGCCCTGATCGACACGCCGGTGCTACTCGCCGCTACCGGCGGCAGCGAACGCCATGCGCTGGTCCTTGATCATCAACTGCGGCCGCTATTCAGCTTCTTCCAGGCCATGACCTTGCCGATCGGTGTGTACGCCACCGAAGCCGACTTCGCCGATTACCAGATCACCAGCGAACTGTTGAAGGCGCGCATCCGCCTGGCCGCCGAACGCGCCGCGCCGCTGTTCGCCACACAAATCAAACCGTTGCTGAAAATCGCCTGAGGAGTCGTTCATGGATGTTTTCTGGTTCCTGCCGACCCACGGTGATGGCCACTATCTGGGCACCACCCAAGGTGCGCGCCCGGTCACTCTCAATTATCTGAAACAGGTGGCGCAGGCCGCTGACAGTCTCGGCTACCACGGCGTGCTGATTCCCACCGGGCGCTCCTGCGAAGACTCGTGGGTGATCGCCTCGGCACTGGTGCCGTTGACCGAGCGCCTGCGTTATCTGGTGGCGATCCGTCCGGGGATCATCTCGCCGACAGTCTCGGCGCGCATGGCTGCGACGCTTGATCGGCTGTCCAACGGCCGCTTGTTGATCAACGTGGTGACCGGCGGCGATCCGGATGAAAACCGTGGCGACGGCAGTTTCCTCAGCCACGCCGAGCGCTATGAAGTCACCGATGAATTCCTGAAGATCTGGCGCCGCGTGTTGCAAGGCGAAGCGGTGGATTTCGACGGCAAACACCTGAAGGTGCAGAACGCCAAAGCGCTGTATCCGCCGGTGCAAAAACCTTATCCGCCGTTGTACTTCGGCGGCTCCTCCGATGCCGCGCATGATCTGGCCGCCGAACAGGTCGATGTCTATCTGACCTGGGGCGAACCACCGGCCGCGGTCGCGGAAAAACTCGCCGATGTGCGCGAACGAGCGGCGCGGCATGGCCGCCAGGTGAAGTTCGGTATTCGCTTGCATGTGATCGTGCGCGAGACCGCCGAAGAAGCCTGGAAAGCCGCGGACAAACTGATCGAACACATCAGCGACGAGACCATTGAGGCGGCGCAGAAATCCTTCTCGCGCTTCGACTCCGAAGGCCAGCGGCGCATGGCAGCGTTGCACGATGGCCGTCGCGACAACCTCGAAATCGCCCCCAACCTGTGGGCCGGTGTCGGTCTGGTGCGCGGTGGTGCCGGGACGGCGCTGGTTGGCGATCCGCAGCAAGTGGCGGCGCGGATCAAGGAATACGCGGATCTGGGCATCGAGAGCTTCATCTTCTCCGGTTATCCGCATCTGGAAGAGGCATACCGCTTTGCCGAGTTGGTGTTCCCGCTGTTGCCCGAGCCTTACGCCAGTCTGGCCGGGCGTGGCGTGACCAATCTGACCGGGCCGTTTGGCGAAATGATTGCCAATGATGTGTTGCCCACAAAAGCCTCGGCGTAAACCGAACCCCGGCTGATTGAATTCAGGAGTGTTGGTGTGACCGCCAAACCGCAAAGTACTTTGTTATCCCCGCTGCAGACCGCCCGCCAACTGGCCGCCGAGTTTGCCCTGACCGCCGTCGAGCGTGATGAACGTGGTGGCACGCCGAAAGTCGAGCGCGATGCCCTGCGCGACAGCGGCCTGCTGGCCTTGAGTATTCCGACCCGCTACGGCGGCCTCGGCGCGAGCTGGAGCGAAACCCTGCAAGTCGTTCGCGAGTTCGCCAAGGTCGACAGTTCGCTCGCCCACGTGTTCGGCTTTCATCACTTGATGCTCGCCACCGTGCGCCTGTTCTCGCGGCCGGAACAATGGCAGCCGTGGTTCGAACAGACCGCGCGGCAGAACTGGTTCTGGGGCAATGCGCTCAACCCGCTCGACACCCGCACCGTGGTCAAGGATCTCGGCGGCTGGCGCGAATTTTCCGGGAAGAAAAGTTTCTGTTCCGGCGCCAGCGATTCACAGATGCTGATCGCTTCGGCGGTCGATGAAAGTGCTGGCGGCAAGTTGCTGATCGCGGCGATTCCTAGCGGCCGCAGTGGCATCACCCTGCACAACGACTGGAACAACATCGGCCAGCGTCAGACTGACAGCGGCAGCGCCACGTTTGAACGGGTGCGCGTCGAAGAGTCGGAACTGCTCCTCGATCCCGGTCCGCTGAGCACGCCGTTCGCCTGCTTGCGACCGTTGATTGCGCAACTGACGTTCACGCATATGTTTCTCGGGATTGCCGAAGGCGCTTTCGAAGAGGCGCGGCAATACACCCTCAGCGAAACCCGGCTCTGGCACAAATCCACGGCCCGCGATGTGCGCGAAGATCCCTACGTGCTCGCGCATTACGGCGAGTTCTGGGTGGCGCTGGAAGGCATTCGTCTGTTGGTCGAACGCGCGGCGGCATTACTCGATGAGGCCTGGGCCAAAGGTGCGAGTCTCAGCGCCGAAGAGCGCGGTCATGTCGCCACAGCGATTGCCACCGCCAAAGTCGCCGCCAGCCGTCAGGGCCTGGAGATTTGCAGCCGTTTGTTCGAAGTGACCGGCGCACGCTCCACTCATGCCTCCCTGCGTCTCGACCGCCACTGGCGCAACCTGCGCACGCAAACCCTGCACGACCCGCTGGATTACAAACTCCATGAGTTGGGCGACTGGGCGCTGAATCAGTCGCTGCCGGTGCCGACCTTTTATTCCTGACCTGCCTGCATTTGAACTAAAAAGAAGGACGAGCCCATGCAACTGCTGACCCTACCGCCCTCTCCCGCGCTCGCCACGTCGATCCGCGCCACCGCGCAGGTATTCGAAGACCCGAAGTCCCAGGCCCTGCTCGCGCATTTGCAACAAGTCGCGCCGAGTGAAGCGAGTGTGCTGATCATCGGCGAAACCGGGACTGGCAAAGAGCTGGTGGCGCGGCATATTCATAACCTCAGCAATCGCCGTCATCGGCCGTTTATTGCGGTCAATTGCGGGGCGTTTTCCGAATCGCTGGTAGAGGCGGAATTGTTCGGTCATGAAAAAGGTGCGTTCACCGGCGCACTGAGCGCCAAGGCCGGCTGGTTCGAGGAGGCGGACGGCGGCACGTTATTTCTCGATGAGATCGGCGATCTGCCGATGGCGATTCAGGTGAAGTTATTGCGGGTTTTGCAGGAGCGCGAAGTGGTGCGGCTCGGCTCGCGCAAAAGTATTCCTATCGATGTGCGGGTGCTGGCGGCGACCAATGTGCAGCTGGAGAAAGCCATCAATGCCGGCCATTTCCGCGAGGATCTGTATTACCGCCTCAACGTGGTCAATCTGGAGCTGAGCCCACTGCGCGAGCGTCCCGGCGATATCCTCCCGCTCACGCGCCATTTCATCGAAGCCTACAGTCAGCGCCTCGGTTATGGACGCGTGAGTATCAGCCCCGGCGCCGAGCACAAGCTGCGCGCTTACAGTTGGCCGGGCAATATTCGCGAACTGGAAAACGTCATCCATCACACCCTGCTGATCTGCCGCAACGGCGTGATCGAACGCGATGATTTGCGCCTGTCAAACCTGCGCATCGATCGCCCGGACGATCATCACAACAGCGCCGATGATTCACCGGAAGCGTTGCTGGAACAGGCCTTTCAAAAACTCTTCGCGCAACAGGCCGGCGCTTTGCACGAGAAAGTCGAAGACGCCCTGCTGCGCGCAGCGTATCGCTTTTGCCATTACAACCAGGTGCACACCGCAGCACTGCTCGGTCTGAGCCGCAACGTCACCCGCACGCGTTTGATCAAAATCGGCGAACTGGCGGTAAACAAGCGGCGACTCACGGAAAACCTGCAAGGCGAACGCTTGATCCAGCTGTCGATCTAGCCCACCAGGTGGCAGTGCAGCGCATCGTCGTGGCTGCGGGCGATGCTGCTCAGCACCTGGAACGAATTGAAGGTGATGGTTTTCGCCTGATGGGTATGAATCAGTTGCCAGAAATCCTGCTCGCCGCTCTCAAAGCTGCGAAATGCCGCCTCTCCCGCCTCGCGGGACTGCCATTGGAGAAAACTCAGCACGCGCCGGCCGTCATCGCTGGCCTGCACACTGGCGCTGACAAAACCCTCGTAGCGCTGAGCCAGACGCTCGGTTTGCCTCGATAGTGCGGTCACCAGCGCAGGTTGTTGGCGTGGTTCGATTTCAAATTCGATCAATTGGGTAAAACTGCAGTTGTTCATGGAAAGCCCCCACTCAGCGTAAGACGAGCCTTGCGACTCGAAGACCTGCAGGGTAAAACCTCTAGTTAAGTCAAGGTCAAGAGCTGTCTTCAGATGATCAGCAAAGAAAATGTGCACAAACAGTTAACGGTTGGCGAAGTCGCAGCGCGCAGTGGCGTCGCCGTCACCGCTCTGCACTTTTATGAATCCAAAGGCCTGATCAAGAGCCAGCGCAATGCAGGCAATCAGCGACGCTATCCACGTGAAGTGCTGCGCCGGGTGGCCTTGATCAAGGTTGCGCAGCGGCTGGGGATTCCACTAGCGGAAATTGGCGAGGCGCTGAAAATCCTCCCGAATGATCGGGCGCCCAGCGCGACCGACTGGAATATCCTCTCGCAGCAATGGCGCCGCGAACTGGATGAGCGGATCGAGCAATTGACCCTACTGCGCGATCGGCTCAATGGCTGCATCGGTTGCGGCTGTTTGTCGATGGAGGCCTGCCCGCTGCGTAATCAGGGCGATGTTCTGGGTGAACAGGGACCGGGGCCGCACTTTCCCGAAGACTGACGCTCGTCGGGCAAAAATTTGCACGGCGAAGACGGTTCTATAGTGAATCTTCCACAAATCCGGTGGAGCCACATCTCATAGAACAAAAATCAGGGAGAACGTCATGAGCGTCAAACCCATTCCCGAGGGGTATCACAGCATTACCCCGTATCTCGGCATCCACAAAGCCGCCGAGGCCATCGATTTCTATAAAAAAGCCTTCGGCGCCACCGAAGTCATGCGCCTGGCCATGCCAGACGGCGGTATCGGCCACGCCGAACTGCGCATTGGTGACAGCGCGATCATGCTCGGTTCGCCATGTGATCAGGGGCCGTTGAGCAGTCCGGATCAAGCCGTGTCGGTTGGTTTGCATCTGTATGTGACCGATGTCGACAAGTCGTTTCAACGGGCGCTGGACGCGGGAGCGACGACTGTGTCCGAGGTCAAGGATCAGTTTTACGGTGATCGCAGCGGGACGTTGAAGGATCCGTACGGGCATCTGTGGTTTCTCGCCTCGCGCAAGGAGGATCTGACTGAAGAACAGATCAAGCAGCGGGCGATGGAGATGTTTCAGCAGGGTTGAGCATCTCAGTGTCTGGACTGGCCTCTTCGCGAGCAGGCTCGCTCCCACTGGGTTTCGTTGGGTGGCATAGAGAGTGGTCACACCGAAGACTCCTGTGGGAGCGAGCCTGCTCGCGAAGGGGCCGGCACTGGCAACCCGAGTCTCATCAACACACTTCATGAACCTGCCCACCACGCTTTGCCCCTTGCCGCAAACGCCGGACGATTTCAGGATGCAGCCAACCAGAACCCTGAAAAAGGATCAGCCCGATGTTTGCCGGATTCCGCAAAGACCAGCACCACGTCAACGGCGTCGACATTGCCTACCGCCTCGGCGGCAGCGGCCCGGGCCTGTTGCTGTTGCACGGGCACCCGCAGACCCACGTGATCTGGCACAAGATTGCCGAACAACTGGCCGAACACTTCACTGTGGTCGCCGCCGACCTGCGCGGTTACGGTGACAGCAGTCGCCCGGTGGCCGATGAGTTGCACATAAATTATTCGAAACGCGAAATGGCCCGCGACAATGTCGAGCTGATGCAGTCGCTGGGCTTCGCGCAGTTTTCTATCCTCGCTCACGACCGTGGCGCACGAGTCGCCCATCGGCTGGCGCTCGACCACCCCGCCGCCGTGCAGCGCATGATGCTGCTGGACATCGCGCCGACCCTGTCGATGTACGCACAAACCAACGAAGCCTTCGCCCGCGCCTACTGGCACTGGTTCTTCCTGATCCGTCCGGCGCCACTGCCGGAAACCTTGCTCGAAGCCGATCCCGAGAGTTATCTGCGCAGCGTGATGGGCAGTCGCAGCGCCGGGCTCAAGCCGTTTACCGATGCAGCCTTCGGCGAATACCTGCGCTGCCTGCAACAACCGGGCAGCGCCCGTGGCATCTGCGAAGACTATCGCGCCAGCGCCGGCATCGATCTTGTGCACGACCGCGCCGACATCGCTGCCGGGCATCATCTGAATCTGCCACTGCGCGTGTTGTGGGGCGCCGAAGGCACGGTCGGACGCTGCTTCGATCCGCTCAAGGAGTGGCAGCAAGTGGCGACCAACGTCAGCGGCCTGGCCGTGCCCGCTGGCCATTACATTGCCGAAGAAGTCCCCGAACTGCTGCTTGGCGAAGCACTGGCCTTTTTGCGCTGAGCCGAGCCGCAAGATCTCAGTGCTATGCTGGCGGCGTCTGCCGCCGCCAGTGTTCGTTTTGACATGTCCCAGAAGAAAGACACCGTGCCCCTGCCCGAAGACCTGCGTGTGCTGCTCACCGTAATCCGCAAGAACGGCTTTGCGGCTGCAGCGGATGAACTTGGCCTGTCACCGGCCTACGTCAGCAAACGCATTCAGATTCTTGAAACCACCCTCGGCACTCGCCTGCTGCACCGCACCAGCCGGCGCGTCTCGCTCACCGAGGATGGTGAACGCGTGCAGCGCTGGGCATTGCGCATTCTCGATGATTTCCAGCAACTGCACGACGAACTGTCCGACGCCCACGACAGCCCGCGTGGGCGTTTGCACATTTGCAGCAGTTTCGGTTTCGGTCGCAATCACGTGGCCCCGGCGGTGTCGTTGCTGGCCGAACGTTATCCAGAACTGGAGATTCGCCTCGACCTGTTTGACCGGGTGGTGGACATCATCAATGAAGGCTTCGATCTGGAGATCCGTGTCGGCGACGACATTCCCGGCCAGCATATTGGTCGGCGTCTGGTCAGCAATCGGCGCGTGCTGTGCGCCGCCCCCGGTTATCTGCAACGTCGCGGCACGCCGCAAACACTGGACGACCTGCAGCAACACGATTGCCTGGTGATCAAGGAGCGCGACAACGCCTTCGGCATCTGGAATCTGGATCGCGATGGCGGGCAAGAGGGCGTGCGGGTCAGCGGCCCCTTGTCGTCAAACAACGGCGAGATTGTTTTGCAGTGGGCGCTGGACGGGCGTGGGCTTTTGTTGCGCTCGTTGTGGGATGTGAAGCCGCTGCTGGACCAAGGACGCTTGGTGCAGGTGCTGGACGATTACAGCCAGAGCGCCAATGTCTGGGCGGTGTACCCGACGCGGCTGGCGCATTCGGGGAAGTTGCGCGCGTGTGTGGAGTTTTTGCAGGCGCATTTCAAAAGCCTGTCGCTGTAACCCGAAACAACACAAAACCCTGTAGGAGTGAGCCTGCTCGCGATAGCGGTGTGTCAGACACAACAATTCTGACTGATCCGCCGCTATCGCGAGCAGGCTCACTCCTACAGGGGATCAGCGGTGGGTCAGGAGAGCCACGGGTTGTTGGCCAGGTGTTGGCGTTCGAAGGTTTTGATCTGCTCGCGCCGTTGCAGGGTGCTGCCGATGGCATCCAGTCCCAGCAGCAACGCGGTTTTACGCAGGGTATCAATCTGGAATTCGATCACCGTGCCATCCGCCAGGCCAATGTGTTGGGCCTCCAGATCAATACTGATCCGCGCCGTTTCAGCCTGACCGACAAGCTGTCCGATACGTTGCACCTGCGCTTCTTCCAGGGTGATCAACAACACCCCGTTACGCTGGCAGTTGTCGTAGAAGATCCCGGCAAAACTGCTGCCGATCAACGCGCGAATGCCCATCTGCTGCAAGCCCCAGACCGCATGTTCGCGGCTGGAACCGCAGCCAAAATTCGGCCCGACCAGCAGAAAACTTGCGCCCTGCCACGCTGGTTGGTTCAAAACGAAATCGGGGTTGGGGCTGCCATCGCGCAGAAACCTCAAATCGAAAAACAAGCCGCGATCGAGTCCATGGCGATCAATGCCTTTGAGGAACTGCTTGGGCATGATCACGTCAGTGTCGACATTGGCCGCCAATAACGGCGCGGCCTGACCGCTGACCTGGGTGAAAGGTTGCAGGCTCATGAGCGTTCTCCAAAGTGGCGGATATCAGTGAGTCGACCGCTGATTGCCGCCGCGGCGACCATCGCCGGGCTCATCAAGTGAGTGCGGGCGCCAGCGCCCTGACGGCCTTCAAAGTTGCGGTTGGTGCTCGACGCGCAACGGTCGCCGGGGGCGAGGACGTCGTCGTTCATCGCCAGGCACATCGAACAGCCGGACTGCCGCCATTCGAACCCGGCGTCGATAAAGATCTGCGCCAGCCCTTCGGCCTCGGCCTGCGCGCGAACTTCGCTGGAGCCGGGGACGATCATCGCCCGTACATGCCCGGCCACGTGTTGACCGTTTACGACGCTGGCAGCATCGCGCAGGTCTTCGATTCGCGCATTGGTGCACGAACCGATAAAGGCATGGCTGATGACGATATCACTGAGCGCCATGCCCGCTTCCAGGCCCATATAGTTGAGGGCGCGGCGCATGTCCTGACGCAGGATAGGATCGCTGATCGCTTGCGGATCCGGGACTCGCGCACCGATCGCGGCAGCCTGATCGGGGCTGGTGCCCCAGGTGACCATCGGTTCCAGCACACTGGCATCGAGGCGAATCTCGCGGTCAAACACCGCGCCCGGATCACTTCGCAATTCGCGCCACTTCTCCACGCCCCGTTCCCACAACTCGCCTTGCGGCGCTCGCGGCTTGCCCTTGAGATAGGCGAAGACCTTTTCATCCGGCGCCATGAATGCGCCCCGCGCGCCGGCCTCGACGGCCATGTTGCAGATGGTCATGCGCGCTTCAACGCTCAAGGCATCGATGGTCGAGCCGCAGAATTCAATGGCGTACCCGCTGGCCCCGGAAGCGCCGATGCGGCCGATCAGGGCCATGATCACGTCTTTGGAGGTCAGGCCCGGCGCCAGATCGCCCTCCACGGTCACGCGCATGCTTTTCAGACGTTTGTAGACCAAGGTCTGCGAGGCCAGCAGATGCTCGATCTCGGACGTGCCGATGCCGAAACCGAAAGCGCCGAGTGCGCCATAGGTAGTGGTGTGGCTGTCGCCAGCGGCGATGACCATTCCCGGCAAAATGAACCCTTGCTCCGGGGCGATCACATGTTCGATGCCCTGACGTTTGTCGAGGATGTCCAGCAACTCGATGCCAAAGTCCCGGCAGTTCTCCGCCAGATACGACACTTGCCGCGCGCCGCCCGCATCAGGCATTGCCGCGATGCGCACAGGCGTGGTCGGGTTGACGTGATCGACCACCGCCAGCGCCGTGCCCGGCCGCCAGACCTCGCGCCCGGCCGCGCGCAAACCGCTGAAGGCCTGCGGGCTGGTGTATTCGTTGATCACCTGACGATCGATATACAGCAGGACATGGCCCTGATCGTCGAGGCAGCACACCGTGTGCGAATCGATGTGTTTGTCGTAGAGGGTTCTGGCGGTCATCAAGGCGCTCACTCAGAGAAATCAGGTGATTCCCATGATAGGCAGCGCGGGTCGGCCATCAATTGGCAGAGAGTGATGGCGTGGATCATGAATCGTGTTTGATCGGCCGGACCGCAAAATCCTGTAGGAGCTGTCGAGTGCAACGAGGCTGCGATCTTTTGATCTTGTTTTTAAAGATCAAGATCAAAAGATCGCAGCGTGCCGCAGCTCCTACAGTGGGATCTCGTCACACCCTGCGAATTGGGAAACATTTGCTTTCATATCATCTTTCGGGATTTTCCGCGCTCATCCGTCCTATATAGATGCAGGCCGTTCGCGTAGGCAAAAGCCACGTCCGGTCTTTCAGGGTCCCCGTGCTGCGAAGCCCGTAGCCACGCGCCCTTTCACCGCTATCAAGACGCGCAATCATGTCGAAGAAATCCCGCTCCAAACTGTGGTTCCTCGTTCATAGCTGGCTGGCGCTACCGATCTGGTTCTTTGTCCTGATCGTCTGTGTCACCGGCACACTGGCGGTGGTCAGCCAGGAAATCGTCTGGCTGGCCAACCCGCAGATGCGCGCCAGCCAGCCTGCCGACGATGCGCCGCTGCTCAGCTATGACCAGGTTCTCGCCGCGATCAAGAAGGCCGAACCGCAAACGGTCGTGCAGAGCATCAGCCGCCCCGACGAATCGCATTTCGCCCTGGACGTCGAGGTCAGCTACCCCGATGGACGCGCGCAGACCGTTTATGTCAATCCGTACACCGGCGTAATTCAGGGCGGTGCACCGGACTTCAACTTCAAAGCCTTCACCCGTGCGCTGCATGGCTGGTGGCTGGTGCCGTTCACCAATGGTTACAGCTGGGGCTGGTACCTGGTGTCGTTCCTCGGTCTGCCGTTGCTGGCCTCGCTGATCACCGGACTGGTGGTCTATAAACGCTTCTGGAAGGGTTTCTTTAGCCCGACCCTGCGCTTTCGCCACGGTGCGCGGATTTTCTGGGGCGACTTCCACCGCCTGAGCGGTATCTGGTCGATCTGGTTTATTGCGGTGATCTCGGTCACCGGCACCTGGTTCCTGATCGAAGCGATGCTGTTCGATAACCACATCTCCATCTCCAGCGAGCCGATCATTCCGGCGATGGCCCGTGAAGCCGTGCCGATTTCGGCTGACGGAACACCACCGCCACGCATCAGTCTGGATCGTGCCATCGAAGTCGCCCAACAGAAAATTCCCGGCCTGGAAGTCAGCTTCGTCAGCTTGCCGGGGAACGCCTATAGCCATATGAGCCTCGGCGGCCGTGGCTGGTATCCGCTGATGTTCCAGACCGCGACGCTCAACCCGTTCAACGGGGACGTGGCGGCTTCGCGTCTGTTGTCCGATCGCACTTCGCTGGAGTTCGTCACCGAATCCATGCGTCCCCTGCATACCGGTGATTTTGGCGGGCTGTGGATCAAGCTGATCTGGTTTTTCTTCGGCCTGTTACTGAGCATGATGGTGCTCAGCGGCTTGTTGATCTGGACCAAACGCACCGCGCTGGCCACGGCCAATGCGCTCAAGCGTGAGTCGAAGAAATCCCGCGTTCAGGCGCAACCGGCCATGAACCGTGAAGCGTCGGAGGTCAACCTGTGAGCAAGTCCACTGCTGCGCCGCAACCGTCGCGCCTGAGCCTGTTCTGGTACAAATGGCGCTTTCACATCAACGTGCTGTTGCTCCTGATCCCGCTGGGCTTCATGCCCAAGTACTTCGCCGACGCCGCACTGTTTCGTGGCGACATCGGCCTCGGGGAACGGGACGTCGGCGAAGTCACCGTCGGTCCCTGGAGCCTGCGCCTGGCCGAGTTGCGCAACGAAGCGCCGCGCCTCGAAGGCCCGGCCGGCCATATGAAAGGCTTCAACGCCGCCCTCTGCGATGCCTGCATCGACCAGGTCAAAGCCACCTACCTGCGTATCGGCAAACCCCGCAGCCTGCGCGCCGCCGGGGTGATTTTCTTCGGTACGCCCTACCGCATGGGCGCGCAATTGCCAGTGCCGGAAAAAACCAAAACCGACGCCGAACTGTGGATCACTATGGAAGGCTGGGACGGCAGCATGCATCAGGCTTCGATCCCTCTGAGTCAGGCCTCTCCCGCCACCATTGCCTGGTTGAACCAACAAGGAGCCAAACCATGACTTGCTCGCAACGCCATTCCCGCCTGCGCCTGAAGGCTGCGCTGCTGGTGCTGTGCGCCGGCTTCAGTGTCAGTGCGCTGGCCCACAACCCGATGTGCGAATGCAAAGCCATCGACGCCGAGCAGATCAAATGCACCGGTGGTTTCTCTGACGGCAGCGGTGCGCCGGGCGTGACCCTTGATGTGATCGGTTATGACGAAACCATTCTGGTGCCGGGCAAGCTCGGCGCCGATTCCACGCTGACGTTCAAGAAGCCTGGCGCCGAGTTTTACGTGCTGTTCGACGCCGGTCCAGGCCACGTGGTGGAAATCGACCAAGCGGATATCGAAGCCCCATGAGCACGCCAACCACACAAATCGTGCGTCCGGCCGGTGCCGGTCATGAAACCCTCAATGTGCTGCTGTTGTGCCTGCTGATTCTGGCGCTCGCCGGATCGGTCGTCGCGTGGCGCGGGGTTTCCCATGAACCGGAGCCGGTGGCGACAAATCAACTCGACGCGCGCCGCGACCTCAGCGCTTCGGAACAAGGCATCTACGCCGACCTGCGGGTGACCCTCGACGAAATCCGCTTGCTGCGCGAAGAACAGCAAGCCCTGCCGACACCGCAATATCTGGCCGACGAAGGCTTTGCGCCGTTTGCCCAGGATGCGAGTTCGGTCAGCCGTGGCGGTCATGCCTGGCAGATGCTGGCGGGCAGCGCCTATTTCGGTCATAGCCAGAACACGGCGGTTGCCGGTTCGTTCGTGATGTTGCTGAGCGCCGACGACAAGGCTGCGCCCGATATCTGGCTCAACCGCGACGCCAATCTGACAGCGCCGACCGAACTGACTGAAGCCGCCCTGTCCGCTGCTGGCTGGAAACAGATTGTCGCGCAATACGATGCCGGGGTTACCCGCGAACATCGCCATTGATTCCTCGCCCTCATCCGAGAGAAGACCGTTTGCCCATGTCTATTTCATCGTCTCGCCGTCCATTGTTGCGTCTGTTTCTGCTCGGCCTCTGCGCCTGCCTGCTGAGCCCACTGGCCGCCGCCGATCAGGCCAAACGCCTGCGCATCGGCATCACCCTGCACCCCTATTACAGCTATGTGGCGAACATCGTCGGCGACAAGGCCGAGGTGGTGCCGCTGATCCCGGCCGGTTTCAATCCGCATGCCTACGAACCGCGGGCCGAGGACATCAAACGCATCAGCGGGCTGGACGTGATCGTGCTCAACGGTGTCGGCCATGACGACTTCGCCGACCGCATGATCGCCGCTAGCGAAACGCCGAACATCAAGACCATCGAAGCCAACGAAAACGTACCTCTGCTGGCCGCCACCGGGGTCGCCGCACGCGGCGCCGGCAAAGTGGTGAACCCGCACACGTTCCTGTCGATCAGCGCCTCCATCGCTCAGGTCAACAACATCGCCCGCGAACTGGGCAAACTCGATCCGGACAACGCCAAGACCTACACCCAGAACGCCCGCGCCTATGGCAAACGCCTGCGGCAGATGCGCGCCGATGCCCTGGCCAAACTGACTCAAGCGCCGAACGCCGAACTGCGCGTGGCCACGGTACACGCCGCTTACGACTATTTGCTGCGTGAGTTTGGCCTGGAAGTGACCGCCGTGGTCGAGCCGGCCCACGGCATCGAGCCGAGCCCAAGCCAGTTGAAGAAGACCATCGACCAGTTGCGTGAACTGGACGTGAAAGTGATCTTCTCGGAGATGGATTTCCCCTCCACCTACGTCGAAACGATTCACCGGGAATCCGGCGTGAAACTGTACCCGCTGTCGCACATTTCCTACGGCGAATACACCGCCGACAAGTACGAAAAGGAAATGACCGGCAACCTCAACACCGTGGTGCGGGCGATCCAGGAGTCGGGCGCATGACTTCCAGAGAAAACCTTTCCCCTAAAAACACCGAATCCCCTGTGGGAGCGAGCCTGCTCGCGAAGGCGTCGGTCCAGGCAACATCTTCGTTGGATGACATACCGCTATCGCGAGCAGGCTCACTCCTACAGGTTTTGGGGCCGACTCTGGATTTTGCGGGGATTTGTCTGACGCTGGGGCGCACGACGATTTTGGACAAGGTCACCTTCCAGGTGCAGCCCGGCAGCGTACATGCCCTGGTCGGCCCTAACGGTGGCGGCAAGAGTTCGCTGATCAAGACACTGCTCGGGCAAATGCCGCATCAGGGCCAGCTCAGCCTGCAATGGCCCGGCGAACCCGGGACCATCGGTTATGTGCCACAGGCGCTGGAGTTCGATCGCGGTTTGCCTTTGACCGTCGACGATTTCATGGCTGCGATGTGTCAGCGACGCCCGGCGTTTCTCGGTTTGAGCAAACGTTACGCCGGCGCCATTGGCGATGCGCTGGAACGCGTTGGCATGCAGGACAAACGCAAGCGGCGCATGGGTGCGCTATCCGGCGGGGAACGGCAGCGGGTTCTGCTCGCACAAGGCTTGATTCCGGCGCCGCAACTGCTGGTGCTGGATGAGCCGATGTCAGCCCTCGATGAAGCAGGAATTCAGGTGTTCGAGCGCCTGCTCAATGACTGGCGCGCGGCGGGCATCACCGTGCTGTGGATCGAGCACGATCTGGAAGCGGTCGGGCGCCTGGCCGATCGGGTCACTGGCCTGAACCGACGCGTGCTGTTCGATGCCACGCCACAACAGGCGCTGACCCCGGAACGACTGCTGACGCTGTTCTCGACCCATCCACGGAGCGCTGCCTGATGAGTTACGAAGCCTTTCGTTTGATGGTGCAAGGCTGGGCCTCGTCCGGCTATCTGCCGGAAGCACTGGCCTACGGTTTTGTGGTCAATGCATTGCTTGCCGGCCTGTTGATCGGCCCGGTACTCGGCGGCCTCGGCACGCTGGTGGTGGTCAAGCGCTTCGCGTTTTTCTCCGAAGCGGTGGGCCACGCTGCGCTGACCGGTGTAGCCATCGGCATCCTGCTCGGCGAACCCTACACCGGCCCCTATGGCAGCCTGTTCGGTTACTGCCTGCTGTTCGGCATTCTGCTCAATTACCTGCGCAACCGCACCGGTCTGGCGCCGGACACCTTGATTGGCGTGTTTCTGTCGGTGTCGCTGGCACTCGGCGCGAGTCTGCTGTTGATTCTGGCGGGGAAGATCAACGTGCACATTCTCGAGAACGTGCTGTTCGGTTCAGTGCTGACGGTCAACGGTAACGATCTGGCGGTGCTGGCCATCGTCGGTTCCCTGGTCATGGCTCTGGCCCTGCCGCTATACAACCGCATCATGCTCGCCAGCTTCAATCCGCAACTGGCTGCAGTACGCGGGGTGGCGGTGAAAACCCTGGATTATCTGTTCGTGATTCTGGTGACGCTAATCACCGTGGCCGCGGTGAAAGTCATCGGTGCGATTCTGGTCGGCGCGCTGCTGGTGATTCCAGCGGCGGCGGCGCGTTTGCTCAGTCAGTCGCTCAAGGGCTTCTTCTGGTGTTCGGTGCTGATCGCCACGGTCAGCACGTTGTGCGGGATTCTTGCGCCCATCGTGTTCGATCTGCCGATTCCATCCGGCGCCGCGATCATTCTGGTCGCCGGCATTGCCTTCGCCCTCGCCGCCATTGCGCGCGGGGTTGTCCCGAGTCTGAAAGGGAATCTTGGATAAATGACTTTTTCACTGCGACAACTGACCTTGGCCATGACCCTGTGCGGTGTGGTCTGCTCGCCGTTGATGGCCGCCGAAAAAGCTAAGCCGCTGCAGGTACTGGCTTCGCTGCCGATCACCTTTGGCTTGGCGGAAGCGCTGCTCAAGGGCACTGATGTCAATCTCGAACGCGCGGCGCCAGCGAACCTGCCGGGCAGTCGTCAGAGTGCCTACTTCACAGGGCGTGGCGCTCCGGCCCTGAGCAAACTGGCAACCGGTGCCGATGCTGTCATTGGTGTGCGCTCGCTGTGGCCAGATGATCAGTTGTACCCGATCGCCCGCCGCAGCAATATCCGCATCGTTGAAGTTGATGCGGCGCGCCCGGTCGACGGTGCCCTGCCGGGCATTGCCGTACAACCGGATCTGAAGGTCGACGGTTTGAACAGCCAGCCTTGGCTGGCCAGCAACAACATGGGACGCATGGCGGATGTGATGGCGGCGGATCTGGTGCGCCTGGCACCGAGCGCCAAGCCGAAAATCGAGGCCAACCTGGCGACGTTGAAGCAGCGTTTGTTGAAGCTCAGCGCGGATAGCGAAGCGCGTCTGGCCAGTGCGGACAATTTAAGCGTCATGAGCCTGAGCGATCACTTCGGTTATTTGATCGGCAGCCTCAATCTGGAGCTGATCGGCGAGGATCCGCGACCTGATACCGAGTGGACGCCAGAGGATCTGAAAAAGCTCACGGCAACGCTCAAGGACAATGATGTCGCGGTGGTGCTGCATCATCGGCAGCCATCGGACGCGGTGAAAGCGGCAATTACCGAGTCGGGCAGTCATCTGGTGGTGTTGAGCACCGATGCAGCGGATCCAGTGGCGGAGCTGGAAGGCAATGTGGATTTGCTGTTGAAGGGTTTGAGCGGGGCTTAATTTCAGCTGAAACCGCGTTATCGTTCATCGCGAGCAGGCTCACTCCTACAGGGGGAACGCATTCCAAATGTGAGAGCGAGCCTGCTCGCGAAGAGGCCAGCCCGGACAACACCAATCCAAGGCAAGAAAAAAACCCGCTGACTGTTTCCAGTCCAGCGGGTTTCTTTTTGCCCGGCCGTTTATTGCACGGCGGCCTGCCCTTCCATCTTCTGGCGCAGGCTCAGCGGACGCATGTCAGTCCAGACTTCTTCGATGTAGGCCAGGCATTCCTTTTTCAGGCCGCTCTTGCCCACGGTGCGCCAGCCTTGCGGCACGGCTTTGTAGTCCGGCCAGATCGAGTATTGCTCTTCGTGGTTGACCACGACCTGAAAGAGGATGTCCTCGCGGTCGAATACTGACGTCATGCTGGTTCTCCATCGTTGTAAGGTGGGCTGCACGAGGGGTGCAGCCGGGTATGTAGAAAGAACGTTCGGCGCGGCGAAAAATTTACAGCGACGCGGTGGCGGCGGCCAAAGCGCGACCGAAGATTTCCGCAACATGGTCGATTTCAGCAGCGGTAATCACCAGCGGCGGCAGGAAACGCACCACCGCGCCATGCCGGCCGCCCAGTTCCAGAATCAACCCACGCTTGAGGCATTCGCGCTGCACCAGCGGCGCCAGTCGCGCAAACGCCGGTGGATGACCGAGCGCATCCAGTGGGCCGTTCGGCTCGACCAGCTCTACCCCGAGCATCAGCCCACGACCCCGAATATCACCCATTTGCGGGAAGTCGCGCTGCAGGATGCGCAGGTGCTCACTGAGGCGCTCGCCCATGGCAGCAGCGTGTTCGCAGACCTTGTGCTCAACCAGATAACGCATTACCGCAGAGCCTGCCGCCATCGCCATCTGATTGCCACGGAACGTGCCGGCGTGCGCGCCCGGCTGCCAGGTGTCGAGCCAGTCGCGATAGACCACCACGGCTAACGGCAGGCTGCCGCCGATGGCTTTGGACAACACCACCACATCCGGAGTGATACCGGCATGTTCGAAGGCAAACATCTTGCCGGTGCGGGCAAAACCGCTCTGAATCTCGTCGACGATCAGCGCCACACCGGCCTTCTCGGTGATCCGACGCAAGCCGCGCAACCACTCGATGTCTGCCGGAATCACCCCGCCCTCGCCCTGCACCGCTTCGACGATCACCGCCGCTGGCAATTGCACGCCAGCCTCGGGATCGTTGAGCAGGTTTTCCAGGTAACTCAGGTTAGCCTTCACGCCAGCTGCGCCACCGAGGCCGAACGGGCAACGGTAGTCATACGGGAACGGCATGAACTGCACGCCGTTGCTGAGCAAGGCGCCCAGCGGCTTTTTCGGCCCCAGGCTGCCCATCAGGCTCAATGCGCCCTGGCTCATGCCGTGATAACCACCGGAGAACGACAGCACGGTGCTGCGTCCGGTCGCCGTGCGTACCAGTTTCAATGCCGCCTCTACGGCATCGGTGCCGGTCGGCCCGCAGAACTGGATTTTCGCTTCAGCCGCGAGGGCCGATGGCAGCAGACCGAACAGATCCTGGACGAACTGATCTTTGACCGGAGTGGTCAGGTCGAGGGTGTGCAGTGGCAATTCATCGGCCAGCACCTGCTGGATCGCTTCGATCACCACCGGGTGATTATGCCCCAGCGCCAGCGTGCCGGCCCCGGCGAGGCAGTCGATGAAAGTACGCCCTTCAACGTCTTCGACATACAGACCTTTGGCGCGCTTCAGTGCCAATGGAATGCGTCGCGGATAGCTGCGCGCGTTGGATTCCTGCCGGGCCTGACGGGCGAGCAATGGCGATTCGTTGAACTGGTACAGCGTTTCGGCCGGCGCCGAGGTAACCCGGGCCGACGACTCTTCGATAAGGCTGGTGGCGACTGACATCTCTCGACCCCTCAATTGGCTATGGATAGTGACCAAAACAGCACACCGGACAGGTGCGCATTCCGATCGCGGGGCGCACTTGCAGGTTTTCCTGTTCTGGAAACGCTTAAGGGGCCCGAGGATTTAGCCCGTGATCGAGTTGTCAGCCCGATGCTACCAGCGACTTGTGCATGGGCAGGGTCTGCAAGCCGTTGCATTCGAGGGGCGGCGCTGACTTGTGATAGCCCAGACGCCGATAAAATGCCTGGCCGGTGTGCGTGCTGTTGAGATCAGCGTGAGAAACACCGCGAACCCGTAACCAGCCTTCCAGATCCAACATCAGCGCTCGCCCGACGCCCCGGCGAAATGACTCTGGCTGGACGTAACACAGCAAAATGTCGCCGCTGGCCCGAGCCATGCCGACACCGACCGGTTTGTCCGGCAACAACGCAATGCAGAGGTAGAAGTGCGGATCGGCCAGTCGAGCACTGATGAAGTCGGCGGTTTGCAGGCCGATCCATTGGCTGACGAGTGATAGATCATTACGGTGATCGGGCGCACAACCGATGCGGATCGAACGCTCGATGATGCGGCTGATGATGCTGGCGTCGGCCAGTGTGGCCGGACGAATACAGATGGGTGCTTCCATGGCGCAGTTCCCTCAATCCATTGAGTCAAAGCTGCGATGACCTTACCCCCACGCGGGCCGGATGGCGAACGCCGAGAAGTTACATTTGATGTGTCTGGCGCGATTTCCTGTAGGAGCTGCCGAAGGCTGCGATCTTTTGATCTTGATCTTGAAAAACAGAATCAAAAGATCGCAGCCTTCGGCAGCTCCTACACTGTGCTGGGGTTAGACGGGTTGCAACGGCATGGTCAGTTCGACGCGCAGGCCATCCGGACGGCTGTCGAAATGCAGGGCACAGTCGCAACGCTGAACGATCGCCTGAACAATCGCCAGGCCGAGGCCGCAACCGGTGCTTTGGCCGTTGCGCCAGAAGCGCTGAGTCAGGTGTTGCAGATCATCCGGCGCAATCCCCGGGCCATGGTCGCGCACGACAAAACGTACGCGGTTGCCAATGGTTTCCAGACTCAGCTCGACCGCACAGTCCTCGGGGGTATGACGCAGGGCGTTGTCGAGCAGATTGCGCAGCGCCGCAATCGACAGCACGGCCGGCATCTGCAGCGCTGCAGTGGAAAGCTCGCCTGGCAGTTGCAGTTTGATGCGCAAGCGCTCGCCACCCGTGGCGTCCTGAATCGCCAGGCGTGCCACTTGCTCGGCGCTGCATTGCGAACCGTCATCGAACGACAGACTGCCCTCGACCCGCGCCAGCAACAGCAGTTGTTCGAGGGTGCGATGCAAGCGATCGGCGCCTTCCTCGGCCCGCGCCAGCGACTGATCGCGGGCGCTGCCATCGGTCATGCGCGCGACTTGCAGGTGAGTCTTGATCGCCGTCAGCGGGCTGCGCAGTTCATGCGCCGCGTCACCGGTCAGGCGCCGCTCGCGCTCGATGGTTTTGCCGATGCGTTGAAACAACTGATTTTGCGTTTCAAGCAGCGGCTTCAATTCGCTGGGGAAGGTCTGGATCTGCAGCGGCTCAAGGGAATCGGCATTGCGCCGCATCAACGCTTCACGCAGACGGTTGAGCGGCGCCAGCCCCTGGCCGATGCCCAGCCATAACAGGCACAGGCAGCCGAGCAACGCCACACCCACCGGCACCGACGCCGCCAGCAGGATCGACATGTTCAGCGCCTCGCGTTCGATCTGCCGATCAGCGGTGGTAATGCGCACATCGCCTCGGGCGAGGGTAAAGCTGCGCCACGGCGCACCGTCGATCATCTGGTCATGGAAGCCCATCTTCTCGGCTTCCAGCGCTTGTTCGGGATTGTTGTGGC
Source organism: Pseudomonas sp. R84 (assembly GCF_009834515.1). Lineage (NCBI taxonomy): Bacteria > Pseudomonadati > Pseudomonadota > Gammaproteobacteria > Pseudomonadales > Pseudomonadaceae > Pseudomonas > Pseudomonas sp. R84. Next base: position 4,546,644 of record NZ_CP019426.1, read on the forward strand.
TGCGCGCAAGAATTTCCCCGCGCAAGGAGCTGACCTGACAGGCCATACCACCGGGGATATTCAGTTGTTCGGCGCTGAAATGGGTGCCTTCGCCTTTGCTCGGCAGTGTCGGCAACTGTTCCAGCAGCCCGGCAACCATCCGCGCCGACGCCACCAGACGCTGGTCGAGGGAGAACATCATCTGATTGCGCAGGTCACTGAGCATCCAGGCCGCCGCCAGCGCCCAGATGAGCGCAAACGCGGCGCCGAGGGTCAGGCTCAGGCGCAGTCGCAGGCTCATCACTTGCCTTGATCTCCACCGTCAGCCGGGCCGAGGCGATAGCCCAGACCGCGCACCGTTTCGACGATGCCCTTGCCCAATTTGCTGCGCAGGTGATGGATGTGCACGTTCAACGCGTTGCTTTCCAACTCATCGTTGAAGCCGTAGACACTGTCTTTCAACTGCTCGGTGGACAGCACCCGGCCACGATTGTGCAGCAGCGCCTGCAACAGCGATTGCTCACGGCGCGACAAGTCCACCGGTTGCCCGGCCAGGGTGGTTTCGCGGCTGCTCGGATCGTAGGTCAGCGCGCCGTGCTCGATCAGGTTGACGCTGCGTCCGGCGACTCGGCGCAGCAGGGTTTGCAGACGGGCGAACAGTTCACGCAGATCGAACGGCTTGAGCAGGTAATCGTCGGCCCCGGCCTGCAAGCCATCGACACGGTCGGTCACCGAGTCGCGCGCGGTCAGGATCAGCACCGGAATTTCCAGGCCGCTCTGACGCAGTTGTTGCAACAATTTGAGGCCATCTTCGTCGGGCAGGCCGAGATCGAGCACCATCACGTCGAATTCGGCCACTTTGAGCATCGCCCGCGCCTTCGACGCAGTGTTGACGTGCTCAACGGTCAAACCCTGAGCCGTGAGACCGGCGACGATACCGCTGGCGATCAGCTCATCGTCTTCGCAAACCAGTACGTGCATGGGAACTCCGCAGGAAAAACGTCAGTGAAGCAGCCAAGGATTAAGCCGCAATTATGGCCATCATCGGTGCTTACGGGAAGCCGGCCGCAAACGCCTCGGCCGTCCCCGCGGCGGGCAAACCCAAAGCCACCCGGCGTTGAAACTTCCTCCACTAATAAAGAAACAATTCCTCCCTTGTAAGAATCCTCCGATCATTTAGTTTCTGTCCGCCAACTACATACTTTTTTAAAGGGATTTAATAAACATGCCTCAACTAAAAAACTTCGTCGCTATCGATTGGCGCTCCGGCCCTGACCGTATTTATTTCTTTTTCAAGGACAGCGACACCTATTCCCGATTCGATCTCGGTGACAACGAAGTATCCGCCAACTATCCCGCATCGGTCGACGCTAGCTGGGACAGCTTTGGCCCCCATGCCAAAGACTTGCGTTTCGGGCTGACAACCACTTCATTCGGCTGGAACACCTCGTCCGATGAGGATATTGCCTGGTTATTCTTCTACCAGGGAACCACACCCATGGTGTGTAAATATAATCAGGACAAAGACAAGGTCGATGCCTTCTATAAAGTTTCCGATTCAATCTGGAAGCCAATACTGCCCTACTTCGACAAAATCATCGCCGGTACCTGGTTCCAACTAACCGGTCACCCGTTCCTGTTCAGATTCATCCTCAACGACGGGCACTATCTATCGTTTAACTACAAGGCAAAGACCCTGACTTACAAACCCTTCGGGGATTATCAACTTGGCGCGCTGAAACCGTACAAGGACCGCATCATCACGGCAGCGCAAAATGACCGGACTTTCGCCGACAGCTACTGGTACATTTTCCTGACCGATAACCAATACCTGACTTACAACATTCAGTCCGACCGTCTGGTCGCCGGACCGAAAACCATCAATGACCAGAACTGGCCCGGACTGCTGCGAGGCTGATTGGCCGAAGCCCGGAGGGCCTTGTAGGATACGGTTAATTATCGGTTAATCGCCGCTGCCCATTCTGCATCCCATCTGCACAGGGACAAGGCTCCTCCATGCGTCATTTTTTTCTTTTGTTTGCCCTACTGATTTCCAGCCTGGCACAGGCTGGAAACAATCCGTTTGAGACAAAACCGGAATTTCTGCCGGTCGACCAGGCATTCGTACTCACCTCCGAACGCCTGGAATCCGGTGAAACCCAGCTGTTCTGGCAAATCACCGACGGCTATTACCTGTATCAGAAACGCCTGAAACTCGACGGACTGAGCGCAGCACAGCAGCCTGCGCTGCCTGAAGGCGAATCCCACAGCGACGAGTTTTTCGGTGAGCAACCGGTCTATCGCCAAGGGCTGGAAGTGAAAATCCCGGCAACCGCCACAGGCCAGATCAAAGTCAGCTATCAGGGCTGTGCCGATGCCGGCCTGTGCTACCCGCCGCAAACCCGGGTCATCGATCTGGGCGGCAAAGCCGCAGTGGCTGCAAGCGCAGAAGCACCGGATCAGGCGTTGGCCAGTAGCCTGCAACAACGGGCGCTGGGCTGGAGTCTGCTGGTGTTTTTCGGCCTCGGTCTGTTGCTGGCGTTCACCCCGTGCACCTTACCCATGCTGCCGATTCTGGCCGGCATGGTAGTCGGCAGTGGTGCCACCCCGCGTCGCGGTTTCGCGCTGGCCGGCAGTTACGTGATTTGCATGGCGCTGGTGTATGCGGCGATGGGCGTGATCGCTGCGCTGCTCGGCGCGAATCTGCAGGCGTGGTTGCAGAACCCTTGGCTGCTCGGCACGTTCGCCGCAATCTTTGTGGTGCTGGCCTTGCCGATGTTCGGTTTCTTTGAACTGCAATTGCCGGTGGCCCTGCGTGATCGTCTTGAACATGCCTCGCGCAGTCGCAGCGGTGGCAGCCTGATCGGCGCCGGGGTGCTCGGTGCGTTGTCCGGTCTGCTGGTCGGGCCTTGCATGACCGCGCCGCTGGCGGGAGCGTTGCTGTATATCGCGCAGAGCGGCAACGCGCTGCACGGCGGTTTGATTCTGTTTTCGCTGGGCATCGGCATTGGTGTGCCATTGTTGTTGCTGGTGACCGTGGGCAATCGCTTCCTGCCCAAGCCCGGCGCCTGGATGAATCTGCTCAAAGGCGTGTTCGGTTTCCTCTTTCTCGCCACGGCGCTGTTGATGTTGCGTCCGGTGCTGGATGCTTCGTTGTGGCTGGGCCTGTGCGGCGCACTGCTGTTGATCGCCGCGTTCTGTGCCTGGAAACAATCCGAAGGTTTTGGCCGCGTCGCGCAGTTGTTCGGCGCCAGCTCGCTGTTGCTCGGGCTGTGGGGCAGTTTGCTGGTGATTGGTGCGGCAGGCGGCAGCGATGATCCGTATCAGCCTTTGCAGGTCTACAGCGCCGGCCGCGCCAGCGCAGCGCAGCCATCGGCTCATGACGCGTTCACCACGATCAAGGAGCCGGCGGCGCTGCAACGCGAACTCGAGGCCGCCAAAGCTCAGGGCCAGTGGGTACTGCTCGACTACTACGCCGACTGGTGTGTCTCGTGCAAAGTCATGGAGAAGCAGGTGTTCGGCAAGGACAAGGTCATGCAGGCGTTGAGTGATGTACGCCTGCTGCGCCTTGATGTCACTGCCGACAATGCTGCCAGCCGTGAGTTGCTCAGCCGCTACAAAGTGCCGGGGCCACCGAGCTTCGTCTGGATCGGCACTGATGGCGAAGAACGCCGCAGCCAGCGCATCACCGGCGAAGTCGATGCCGAGACCTTCCTGCAACGCTGGGCCACCACCCGGGACGCCAATTAATGTTGACTCTCACCCTCGGCACTTTTGCCATCGCGCTTAATCACCTGCTGCTGATCAGTGCCCTGGCGCTGGCGACCTTTGTCGGTTGGCGGGTGGCCAAGCGTGGCGGCGATAACCCCGAGTCGGCATTGTTCAGTCTGTTTCTGCTGGGCATGCTCGCGGCGCGAATTGCCTTTGTGCTGCTGTACTGGTCGCACTATCGCAATGACCCGTGGCAGATCATTGATTTGCGTGACGGTGGTTTCCTCGCCTGGCCGGGTGTGATTGTGTTGCTGCTGGCGGCGCTGTATCGCGGCTGGCGTCGTCCAGGGCTGCGTCGTCCACTGGGCTTTGGCGTGGCCAGCGGCGTGGCGTTCTGGCTGTTGGCGACGTTGTCGTTGAACATCTATGAACAAGGCACCCGACTTCCGGACATCTCTCTGCGCAACGCGGCCGGGGAAACCATCCAGCTCAGCGACTATCAGGGCGGCCCGCTAGTGATCAATCTGTGGGCGACCTGGTGCCCGCCGTGCCGGCGCGAGATGCCAGTCCTGGAGAATGCCCAGCAACAACGTCCGGACCTGACCTTCCTGTTCGTCAATCAGGCCGAAAGCATGCAAAGCGTGGCGACATTTCTTGAGACCCAGGGCCTGAGCCTGAACAACGTGCTGTTCGATCGCAGCGGTCGGCTAGGTCAGGCCGTGGGTTCCATGGCATTGCCGACTACGCTGTTCTACAGCCCTGACGGCAGGCTGCTGAGCAGTCACCTGGGCGAGTTATCCAACGCCAGCCTGGCGCGCGCCTTGGAAAACTTCGACACCCCAACCCCGAATTCGAACCCGGCCACTGCACCGGCTACCTCTGCAAGGAAACTGCCATGCCCCGCCTCCGCCACCTGCTGACGCTGACTCTGGGCAGCGCCCTGCTGCACTTGCCGTCGGTGCAGGCCGCTGAAGAATTGCCTGCGGCGATCAAGCAGATCGAAGCCAAAGGCGCGAAAATCGTCGGTCAGTTCGATGCCCCCGATGGTTTGCGTGGTTATGCGGCGCAGTATCAGAATCGCGGCATGGCGCTGTACCTGACCCCGGATGGCAAGCATGTCATTCTCGGCAATATGTACGACGCCGACGGCAAAGACCTGAGCAGCGAGCCGCTGCAAAAAATGGTGTATGCGCCGATGGCCAAGGAAGTCTGGGCCAAGTTCGAAGCGAGCAACTGGATTCAGGACGGCAACAAGGATGCACCGCGCACCGTGTACCTGTTCAGCGATCCGAACTGCCCTTACTGCAACATGTTCTGGGAACAGGCGCGGCCGTGGGTGAAATCCGGCAAGGTGCAATTGCGGCACATCATGGTCGGGATCATCCGCGAGGACAGCCCGGGTAAATCGGCAGCGCTGCTGGCGGCGAAAGATCCGGCCAAGGCCCTGGAAGATCACGAAAAGGCTGGCAAGGGCAGTTCGCTAAAAGCGCTGAAAGATATTCCAGCGGCTGTGCAGACCAAATTGGCGGCGAACATGCAGTTGATGGAAGACCTGGAATTGCAGGCGACGCCGGCAATCTTCTATATGGATGACAAAGGCGAGTTGCAACAGCAGCAAGGCGCGCCTTCGCCGGACAAGTTGGCGAAGATTCTCGGGCCTAAATAAGCAAAATCAAAAGATCGCAGCCTGCGGCAGCTCCTACATGGAGCGCGTTTTCTGTAGGAGCTGCCGCAGGCTGCGATCTTTTCAACGGCGGTCAGCCAGAAAGGTAAACAGCTCCTCGGTGACAAACTGCGGATTCTCCAGATTGGAGATATGCCCCGCTTCCGGCACCAGTACCCACGGGCAACCGATCAACTCCGCCATTTCCTTTGCTTCCGACGGTGGTCGCGGCTTGTCCTGGTCGCCGCACATGACCAGCGTGGTCGCCGCATTCAACTTGCCCAGACGTGGCAACAAATCATCGCGACCAAAGGTGATACGCCCCATCGGCACGATGCTTTCGCGCAGTCGATCAGACGAATACGCCGCCAGTTTCGCGCGGAAATCCTGATACAGCGCCGACTGCGGATCGATCCCCGGACGGAAGAAAATCGGCACGACGATATCCAGTAATTGCTCGGAGATTTCGCCGGTTTCTTCAATCTGTCTGAACAGCGAGAAGTAGTACTGACGAGTCGGTTCCGGCTCAACGCCGACGTAGGTGTCCATCAGCACCAGACCGTTGATCCGTTGCGGTGCCGACAAAGCCAGACGCACGCCCCACATGCCGCCAACCGACAGCCCGACGAGAGTGACCTGATCGATGTCCAGATGATCGAGCAGGGCCTGCGCCTGACGGGCGATGTCGTCCAGTGAAGTCGTGCCTTCGGGTAACCGCCCCGACTCGCCATGGCCCCACAGATCCAGTGCAATCACCCGATAGTGCGGCGACAACGCGGCAATCTGCGGCGCCCACATGGCCTGGTCCCATAGATAGCTTCCGGCCAGCAACACCGCCGGGCCTGAGCCTTGATCAATGTAATGCAGCGCTTGTCCGTCAACCGTGAAAAAAGGCATCGACCACCCCCGCGACAAAAAAAGAGAACCGGCAGACTGAGGTGCCGGTTCTTTATCGTCAACCTTGGAAATGTACATGAATGTACCGGCCTCATCGCGAGCAGGCTCACTCCTACAGGGAACGCATTCCAAAATGTAGGCCTTCGCCTGCTCGCGATGAGGCCAATGCAGGCGCTAAAGAACTAGAAGCCCTCCAGCTCCGCCATCAGATCATTCAAGCGGTCGACCTTCTCCTCGGTGATGTCACTCGCCGCCAGCCCATCGATGTACTCGGCCAATTCCTCCACCGTGCTGCACTCGAACATCGCCCGCAGCGGCACGTCACGTTGCAGGGTTTTCTGCACCCGCGAGGCGATCTGCGTGGCCAGCAACGAGTGCCCGCCCAGCTCGAAGAAGTTGTCGCGTACACCGACCGTTTCGACCTTTAGCACCTCGGCCCAAATATCAGCCAGCCTCTGTTCAAGATCATTGCGCGGGGCCAGATAATCCTGGCTCTGCAACTGGCCGATCTCCAGCGCAGGCAGGGCTTTGCGGTCGAGTTTGCCGTTGGCGTTCAGCGGCAGCTGATCGAGCCACAACCAGTGCAGCGGCACCATGTATTCCGGCAGTTCGGCGCGCAGGCGCTGTTTGATCCGCTCCAGGCGTTCACTCGGATTAAGCGCGGTGTCAGCAGCAACCAGATAACCGACCAAGTGTTTGCCGTTGACGCCTTCCTGCACACCGACCGCACCATCGCGCACTTCCGGTTGCTCATGCAGACGCGCCTCGATCTCACCCAGCTCGATGCGGTAACCGCGAATCTTCACTTGATGGTCAACCCGGCCAACGTATTCCAGCACACCGTCGCTGCGGCGCCGCGCCAGGTCACCGGTGCGATACAGACGCTCGCCCGGCGCACCGAACGGGTTCGGCACAAACACTGGCGCGGTGCGCAGCGGATCGCTGACATAACCGCGTCCGACGCCCGTACCCGCCACGCACAACTCACCCACCGCGCCCAGCGGCACCAGTTCCAGCGCGCCATCGACCAGGTACAGCAAGTTGTTGTCGGTCGGCGTACCGATCGGCAAGTAACTGCCGCGCGTCGACGCCATGTCGACGCGGAAGAACGCCACGTCATCGGAACATTCCGCCGGACCATAAGCGTTGACCAGACCGATGTCCGGGTAACGCAGCAGCCATTGGTGCGCCAGTTCCGGCGGCATCGCTTCACCGGTCGGCAGCATCCAGCGCAGGCCATCCAGACTCAGACGATCCGCGGCGAGCATGCCCTGAATCAGCGATGGCACGCTCTCCAGCACGGTGATGCCCTGCGCCTGCACATGCACCAACAAACCTTGCGGATCGTGGGCAATCGTATTCGGCACGATGTCCACGCGCGCACCGAACAACGGTGCGGCAAGGAACTGCCAGACCGAAATATCGAAGCTTTGCGAAGCGGTCTGGGCGATCACGTCGGCGTCGCTCAAATTCAAGTACGGCACCTTGCTCAACTGGTTGTTGAGCATGCCGCGCTGCTCGACCATCACGCCCTTCGGCAGGCCGGTCGAACCCGAGGTGTAGATCACGTAAGCGAGGTTGTCCGGGCCGCTGTAAATACCCAAATCCTGCGCCGACATCGCCGCCGCTTGTACCTCTTCCCACACCAGCAAGCGTGGGCGATTGGCGCAGCTGAATTCATCCAGTAGCGTCTGCGTCTGTTCAAAACATGCTTTGGAGCAGACCAGCACCGGCGTGCGGCTCAGCTCGATGATGCGTTGCAGACGCGGGCTCGGCAGGCCCGGATCCAGCGGCAGATAACCCGCGCCAGCCTTGAAGCTGCCAATGATCATGCCGAGCAGATCGAGATTACGCTCGGCGAGCAGCGCCACCGGTTGATCCATCTGCACACCGGCCGCGACCAGGGCATGACCGAGACGGTTGGCGTTGTGGTTCAGCTCGGCGTAGCTCTGTTGCTGATCAAGGCACGTCGCGGCGATACGCTGCGGATGCGCAGCGACCTGCTTTTCAAACAGCGCGACGTAGCTTTGGTCCAGCGGATAGTCGTGGGCACTCTGGTTGCAACCGTGCAGCAGGAAGTCCTGTTCTTCTGCACCCAGCAGCGGCAGATCGGCCATGTCGCCATGGAAGCCATCGACCAACGCCAGCAGCAGACGTTTGAACTCGCCGAGCATGCGCTCGATGGTCGATTCGTCGAAGTAGCGCTGGTCGTACGACAGATGCAGACCAAGGTCATCGCCCGGGTAGCACACCGCCGTCAGTGGGAAGTTGGTGTGGGTTCGGCCCGAATCCGAGGTCGCGTTCAGGCTCTGCGCGCGGTCCAGCACCGAGACTTCCACTGGCGCGTTTTCAAAGACGAACAGGCTGTCGAACAGCGGCTGGCCTTTCGGCAGTTCGCTCTGTTCCTGAATGTTCACCAGCGGCAGGTATTCGTACTCGCGCAGCTGCATGTTGCTGTCGAGCAAGCCACTGAGCCACTCACGCACGCTGCTGCGCTGATCGTCCTCAGGCATTTTCACCCGCAGGGCGATGCTGTTGATGAACAGGCCGACGGTGCGCTGCATCTCCGGCATTTCCACCGGACGACCGGCCACGGTCACGCCGAACAGCACGTCACGATCGCCGCTCATGCGGCGCAGCACCAAGGCCCACGCGGCTTGAGCAAACGTGTTGATGGTCAATTGATGCGCCTGCGCCAGTTCCCGCAGACGCGCACCGTCCTCGACATTGAGGCGGGTGTAGCGGTCGCCGACGATCATCCCGCCGCTTTCACCGGCATGTTCGCGCAGGAACGGCCGGTCACTCGGGATCGGCGTGGTGCGCTCGAACCCTTGCAGGTTCTGCTGCCACCACTGCCGCGCTTCGGCCAGGCTCTGGCGTTGCAGCCAGCCGATGTAATCGCGATAACGCGGGGGCATGCTCAATTGTGCTTCGCGACCTTCGCCCAGAGCAGTGTAGATCTCAAAGAAGTCATTCATCAGCAGCGAGCGGCACCAGGCATCAATGAGGATGTGATGGTTGCTCATCATGAACCAGTAACGCGCTGCGCCAACCTTGATCAGGCGCAGGTGAAACGGCGCCTGATTGAGCAGATCGAAACCGGCCTCGCGCTCGTCTTTCAACAGCGCTTGCAGCTTCGGTTCCTGCTCGGCTTCGGCAATGGCGCTCCAGTCCAGATATTCGATTGGCGTACGACCCGGCGTATGAATCACTTGCAGCATGTCTTCGCCGACGTTCCAGCAGAACGACGCGCGCAACGCTTCGTGACGGGCGATCACCGCTTGCCAGGCCTGGGCGAAACGCTCGGCGTCGAGTTCGCTGTTGATGCGGTAACGATCCTGCATGTAGTACAGACCGGTGCCCGGTTCGAGCAACGTGTGCAGCAACATGCCTTCCTGCATCGGCGTCAGCGGGTAGACGTCCTCGATGTGCGCGGCTGGCACTGGCAAGGCATCGAGTTGCGCCTGAGTCAGCCTGGCCAGCGGGAAGTCCGACGGCGTCAGGCCACCGGCCTCGTCTTGCAGGCAATGGGTGATCAGGCTTTGCAGTTCACCAAGGTAGGCATCGGCGAGATCGTTGATGGTCTGCGTGTCGTAACGCTCGGCGCTGAAGGTCCAGCGCAGCAGCAGTTCACCGCCGTAAACCTGACTGTCGATGCTCAGTTCGTTCGGCAATGGCGCCTGCGGATCGTGGGCGGCACCGACCGCTTCATCCAGCGGACGGAACAGCGCATCGCTGCCGAAACTCTGGTCGAACTGGCCGAGGTAGTTGAAGGTCACCGGCGCATGCGGCAGCGCGGCCATGCTGCGCTGGCTGAGATCGTCGGCGAGATAACGCAGCACGCCATAGCCGAGGCCTTTGTGCGGCACGGCGCGCAATTGCTCTTTGATTGCTTTGATCGAAGCACCCTGCCCGGCGGCTTCTTCGATGTTGTGCGGGGTCAGGCGTAATGGATAGGCGCTGGTGAACCAGCCGACGGTGCGGGTCAGGTCGATCTCGTCGAACAGGGTTTCGCGGCCGTGGCCCTCCAGCTGAATCAGCGTCGACGGTTGCTCACTCCAGCGGCACAACACGCGGGCCAGCGCGGTCAGCAGCAGGTCGTTGACTTGCGTGCGATAGGAGGCCGGCGCCTGTTGCAGCAACTGTTTAGTGTGTTCGGCGTCGAGGCGCACGCTGACGGTTTGCGCGTGGCGATTCTGCTGGCCGCCCTGCGGGTTTTCGCAAGGCAGGTCGGCGTTCGGGCCGGCCAGTTGGGTCTGCCACCAGTCGAGTTCTTCGCGCAGGGATTCGCTGCCGGCATAAGCCTGCAAACGCGCCGTCCAGTCCTTGAAGGCACTGGTTTTCGCCGGCAGTTTGACCGACTGCCCGGCGTCGAGTTGGCGGTAAACGGTTTGCACATCGTCGAGCAAGACGCGCCACGACACACCGTCGACGACCAAGTGATGGATCGCGATAAACAGGCGTTGCTGACCTTGCGGGCCATCGACCAGCACAGCGCGGACCAACGGACCTTGTTCCAGGTCGAGGCTGCGCTGGGCATCGGCGAACAGTGCTTCGCACTTGTCCATCGAGGTCACGCGCACTTGCCACAGCACGGCTGCATCGGACACCGGTTGGTGCGTGGCTTGCCACTCGCCGTTGGCCTCGGTAAAGCGCAGACGCAGGGCATCATGCTGCTCGATCACGGCCAACAGCGCCTGCTCCAGACGATGCGCTTCCAGCAGCACGGTCGGTTCCAGCAACAACGCCTGGTTCCAGTGCTGACGCGCAGGAATTTCGGTGTCGAAGAACCAATGCTGAATCGGCGTCAGCGCCGATTCGCCAACCACCAGACCTTGCTCGGCCATCACCTGCTCGGTGCGACTGGCCACGGCGGCGAGGGTCTGCACGGTCTGATGCTGGAACAGATCACGCGGGCTGAAATGAATGCCTTGCTGCCGTGCACGACTGACCACTTGAATCGACAGAATCGAGTCGCCGCCGAGTTCGAAGAAGTTGTCGTTGAGGCCGACCTGTTCGACGTTGAGCACTTCGCACCAGATCTGCGCCAAGGTCTGTTCCAGCTCATTACTTGGGGCAACGTAGTCCTGACGATTCAACTCAGGATCCGGCGCCGGCAAGGCGCGGCGGTCGAGTTTGCCGTTGGCGGTCAGCGGCATGCTCGCCAGCAGAATCAGGTGCGTCGGCACCATGTAATCCGGCAGTTGCGCCTTGAGGTGCGACTTGAGGGCGTCGCGCAGTTCAGCCTGATTGGCTTCGCTTTGCTCGGCGATTTCGGTGACGAGGTAACCGACCAATTGCTTGCCGCTCGGCGCGTCGAGGGCGAGCACCACGGCTTCGCGGATCGAGTCGTGATCGAGCAGGCGCGTTTCGATTTCGCCCAGCTCGATACGGAAACCACGGATCTTCACCTGATGGTCGATCCGGCCCAGGTATTCCACCAAACCATCGGCACGCTGGCGCACCAGGTCGCCGGTGCGGTACATGCGCCCGCCATCGGTGGCGAACGGGTCAGCGACAAAACGTTCGGCGGTGATGCCCGGACGATCGTGATAGGCCTGTGCCAGACCGGCGCCGCCGACGAACAACTCACCGGTCGCACCTTGCGGCACCAACGCCAGATCGGCGTCGAGAATGTACGCCACGCGCGCACCGATCACGCTGCCGATCGGCACACTGCCGGCGCCCTCTTCCAGCACCTCCGGCGCCAGACTGGCCAAGGGCATGACCACGGTTTCGGTCGGGCCGTAGGCGTTGAAGAACATCGCCGGTTTGAACGCCGCACGAACGCGCTGCAGGTGTTCACCGGTCAACGCTTCGCCGCCAGTGATGATCATCCGCACCGGGAGGATTTCGTTTTGCGTCGAGAGGAACTGCGCCAACTGGCTACCGTAGCTCGGGGTAAAACCGAGCACGTTGATTTTATGCGTGCGGATCAAACCGCAGATCTCTTCCGCGTCCCACTGACCTTGCGCACGCAACACCACCTGCGCGCCGCTGAGCAGCGGCACCAGCAGACGCTCGGTGGCGGCGTCGAAGTTGATCGAATAGAAGTGCAGTTCGCAATCGTCCGGGCGCATGCCGAAACGCTCGATCACGGCTTGGCAGTGCATGGCGATTTCGCCGTGGGAGACCACCACACCTTTCGGCTTGCCAGTCGAACCCGAGGTGTAAATCAGGTACGCCTGATGCTGCGGCAGGCTGATAAATGGCAGCTCAGTGGCCGGGTAAGCGGCGAGTGCTGCGCTGTCATCTTCCAGGCACCAACGCGTCACGCTTGGCGGCAGATCGCCGAGGGCCTGGAACATCGCGCGATCGCTGAGCAGCAAACCGATGCGGCTGTCGTCGATCATGTAATGCAGACGGTCGAGCGGGTATTCCGGGTCCAGCGGCACATACGCACCGCCAGCCTTGAGAATCGCCAGCAAGCCGATGACCATTTCCAGCGAACGCTCCAGCGCCAGACCGACGCGCACTTGCGGGCCGACGCCACGCTCACGCAAGGCCCAGGCCAAGCGATTGGCGCGGGCGTCGAGTTCGGCGTAGCTCAGGGTCTGCCCGGCGAAGGTCAGGGCCGGCGCGTCTTTGCGTGCCAGCGCCTGTTCGGCGAACAGGTGATGAATGCACTGGTCGAGACGATGCTCGCCCGGCTCGATACCGAGGCTGTCGAGCAGTTGCTGTTGCTCGGGTTGATCGAGCAGCGGCAATTCGCTGAGGCGTTGTTGTGGATCGGCGATCAACGCTTCGAGCAGGTTGCGCCAATGCTTGGCCATGCGCGCGATGGTCGGCTCGTCGAACAGATCGGTGCTGTAAGTCAGGCAGCAACCGAGGCGATGGTCGAGGTCGGTGACTTCCAGGTTGAGGTCGAACTTGGTCGCCCGCGCATCGTTGGCCAGATATTCGACGGTCATACCGGCGAGCATGCGGCTCTGCTGGAATTCCCAGCGCTGCACGTTGCACATCACCTGGAACAGCGGGTTGTACGCGGCGCTGCGTGGCGGCTGCAAGGCTTCAACCAGATAATCGAACGGCAGATCCTGATGCGACTGGCCTTCGATCACGGTGTGACGCACCTGCTCGAACAATTCGCCGACCGACATCATGCCGTCGAGCTGGCAACGCAGCACTTGGGTGTTGAGGAACGCACCGATCAGCCCTTCGCTTTCCGGGCGGATGCGGTTGGCCACCGGTGCGCCGATGCGCAGATCGGTCTGGCCGCTGTAGCGGTAAAGCAGGGTGGCGAGTGCGGCGGTCATGGTCATGAACAGGGTCAGACCGTTTTGCGCATTGAACGCACGAACCCGCGCGGCAAGATCGTCGCTCAGATCGAAACGGAACAGCTCACCCTGATGGCTTTGCACCGGTGGACGCGGGCGGTCGCCCGGCAACTCCAGCAATGGATGCTCACGACCGAGTTGCGCGGTCCAGTAGTCGAGTTGGCGCTGACGCTCGCCGGATTCCAGCCAGTTGCGCTGCCAGACGCTGTAGTCGAGGTACTGCACCGGCAGCGGCTCAAGCGGCGAATCACGGTCATCGACAAACGCTTCGTAAAGCGCACTGAGTTCGCGGGCGAAAATATCCATCGCCCAGCCTTCGGTGACGATGTGGTGCAGAGTCAGGACAAAGTAATGCTCCTGCTCGGAGGTCTTCACCAGACAGGCGCGTAGCAGCGGGCCGGTTTCCAGATCGAACGGCAGATGCGCCTCTTCGTCGGCGAATTGCTGAACCTTTTGCTCGCGCACATCGGCGGCGGACTTGGAGAAGTCCTTCCAGCCCATGCGCACACCAGTCTCGGCATGCACCTGCTGACGGGCGACGCCGTCGACGCTCGGGAATGTGGTGCGCAGGGTTTCGTGACGCAGGATCAGCGCTTGCAACGCCGACTCAAAACGCTCGACATGCAACACGCCACGCAGACGCGCCATGCCGCCGACGTTATACGCCGGGCTGTCCGGCTCCATCTGCCAGAGGAACCACATGCGCTGTTGCGAGTAGGACAACGGCACCGGTTTGCTGCGGTCAACCTTGTCGATCGGCGGCTGTTTGTTGGTGCGGCCACTGGCCTGGATCAGGCGGATCTGTTCGGCGAAATCACCGAGTTCGCTGTGCTCGAACAAGGCCCGCAACGGCAGTTCGACGTCACAGGCCTGACGGGTGCGCGAGATGATTTGCGTGGCCAGCAGCGAGTGACCACCGAGGGCGAAGAAGTCGTCGCGCAGACCGACTCGTGCCAGACCGAGCACTTCGCGCCAGATCGCGGCGATCTGTTGTTCCAGTTCAGTTACCGGCTCGACGTGTTCACGCACTTGCCATTGCGGTTCGGGCAAGGCGCGGCGGTCGAGTTTGCCGCTCGGGCTCAGGGGCATTGCGTCCAGACGCATCAGTTGCGCCGGAACCATGTATTCCGGCAGCTCGGCGGCCAGCGCGGTTTTCAGGCGAGCAATTTGCTCATCCTGATCTTCGCTGGCCTCAAGGGCGGTGAAGTAGCCAATCAACTGCGCACCGGCAGCGGTTTCGCGCACCAGCACCACGGCTTGAGCGACGCCGTCCTGGGCGAGCAGACGAGCTTCGATCTCTTCCGGTTCAACGCGGAAGCCACGCAGTTTGACTTGCTGATCGAGGCGACCGAGGTATTCGATCACGCCATCAGAGGTCCAGCGCGCACGGTCACCGGTACGGTACAACCGCGCGCCCTGCTCGCCCATTGGATCGACGACAAAACGTTCTGCGGTCAACGATGGACGGCCGAGGTAGCCGCGAGCCAGACCGATACCGCTGATGCACAGTTCACCCGGCACACCGGCCGGCACTGGATTGAGATCGGCGTCAAGCACGCGGCAAATCACATTGCCCAACGGACGACCGATCGGCGAACGTTCGCCATCGGCAGAGGTGCAGTGCCAGTGGGTGACGTTGATCGCGGTTTCGGTCGGGCCGTAACGGTTGTGCAATTGCACTGCTGGTAGTTGCGCGATTACGCGATTGCGCAATTCGGCAGGCAGCGCTTCACCGCCGGAGAATACCCGGCGCAGGCTGGTGCATTCGGCGCTCAGCGGTTCGTCGATAAACAGCGAGAGCAGCGGCGGCACAAAGTGCAGGGTAGTCACGCCATAGGCTTGAACCAGTTGCGCGATGCGATGCGGATCGCGGTGTTCGCCGGGACCGGCGATCAACAGACGCGCACCGGTGATCAGCGGCCAGAAGCATTCCCACACCGACACATCGAAACTGATCGGTGCCTTTTGCATCAGCACATCGGTTTCGTTGAGCGCGTAAGCGTTCTGCATCCATTGCAGACGTTCGGCCAGCGCGGCGTGAGTGTTGCCGACGCCTTTAGGTTGGCCGGTGGAGCCCGAGGTGTAAATCACGTAGGCGAGGTTGTCGCCGTGCAGGTGCAAACCCGGCGCCTGGCTCGGCCAGTTTTCCAGGTGCAAGGCGTCCATGGCGATGACGCTGACGCCGTCGCTGGCCGGCAAACGGTCGAGCAATTCGGTCTGGGTCAGTAGCAGTTCGACACCGCTGTCGCTGAGCATGTAAGCCAGTCGATCGGCCGGGTATTCCGGGTCCAGCGGCACATAAGCGCCGCCGGCCTTGATGATCGCCAGCAGGCCAATCAACAGTTGTGGCGAACGCTCGGCGGCGATAGCCACGCAAACGTCGGGGCCGACGCCTTTGTCGCGCAAATAGTGCGCGAGGCGGTTGGCCTGAGCGTGCAGTTCAGCGAAGTCGAGGCTGCCACCGTCCCACACCAGCGCGGTGCGTTCCGGGGTCAGCCGCGCTTGCTCGTTGAGCAGTTCCGGTAGCCATTGTTGCGCTGGGGTGCATGGCGCGACGCTCCAGTTTTTCTGCTGATCGTGCTCGGTGGTGGTCAGCAGTTGCAGATCACCGATGGCTTGTTGCGGGCGCTCGCAGACTTCGCGCAACAGGTTGCTGAAGTGCTCGGCCAGACGCGCAATGGTCGTGGCATCGAACAGTTCGCTGGCATAGTCGAACGACAAGGTCAGCCGGCCACTACGGTCTTCTTCGCTGTGCAGTTGCAGGTCGAACTTGGCTTCGCGGCTGTGCCACGGCAGTTCTTCGGCGAGCAGACCCGGCAGGCGCTTGAGCGCGCTCAGATCGCGCTGTTGGTGATTGAACATGACCTGGAACAGGCCTTGTTCGCGGGCTAGCGGGAAGGCCTCGAGCAGTTGTTCGAAGGGCAGATCCTGATTCGCTTGCGCACCGAGTGCAGCTTGACGGGTCTGGGCCAGCAGCTCGACAAACGACTGGCGCGAATGAATTTCTGCACGCAGCACTTGGGTGTTGATAAAGAAGCCGATCAGGCCTTGGGTTTCCAGGCGTGGACGGTTGGCATTGGGCACGCCGATGCGGATATCGCGCTGACCGCTGTAACGGTGCAGCAGGCTCTGGAATGCCGAGAGCAGCAGCATGAACGGTGTCGACTCGTGAGCCTGAGCCGTGTTGCGGATCGCATCGCTGAGGCTGACACCCAGACGCACAGTGTGGCGTGCTGCGCTGCGATTTTTTTGCGCCGAACGTGGATGATCAGTGGCCAGTTCCAGCGTTGGATGTTCCTCACCCAGCTGCGCTTTCCAGTATGTCAGTTGTCGCTCGCCCTCACCCTGTGCCAACCATTGGCGCTGCCAACTGCCGTAGTCAGCGTATTGAGTTGGCAGTGGCGCGAGGTTGGCGGCCGTCCCTTGCGAGGCGGCGGCGTACAGGCGCGAGAATTCGTCGATCAATACGTTCAGCGACCAGCCGTCGGCGATGATGTGGTGCAGGGTCACGAGAAGTTGGTGATCTTCGTCGTCGAGACGCACCAGCGTCACCCACAGCAGCGGGCCTTTTTCCAGGTCGAACTGGGTGCGCGCTGCGTCTTCGCGGATTTGTTGAGCGCGGGTTTCGCGCTCATGCACCGGCAGGTCGCTGATGTCGATCAGTTGCAGGTTGAATTCGGCGGCGGCATCGACTTTTTGCAGAGCGACGCAGTCGCGCTCGAAGAAGCGGGTGCGCAGCGATTCGTGGCGTTCGATCAGTTGCTGGAAGCTGGCGCGCAAGGCGTCTTCATCGAGTTCGCCGCGCAAGCGCAGGCCGCCGGGAATGTTGTAGGCGCTGCTTTGCGGGTCGAGTTGCCAGGTGATCCACAAGCGGTTTTGCGCCAGCGATTGCGGCATCGGCTCGCTGCGCGATAGCGTGGTGATTGCGCCTTGGGCACTGCCGCCGTCCTGTTGCTGTTGCGCCACGGCTGCGGCGAACTCGGCCAGCGTCGGCGCTTCGAACAGCAGACGCAGGTTCAGCTCCAGACCAAGCTCTTCACGGACCCGGGCAATCACTTGGGTGGCAGCAATCGAGTTGCCGCCGAGCAGGAAGAAGTGGTCGTCGGCGTTGACCTGTTTGACGTTGAGTTGCTCGGCCCAGATCTTGCCGATCAAGGCTTCGAGTTCCGAGCCGATGGTGGTCGACTCTTGAGTTTCGGATGCAGTCGACGGGAACACCGCGTAGCTGTCGAGGCTGCCATCGGCCAGACGATTGCGGCACGCGGAGCGTTGCAATTTGCCGCTGGAGGTTTTCGGCAGCGCGCCCGGATTGAGCAGTACCACCACGCTCGGCGCTTCCTGATAAGCCTCGGCCACGGCTTGGCGAATGGCTTTGATCAGGGCTTCCGGCGGCAGGATTTTTTGCACGCTGCGGCTGATTTCCGCGGCGATGCCGATGCCCTCTTCACCCTTCTGATTGACCGCGAACGCAGCGACGCGACCCTTGCGCACCACCTCCACTTCGTTTTCGACGGTCTTCTCGATGTCCTGCGGATAGAGGTTATGCCCACGCACGATCAGCATGTCTTTCAGGCGCCCGGTGATGAACAGCTCACCGTCGCGCATGAAGCCCAGGTCACCGGTGCGCAGCCAGGTGCGGCCAGCGTGCTGAACGAAAGTCTTGGCGCTGGCTTCGGGGTTGCGCCAGTAACCGTAGGCGATGCTCGGGCCGGCAGCCCAGACTTCACCGACAGCGTTGTCGGCCAGTTCTTCGAGACTGCTCGGCTCGACGATCAGCACGGCGTGTTCCGGCTGGCTGATGCCGCAACTCATGATCGGACTGCCCTCGCCCGGCTCGGCGCGGTTTTGCGCCAGCGCCTGATCGTCCACGCGCAGTGCCGGGATGCCAGTGCCGCGCGGGGTGCCGGCGACGAATAGCGTCGCTTCGGCCAGACCGTACGAGGCCATGAAACTGGTTTCGCTGAAACCGCTCGCCGCGAACTTCTCGGCGAAGCGTTCGAGGGTGTCGAGACGGATTGGCTCGGAGCCGGAATAGGCTACACGCCAGCGGCTCAGATCCAGACGCTCAAGGGCTGATTCACTGACCCGTTCGCTGCACAAACGATAGGCGAAGTCCGGCCCGCCGCTGATGGTGCCGCCGTACTCGCTGATCGCTTCCAGCCAGCGCAACGGCCGGCCGAGGAAGTAGGCCGGCGACATGAGAATGCACGGCACGCCGCTGAAGATCGGCTGCAACAGACCGCCGATCAACCCCATGTCGTGATACAGCGGCAACCAGCTGACGATCACATCATCCGGATTTACATCGATGCCAAAACCGTGACGGATCAACAGTTCGTTGGCTACCAGATTGCCGTGGCTGACCTGTACGCCTTTGGGCAGTGCGGTGGAGCCGGAGGTGTATTGCAGGAACGCGATGTGATCTTGCGGCAGGCTTGGTTCAACCCAGTTTTCGGCCAGCGTTCGGTCGAGGGTGTCGACACACAGCAACGGCGGCGCGCCTTCGATCTGCTGCAAGGCGTCGCGCAGGTCGGCGCTGGTCAACAGCAGACGCGGTTCGGCGTCGGCAATGATCGACAGCAAACGCTCCTGGTGGTGGCGACGCGCGGACTCCGGCGGATAGGCCGGCACCGCGATCACGCCGGCGTACAGGCAACCAAAAAACGCCGCGACGTAATCCGGGCCACTGGGAAACAGCAGCACCGCGCGATTACCGAATTCAGTATCAGCCTGTAACGCGGCGGCGATCATGCGTGCACGTTGATCCAGCTCGCGATAACTGAGCACCACAGCCTGCTCCGGGTTTTCAGCGAGAAAACGCAAGGCCAGCCGATCCGGCGTCAGGGTCGCGCGGCGCTGGAGGGCTTGGACCAGGGTGCTGGGGAGTTCGAACGCGTCGGTCATGAGGTTTCCTGCCTGAATTCGGCTTGCTAATGGAATCGGGTTGCTGCGTCACGCCCCTCGAAGGGCATGCAGGGCGCGGTCTGTGCCGACCGCGCAAGGCATCGGAATGCTGTCTGGCCGGGACTGTGCGCCCGGAACCATTCACCAATGAGAACGGATGACGTCTTGAAATAATTAGTCGGCAGGCTCCATCGCCAATGGGGCCGGGGTGTGGCGGCGTGTCGCAGTTCTCAGAACGCACCTTTGTGGCGCATTACTTCTCTTTCTCAATTGACAATCATTATCATTCAACATAATTTGTCGCTCGATGTGTAGGACGGCCACGTCCCCCGGGCGTCCCACTAACCTATTTGGCAGCAAGGTGATTTCCATGACGGAACAAGTATCCACAAGCAAGTGCGATTCACCGCTACTTCAGGCATTCGTCGACAATCGACTGATTCTGGTCAAAATTGCAGCTCGTATTACCGGCTGTCGGTCGCGCGCCGAAGATGTGGTGCAGGATGCGTTTTTCCGACTGCAATCGGCGCCACCGATCACGTCGTCGATCAAAGCCCAACTGAGCTATCTGTTCCAGATCGTGCGCAACCTCGCCATCGATCACTACCGCAAACAGGCGCTTGAGCAGAAGTACTCCGGCCCTGAAGAGGAAGGGCTGAACGTGGTCATTCAAGGTGCTTCGCCGGAAACCTCGCACATCAACTTCTCGACCCTGGAAAACATCGCCGACGCGCTGACCGAACTGCCTAGCCGCACGCGCTATGCGTTCGAGATGTACCGCCTGCACGGCGTGCCGCAAAAGGACATCGCCAAGGAACTCGGCGTATCGCCGACCCTGGTCAACTTCATGATTCGTGATGCGCTGGTGCACTGCCGCAAGGTCTCGGGCAGTCGTCGGGATACGGTGATTGCGGGTCGTCGTTAAGACCGCGTCGCCAGATAAAAAAGATCGCAGCCTTCGGCAGCTCCTACATGGAAATGCATTCCTCTGCAGGAGCTGCCGAAGGCTGCGATCTTTTGCTTTTGAATCACCTCAGGCCAGTTTGCACCGATCAAAAAACCGCTCACGCCCCAGAATCATCAGCGCCGCGCGCTTGTGCGGGAAATCGAATTCCTTCTCGCAGTGGAAACACTGATTCTGCATATGGCCGATCATCTTCGCGTTGTCCGCCCGAGGCTCAGCGACCACACGCTGAGTGCGCGGATCATCCAGAAACAGGTAATGCACCAGCGCCGATAACCAGCTCGCCACTTTGTGCGGGCCGCGATGATTTTCCTCGCCCACCAGCATGTGAATGCCACGATCGTAATTGTCGGCATCGTAGAACGGCGCGATGCGATCTTCCTTGGCCCAATAGGCTTCGAAATAGGCAAACGGCTGATCATCGAAGCAGCCGATCAAGGTCAGCGTGTGCGGGTCGGCATCGAGCTTGCTCAAGTATTCGCGGTGCTTCTCGATGCTGCCCTCTTCCTGCCAGAAACTGGCGACGCGCGGGCTGTTCTGCCAGCGGTTGAAACGCGGCAAATCTTCTTCGATTTCGACCGTACGCAAGGAAATCCACGCACCCAGACGCGCATCGAAACGCCGATACACTTCACCGCGCGGTTTGACTGGCCGCAAGGGATGACGCTTGCCTTGGCTGATGACCATTTGCTGCGGATAACTGCCGGTCAGCGATGTGCCGAGCCAAGGTTGCGGCAGTTGCCAGAACAGCGTGCGCTCGCAGCGATACTCGCCGGCCACTTCGGTGCTCAACAACAATCCGCTGAGCAAGGCTTCGGTCGGTGGCTGATCCAATTGCCAAGTCAATTGTTGGCACGCCGGATCCCGCGCGAACAGCCAGTAACAGGCTGCCCACAGCGCCTGCCCGGGCGGCAGCGCAAAGCGCTCATCGAGCTGGATTGCCCCCTTGGCCTCTCGATCGAGGCGCAGGCGAATCAGCGGTTGTCCGTCCAGGCTCAGGCTTAGACGGCTTTCGGTGGCATCAGCGATCAGTTGACTGCCCGAAGGCAAGGCCAGGGCATTCAGGTCATTCAGATTGGACATGGGTCGGGCTCACGATAATCGTCGACAGTTCAACGATGTGACGTGAGCCGGGAAGGAAAATTTAGGCTTTACCGGGAAATCGGTACCTCAGTGATGAGGCACCGGCACCACCGCAATCTTGTAAGGATCAAAAATCTTCAGCATTTCACCGTTGTCGCGCAAGCCCTGCAGCAGCTTCCCAAAAGCGACACCGGTAATGGGCGCTGCCGGGCGCAGGATCGCGTAGTGGTGATAGATCTGATCGATACGCTGCGACACCAGCAACTCGTCGCGCACCTTCTCGTTGCGCAGCAGGTAATCGAACAGATAGGAACGCGTCACCAGGGCAATATCGGCGCGGCCGCGCAGCACCATCAGCAGGTTGCTGTCATGGGAATAGGTCAGCGTGGCCTTGTAGTTCTGTGCGAGATATTTGGGGTCGGCGTTGAAACTGGCGAATTCGTAGTGATAACCGCTGAACAACGCCAGGCGCTTGCCAGAGAGGTCGACAAAATAGTTCTGCTGACGACCGTCTTCGCGTTGTGCGACGAAAATCTCGGCGTCCTCCAGGCCCATGTCGACATCCGTGTGCGGAATATCTTTCCAGCCCCAATCGGGATTCTCGAAAATCGCCATGTCGATCCGGCCCTGCTTGAAATCACCGAAACGCCGGGGAATCGAGGTCGGCACAAGGACGAACTGATAGTCGCTTTGCAGACGATTGAGGGCCTCGACCAACTGCGGCAGGAGGCCTGTGTCGGCGCCGTTTCCGGGCGAATGGTGTAAGGCGGAAAATGCGCCGCGCCGACCCGAACCAGTTGCGCTGCCTGAGCGGGCAAAACCCAAAATGCAGCCAGCGCTGCGAGCAACAACCCCGCGGCCGTCCGAATTGGCGAAGACTTCAAAACACCCCACTCCCCGAAAAAATACCGATCAATGCATTCAAGCTAGGCGGTTTCGCCCAGTTAGCCAGTTTCCCGGCCGGATAGAAAGTGCTTCAACGCGCTTCGAGGACCAGAATCAACGCCTCATCGGCCAACTGATCAAGGCTCAAACTGCCGCCGGCACGGAACCAGGTGGTCGTCCACGACAGTGCACCGGTGAGGAAACGTCGGGTAATAAATACATCGCCACGGATAAATCCGGCGTCCTTGGCTTCACCCAGCACTTGCAGCCAGATGTCCTCGTAGACATCGCGCAGCGCCAGCACTTTGGCCTGACCGTCTTCGGACAGCGAGCGCCACTCGTAGACCAGCACCGCCATGGCTTCACCGCTACCGCCCATGATCGACTGCAATTCGCAGCGGATCAGCGCCAGCACGCGCTCGCGCACATCCGCCGCGTCGGCCAGCGCCGCTCGCATCAACGCAGTGTTGTAGCGGATGGTTTCTTCCATCACTGCGCGGAGGATTTCATCCTTGCTTTTGAAGTGATGAAAAATGCTGCCCGACTGGATGCCGACGGCGCCGGCCAGGTCACGCACCGTGGTGCGTTCATAGCCTTTGTTACGGAACAGGTGAGCGGCCACTTGCAGCAATTTGCCGCGGGCGCTGTCGGGGTCGGTCAATTGGCCTTTATCAACCAAATCGCGCATGACCCTCAGGGCTTTTTGCTCGTCCACCCGTTCTCTCCTACAGTCGATCAGTCTGTTGCCCCCTGAAACCGCAGGGTTGCGCGCAATTTAAGCCGCCAGCGGCAACCAAGCAAGCGCTTGGGCAGAAGATAGTTTCAACTGTTTACAAACCAAGCGCTTGCTTGGTAGCCTCAAGACACTTCTGTCGCAGGTTGCTGAGTCGGAGATAAAAATGCCCACCACCGTTCGCATCGGATGCGCCAGTGCTTTCTGGGGAGATACGTCCACCGCCGCCGCGCAGCTGGTGGAAGGCGGCGAACTGGACTATCTGGTGTTCGACTACCTCGCCGAGATCACCATGTCGATCATGGCCGGCGCACGCATGAAGGACCCGCAGGCGGGGTTCGCCAGCGACTTCATCGAAATCCTCACCCCCCTGCTGCCACAGTTGGCCGAGCAGAACATCCGCGTGATCAGCAATGCCGGCGGCGTCAATCCGCAGGCCTGCGCCAACGCCTTGCAAGCGGCCTGTGACAAGGCCGGCATCGACCTGAAAATCGCCGTACTGCTCGGCGATGACCTGCAACCACAATTCAAACAACTTAACGGCGTCACCGAGATGTTCAGCGGCGCCCCGCTGCCAGCGATGTGCGTGTCGACCAACGCCTACCTCGGCGCGCCGGGCATTGTCGAAGCGTTGCGACTGGGTGCCGACATTGTCATCACCGGGCGCGTGGTCGACAGCGCCGTGGTCAGCGCCGCACTGGTGCACGAATTCGGCTGGTCGTGGCACGACTACGACAAACTCGCCCAGGCCGCGCTGGCCGGACACATCATCGAATGTGGCGCGCAGTGCACCGGTGGCAACTTCACCGATTGGCGCGACGTGCCGGATTACGAACACATCGGCTTTCCGATCGTTGAGGTCAGCGCCGACAGCCAATTCATCGTCAGCAAACCCGAAGGTTCAGGTGGACTGGTCACACCGCTGACCGTCGGCGAGCAGATGTTGTATGAAGTCGGCGATCCACAGGCCTATCTGTTGCCCGACGTGGTCTGTGATTTCACTCAGGTCAAACTTCAGCAACAAGGCAAAAACGCCGTGCACGTGCACGGCGCCAAAGGCCTGCCACCCAGCGACAAGTACAAGGTCAGCGCCACGTACCCGGACGGTTTTCGCTGCACCGCCAGTTGCCTGATCGCCGGTATCGATGCGGTGGACAAGGCGCGGCGGGTCAGCCAGGCAATCATCGCCAAAACGGCGGAAATGTTCAGCCAGCGCGGTTGGCCGCCCTACAGCGAAACCGACATCGAATTGCTCGGCAGCGAAGCCACCTACGGCCCCCATGGCCAGCGCCACGACAGCCGTGAAGTGGTGATCAAACTCGCCGTGCGTCACCCGAATAAACAGGCACTGGTGCTGTTCTCCCGGGAAATCGCCCAGGCCGCCACCGGCATGGCACCGGGGCTGACCGGCATCGTTGGTGGGCGACCCACGGTGTATCCGCTGATTCGTCTGTTCTCTTTTCTGATCGACAAAAGCGCTTGCTCGCTGCGCATCGACATGGCCGGTGAACGTTATCCGTGTGCCCTGCCCTCACTCAGCAGCCTCGACAGCAATGATTTACCTCTGCCCCATCAGCCGCCCAAACCACAGGGCCGCGCCGATGCCAGCGTGGCCTTGGTGAAACTGGCCGTGGCGCGCTCCGGTGACAAAGGCAACCACAGCAACATCGGCGTGCTGCCGCGCAAACCCGAATACCTGCCGTGGATCGCCGAAGCGCTGACCCCGTCCGTCATTGTCGACTGGATGAGCCATGTGCTCGATCCGATCCACGGCCGGGTCGAACGCTGGTATCTGCCCGGCACCCACAGTCTGAATTTTCTCTTGGAAAACGCTCTCGGCGGTGGTGGCGTGGCCAGTCTGCGCATCGATCCGCAAGGCAAGGCCTTCGCCCAACAACTGTTGGAAATCCAGATCCCGGTGCCGCAGAGCATCGCCGAACAGCTCGACTAGAGGATGGTTTGCATGGCTTACGCGTCGATTTTCAACGCCGATCTGTTCAGCGGCCAGACCATCATCGTCACCGGCGGCGGCAGCGGCATCGGGCGCTGCACCGCGCATGAACTGGCAGCGCTCGGCGCCAACGTGGTGCTGGTCGGGCGCAAGCCGGAAAAGCTGGAAAAGGTCGCCGCGGAAATTGCCGAGGACGGTGGCCGCGCACACTGGAAGGCCTGCGATATCCGTGATGAAGAAGCGGTGAAACAACTGGTCGTGGAGCTGATCGTCGAGCACGGGCCGATTCACGGTCTGGTCAACAATGCCGGCGGCCAGTACCCATCGCCATTGGCCTCGATCAATCAGAAAGGTTTCGAAACCGTATTGCGCACCAATCTGGTCGGCGGATTTCTGATGGCGCGGGAAGTGTTCAACCAGTCGATGAGCAAACACGGCGGCAACATCGTCAACATGCTCGCCGACATGTGGGGCGGCATGCCCGGCATGGGCCACTCCGGCGCGGCGCGTTCGGGCATGGACAATTTCACCAAGACTGCCGCGTTTGAATGGGGTTATGCCGGGGTGCGGGTCAACGCGGTGGCGCCGGGCTGGATCGCCTCCAGTGGTATGGACACCTATGAAGGTGCGTTCAAAGCGGTGATTCCAACCCTGCGCGAACATGTGCCGCTCAAGCGCATCGGCACCGAATCGGAAGTCAGCGCGGCGATCGTGTTTCTGCTCAGCCCGGCGGCGGCATTCATCAGTGGCAGCACGCTGAAAATCGATGGCGCGGCCAGCCTCGGCAGCCGTGCATGGCCACTGCACAAGGCCACTCACAGTGAGTCGTTCAACGGCTTTCACCGGGCCTACCTTCCCGATGTCCTCAAGGACAAGGAGTAAGCCATGCCGCAGATTCAGTCCCAGCTCGACCCGCACAGCGAAGCCTTCGCGCGCAACCGTGCGGCGATGCTCACGGCCATCGAGCAAGTCCAGCAACTCGAACAGAACCTGCTGAACAAAGCGGCCGACGCCAAGGCGAAATTCGATAAACGCGGGCAGTTGCTACCGCGCGAACGCCTGAACCTGTTGCTCGATCCCGGTGCACCGTTTCTCGAACTGGCCAGCCTCGCCGGCTACAAGTTGCACGACGACAAGGATGGAAGCTCGGCCGGCGGCGGACTTATTGCCGGTATCGGATACGTCTGCGGCATTCGCGCGATGGTCGTGGCGAACAACAGCGCGATCAAGGGCGGCACCATTTCGCCGAGCGGCCTGAAAAAATCCCTGCGCCTGCAACAGATCGCTCAGGAAAACAAACTGCCGGTGATCACCCTCGCCGAAAGCGGTGGCGCCAATCTCAACTACGCCGCCGAGATTTTCGTCGAAGGCGCACGCAGTTTTGCCAATCAGGCGCGGATGTCGGCGCAGGGCTTGCCGCAGATCACCGTGGTGCACGGCTCGGCCACGGCGGGCGGCGCTTATCAGCCAGGGCTGTCGGATTACGTGGTGGTGGTGCGCGGCAAGGCCAAGCTGTTTCTCGCCGGCCCCCCACTGCTGAAAGCGGCCACCGGCGAAGTCGCCACCGATGAAGAACTGGGCGGTGCAGAGATGCATGCGCAGGTTGCCGGGACGGCTGAATACCTCGCGGAAAACGATGCCGACGGCGTGCGCCAGGTACGTGAAATCCTGCGCATGCTGCCTTGGAACGAGCAACTGCCGTGGCTGCCGGAGCCGCAATACAAAGAACCGCTTTACCCGATCGAAGAATTGCTCGGGCTGATCCCGGATGATCCGAAAAAACCTTATGACGTGCGCGAAATCATCGCGCGCATTGCCGATGATTCCTGCTTCGTCGAATTCAAGGGCGAGTTCGATCAACAGACCGTTTGTGGCCAGTTGAAGATTCAGGGCCGCGCCTGCGGTTTCATCGGCAACAACGGCCCGATCACCCCGAACGGTGCGAGCAAGGCAGCGCAGTTCATTCAGTTGTGCGATCAGAGCCAAACGCCGCTGCTGTTTTTCCACAACACTACCGGCTTCATGGTCGGCACCGAATCCGAGCAGCAAGGCGTGATCAAACACGGCTCGAAATTGATTCAAGCGGTGGCCAATGCACGGGTGCCTAAACTGACCATGGTCGTCGGCGGCTCCTACGGTGCCGGCAACTATGCGATGTGCGGACGCGGACTCGATCCACGCTTCATCTTCGCCTGGCCGAACAGCCGCACGGCGGTGATGGGCGGTGCGCAGGCCGGCAAAGTCTTGCGCATCGTTACCGAAGCCAAACAGTTGAAGGACGGCCTGACGCCAGACCCGAAAATGCTCGACATGCTCGAACAGGTCACCGCGCAGAAACTCGACAGCCAGTCCACCGCGCTCTACGGCAGCGCCAACCTGTGGGACGACGGGCTGATCGATCCGCGCGACACGCGCACCCTGCTCGGCTACTTGCTGGATATCTGCCACGAGGCCGACATTCGCACGCTGCAACCCAACAGCTTCGGCGTCAGCCGGTTCTGACCGCCACGGATCCTACGGAGAACAATAAAAAATGATCTTCACCCCGGAACACGAAGCCCTGCGCCGTACCGTCCGCCAATTCGTCGAACACGAGATCAATCCGCACGTCGATGAATGGGAAAAGGCCGGACGCTTCCCGATCCACGAGATTTTCCGCCAGGCTGGCGACCTCGGTTTGCTGGGCATTTCCAAACCGGAAAAATTCGGCGGCATGGGCCTCGATTACAGCTATTCGATTGTTGCTGCCGAAGAATTCGGCACCATTCATTGCGGCGGCATTCCGATGTCGATCGGCGTGCAAACCGACATGTGCACGCCCGCCCTCGCCCGCTTCGGCTCCGATGAACTGCGCGAAGAATTCCTGCGCCCGGCAATCACCGGCGAGCAGGTCGGCTGCATCGGTGTATCCGAAGTCGGCGCCGGTTCCGATGTTGCCGGGCTGAAAACCAGCGCGCGCAAGGACGGCGACGACTATGTGATCAACGGCAGCAAGATGTGGATCACCAACTCGCCGAGTGCCGACTTCATCTGCCTGCTGGCCAACACTTCGGACGACAAGCCGCACATCAACAAGTCGCTGATCATGGTGCCGATGAACACGCCGGGGATCAGCCTCAGCTCGCACCTGGACAAGCTCGGCATGCGCAGCTCGGAAACCGCCCAGGTGTTTTTCGACAACGTGCGCGTGCCCCAGCGCAACCGCATCGGTCATGAAGGCGCCGGGTTCATGATGCAGATGCTGCAGTTTCAGGAAGAACGTCTGTTCGGCGCAGCGAACATGATCAAAGGCCTGGAATATTGCGTCGACAGCACCATCGAGTACTGCAAGGAGCGCAAGACCTTTGGCAATGCGCTGATCGACAATCAGGTGATCCACTTCCGCCTCGCCGAATTGCAGACCGAAATCGAATGCCTGCGCGCATTGGTTTACCAGGCCACCGAGCAATACGTGAAAGGTCAGGATGTGACACGGCTGGCGTCGATGGCCAAGCTCAAGGCCGGACGTCTCGGTCGCGAAGTCAGCGACAGCTGCCTGCAATATTGGGGCGGCATGGGCTTCATGTGGGACAACCCGGTGGCCCGCGCCTATCGCGATGTGCGGCTGGTATCGATTGGCGGTGGCGCAGACGAAATCATGCTGGGGATTATCTGCAAACTGATGGGCATCCTGCCTGGGAAAAAGAAGTGAGCGGCCTGCCGGATTGCCAGACGCTCCTGCTGGAGCTGCATGGCGGCGTGCTGCACATCACCCTCAATCGCCCCGATAGCCGCAATGCAATGAGCCTGCAAATGGTCAGCGAGTTGCGCGCGGTGCTGACGACCGTGCGCGATGACCGCACAGTGCGGGCTCTGGTGCTCAGCGGTGCCAACGGGCATTTCTGTGCTGGCGGCGATATCAAGGATATGGCCAGCGCTCGCGCTCAGGGCTCCGAGGCTTACCGCGATCTGAATCGCGCTTTCGGGGCTCTGCTGGAAGAAGCGCAGCACGCACCGCAAGTATTGATCACGGTGCTGCAAGGCGCGGTGCTTGGCGGCGGTTTCGGACTGGCGTGTGTCAGTGATATCGCGATTGCCGACCATCAGGCGCAATTCGGTCTGCCGGAAACCAGCCTTGGTTTGTTGCCGGCGCAAATTGCGCCGTTTGTGGTGCAGCGCATCGGTCTGACCGAAACCCGAAGATTGGCGCTGACGGCTGCACGATTTGATGGGCATCAGGCACGACGTTTGGGGCTGGTGCATTTCGTCGAGCAGGATGCACAAGCGCTGGCCGAGCGGCTCGATGAGGTGTTGCAGCATGTGCTGTGCTGCGCGCCGGAGGCGAATGCGATGACCAAGAAATTGCTGTTGGCCAGTGCCGGGCAGCCTTCGAGTGATTTGCTCGATGAGGCTGCGCATTGGTTCAGCGAAGCAGTGACTGGCGACGAAGGTGTGGAGGGAACCATGGCTTTCATGCAGAAACGTAAACCTCGATGGGCCTCTTAAAAGCTTCGCGAGCAAGCTCGCTCCCACAGGTTTTGTGACCGACGCAAACCCCTTGTGGGAGCGAGCCTGCTCGCGAAGAGGCCAGCCAATCCACCGCCAAATACTCAGGAAGATCACCATGCCTGCCATCCAAAAAATCCTGATCGCCAACCGCGGTGAAATCGCTTGCCGCATCCAGCGCACCGCCCAGGCCCTCGGCTACCGAACCGTCGCCGTCTACAGCGACGCCGACGCCGATGCCCTGCACGTAAAAATGGCCGATCAAGCGGTGCGTATTGGCCCGCCGCCGGTGCAGCAGTCCTACCTGAATATCCCGGCCATTCTCGACGCCGCCCGCCGCAGTGGTGCCGACGCCATCCACCCCGGCTACGGCTTTCTCTCGGAAAACGCCGACTTCGCCCGTGCCTGCGAACAGGCCGGGCTGATCTTCATCGGCCCGAGCGTCGCAGCCATCGAGTTGATGGGCAGCAAACGCCAGTCAAAAATCGCCATGCTCGAAGCCGGCGTTCCGTGCATCGCCGGTTATCAGGGGGCTGCACAGGACGATGCAACGTTGCTTCGCGAGGCCGAGCGCATCGGTTATCCACTGATGATCAAAGCCAGCGCCGGCGGCGGCGGACGCGGCATGCGTCTGGTGCACGATGCCGCTGATCTGCCGGCGCAACTGCGCACCGCACGCTCCGAAGCATTGAACGGTTTCGGCAGCGACGAATTGATTCTCGAACAAGCGTTGCTTGAACCACGGCATGTCGAAGTGCAACTGTTCGGCGATCAACACGGCAACCTGATCTACCTCGGCGAACGCGACTGTTCGATCCAGCGTCGCCACCAGAAAGTCATCGAAGAAGCGCCTTGCCCTGTGATGTCCACCGAGTTACGTCAGGCCATGGGTGAAGCGGCATTGAAAGCCGGGCGCGCAGTGAACTATGTCGGCGCTGGCACGGTCGAGTTTCTGCTCGACGCACGCGGACAGTTCTACTTTCTGGAGATGAACACCCGCCTGCAAGTGGAGCACCCGGTGACTGAGTTGATCACCGGGCTGGATCTGGTTGCGTGGCAATTGCTGGTTGCCGAGGGGCAGCCGTTGCCGCTGACTCAAGAGCAAGTCCAGGTCAACGGGCATGCCATGGAGGTGCGGCTTTACGCCGAAGACCCTGCGCAAGACTTCCTGCCACAAACCGGCCGAGTAGAAGCATGGGAACCGGCGCTACAGCACGCTGCACGAGTTGATCATGGCCTGCTTGAAGGGCAATCGGTCAGCGCGTTTTACGACCCGATGCTGGGCAAACTGATCGCTTTCGGCGCCACTCGCGAAGAGGCTCGGCGCAAACTGTTGCGCGCAGTACAGGACACGGTGTTATTGGGCGTGCAGAGCAATCAGCGCCTGCTCGCCGGACTGTTGCAACATCCCCGGTTCATCAGCGGTGAATTCAGTACCGCGTTCATTACGCAGCACTTCAGCGATCACCGCTGCCTGCACCACTACATTCCCAATGCCGAGGAACTGGCCATTGCAGCGCTGCTTTTCTATCAGGCCAGCGCCCTCTCCCACCGCGCGCCGCTCACCGGCTGGCGCAACAACGCCAGCGTGCCACTGCATTATCGCCTCGGCCTCGACGATCAGAACTGGACAGTGCAACTTTTCGCGCAAGCGCAAGGGCTATTCAACGTACAGGTAGGCGAACGTACGATTGAATTGAAACTCATCGACCGTGACGCGCAGTCGCTGACACTGGAAATCGGCGGTTTGCGCCAGCGTCACGCGTATCGACTTGATAGCGGGCAGCTCTGGCTGTTCACCCATCCCGGCAGTCTGCGCCTGGAGGATCGAACTCACGCCGTGATCGACAGTCAGACCAGCGTCAGCTCCGGCACCCTGAAAGCGCCGATGGACGGTGCCATCGTCGACGTACTGGTCAGCGAAGGCAGCCCGGTCAGCAAAGGTCAGTTGCTGGTGGTGCTGGAGGCAATGAAAATGGAGCACCCGCTCAAGGCCGGCATCGACGGCGTGCTCAAGCGGGTGCAGGTCAAGGTTGGCGATCAGGTAAAAAATCGTCAGGTTCTGTTGCAGGTCGAGTAGTCGCCCACACACGCATGCGGGTTTTGACTACGCTCTGAGTTATCAGAACGCGGAAATCAGGAACCCTGCGATGCCCCACTGGCTGGTCATAGATCTGGAAGCCACCACCGATGAGGGTGGCTGGCCGGTCACCGAAATGGAAATTATCGAGATCGGCGCCACCTTGGTCGATCGCGCCGGACGCGAGCAGGATCACTTCCAGCGCTTCGTCAAACCGACGCGGCGGCCGTTGCTGACGCCATTTTGTCGTGAACTGACGCACATCACCCAGGCCAATATCGACATGGCGCAGACGTTGACCGAAGTCTGGCCGGCGTTCGAACGCTGGCTCGCGCAACATCAGACGCGCCTCGAAGGCTGGGCCAGTTGGGGCGATTACGACCGCAAGCAGTTGTTGCAGGAGTGGCAGCGTCTGCAAATCGACAGTGGCTTGAGCAAGGTGCCGCACATGAACCTCAAACAACGCTTCGCCAAGGCCCGACGCCTGGAGCGGCCGTTGGGCCTCAACGGTGCGCTGCAACTGGCTGGCATGCAGTTCAGTGGTCAGCAACATCGAGCGCTGGAAGATGCGCGCAACACCGCGCGGTTGTTGCCACTGGTCTTGCCACTCTAGAGTCAATTCGAGAACTCACCAGACAGAAGCCGGGCAGGTGACGGCGTTGAACGCCTTGTGCATACTGGCCCCCTCCATTTTTCAGCCCCTTTTGAGGAATCGCCCATGTTTAAAGTCAACGAGTACTTCGACGGCACCGTCAAGTCGATCGCCTTTGGCACCGCTGAAGGTCCGGCGACCATCGGCGTCATGGCCCCGGGCGAATACGAATTCGGCACCGCTCAGCGTGAAATCATGCACGTTGTATCTGGCGCACTGACCGTCAAACTGCCAGACAGCAGCGACTGGGAAACCTTCGCCGCCGGCAGCCAGTTCAACGTTCCGGCCAACAGCAAGTTCCAGCTGAAGGTGGCGGTCGACACTGCTTACCTGTGCGAATACCGCGGCTAACGCCACAGTTTCACCGCGATAAAAAATGCCCGTGTCCAAGGACACGGGCATTTTCGTTTCAGGCGTGGGTTACTCGAGGATTTCCACCGGCATGCCGACTTCGAGTCGACCATTACTGTCATTCACCAGATTCTGCCCGAACATCGCACCATCGGACTCGGCGCGATACTTCTGCAAGGTGGCCAGCGGCTCGCGATCGGCACTGCGCTCCCCGGTTTGCGGGTCGATCGTGGTGAGAATGCAACGCGAACACGGCTTGACCACGCGGAACTCGACATCGCCAATGCGAATGCGCTTCCAACTGTCTTCGGCATAGGCCTCACTGCCTTCGATCACCAGGTTCGGCCGAAAACGCAGCATTTCCAAGGGTCGTCCGACCTTTTGCGACAGATCCTGCAGGGACGCCTCGCCGATCAACAACATAGGAAACCCGTCGGCGAACGCGACCTGATCATCATCGTTACCATAGCCAGCCTGTGTGGTGCGGGCACGATCCAGCGGCACCTGCACCAGACGGGTCGGTTTACCGATGAAATCGCTGACCCAGCGCGCGGCCTCATCACCGGCGTCCGGTACTCGCAGGGTGTCACGCCAGATCGTCACACCGCGCAGTTCGGCGTCATTTTCCGGCAAGGCGATGTCGATGGAGGACTGTTGCGGCGCACTCAGGGTCAGACCGCCCTGCGCATTCCACAGGGCCGACAACTGACTCATCTTCGCTTCGGCGCGTTGGGTCAGGAACCGACCGCTCGCTTCGTCCACGAGCATCCAGCGTCGGTCGCCATCAAGGCCCAGCTTGTCGAGGTCGACGCGTTGCAGAACATCGACTTTGCCGGATTTCAACGGGTAACGATAAAGCGCGCTCAGACGCAGCATGGCCAGCTCCCTGGAGAATAAAAACGCCACCCTATACGAGCTTGATCAGGAATCAAAGAGCAATAACTGTAGGAGTGAGCCTGCTCGCGATAGCGGTGTGTCAGGTAATGATTCGGGGCTGACACACCGCTATCGCGAGCAGGCTCACTCCTACAATGGGTGTGTGGTCAGGCCGGAACTTCGTCAAGCATCAGACGCTGGCGCACCACGTCGACCAGTTTGTCCGGCTGGAATTTCGAGAGGAAGTTGTCGCAGCCGACCTTCTTCACCATCGAGTCGTTGAAACTGCCGGACAGCGAGGTATGCAGCACCACGTACAAGCCACGCAGACGCGGGTCATTGCGAATTTCGGTGGTCAGGCGATAGCCGTCCATTTCCGGCATTTCCGCATCGGTGAAGATCATCAGCAGCTTGTCGGTCATGTTCACGCCCGTATCGGCCCAGGCCTTGAGCATGTTCAGTGCCTTCAGACCATCGCTGGCAATGTGCATTTTCACGCCGAGCTGGCCGAGGGTGTCGCGCAATTGCGAGAGTGCCACGTTGGAGTCGTCCACCAGCAGTACTTCACGGCCACGGGCGCGTTCCAGCACGGGATCATCGAGTTTGTCGCGCGAGACCTTGGCGTTGTAAGGGACGATTTCAGCGAGCACTTTTTCGACGTCGATGATTTCCACCAGTTGATCGTCGACCTTGCTGATCGCGGTCAGATAGTGCTGACGCCCGGCGCTGGTCGGCGGCGGCAGAATGGCTTCCCAGTTCATGTTGACGATGCGGTCCACACCGCCTACGAGGAAAGCCTGTACCGAGCGATTGTATTCGGTGACGATGATCGTGCTGTTCGGCCCAGGCACCAATGGACGCATGCCGATCGCTTGCGACAGATCGATCACCGGCAAGGTCTGACCGCGCAGATTGACCACACCGCACACAAACGGATGACGCTGCGGCATCAAAGTCAGTTTCGGCAGCTGCAGGACTTCCTGGACTTTAAACACGTTAATCGCGAACAACTGGCGCCCGGCCAGTCGAAACATGAGAATTTCCAGGCGATTCTCACCCACCAGTTGCGTGCGTTGGTCTACCGTGTCGAGAATGCCGGCCATCAATGACTCCTGGGCTTGTACTGATGAATTCACTATGTGAGGTTATCGGCGGCAAATGGCGGTTCTTGATTGCCAAACCAGACCCCGTCAAAAATGCCATGATCGGGCATTGATGTCACATTAACATCATGCTTTACTGGCGCAGTGATTTTCATCTGCTACATTCTCTGCGGCGCGACCTCGGTTTGCACGGTAGGTTCCCGCGCCTAAGGGATTCCCCTAGTAACAATCAGGCCCAACCTGATATTCGCAATATCCAATAGCCATTAATGTGACGCCATTCTCATTGCATGAACGGAGTCAGGCTATTGTGTGCGATCGCAGTTCAGTGGAAACAACCCCTCTGGAACCCCTCAGCCTGTGCACCTGCACGTCTGGGCGCGATCTCCCGACGATTCATGATCGTCGTCACACACGGCATTCCCTCATCAGACATGACGTGGTGGAGATAAGCATGCCAATGGACCGCAAAGAGTGGGTACAACGCTTCCCCGAATTCCTTGTCGAGGCCGAACAACTCCTGGCCAAGTCCGAAGAATGCCTCAGCCATCTGCAACTGATCAGCAATGACAAGGACGCCATCGAGTGCATGCTCGGCACCCTCCTGAAACTCGCACGCAGGGCTGAAGCCCTGGCGCTGGAGGCGATTTCCGAGTTCTCTCTGCATATTTACAGTCTGCTCAACCTGCCCCAGGATCGTATCGATCTTCACGAGCAGGCTCTGCAAGCACTGCAGGATTGCTTCACGTTGATGGCCTGGCAGCTTGAACTGGTCGATCAGCAGACCGGGCAACTGAGTCTGGATGAAAGTGAACAGACCTCGCTGATCGAAGCCTTCGCCGTCCAGGTCGGCCAAAGCCAGCTTCAACCGCCACTGACGGGCAAACGTTTGCCCCAATTGCCCTACTCGGGACAAGCCTGATCAGCACGCTGTATCCGCCGTGACGTTTGAAATGAATACGTTGAATGTCGTAATTGAATAGCTCATACCTGCAAGCGACAAATCCAAATAAATAATCAGCGACGACAGACACTCATGTTTTCTGCCGGCCTCAGGGTTTGCCTGTGTGTTAAGAAGCACAACTTCAGGCAACACCTACATCTATCGAACTCAATAAATCGACTTTTCCATTATGGAACTTGCGTCCAATACCACGTAATTCCTGACTCATTGGACATATATAGCGAGCGCGACCAACGGTATCTTAAGTGGTATTATGCCGCCCATTAGTTGCTTTCAAATTAATGGCACAGTGACTTCAGCGACAGCTATCCACTGATAGTTGGCAGTCAACACATTCACTGAACCGCGTTGAAATCAATAACATATTTGACAGCATTTTCAGACAGAGACCCGCCAGCCTCAGGCCGGTCTGCCCGCAGCGAACATCCATTGGCTCCATCCGTTATGTACGCCAGCCTCAAGTCAATCACTACATGGCCACCCTCCCGGGAAAATGCCCGCCGGTTCACACTCATACTGTGTGTCACCGCGACGCTCGGCAGCCTGCTGACCTACGGTCTTTCGACACCACTTAGCCTCGGACTGCTACTGCTCGACATCGCCGCTACCGCGTGTGTCTGGGTGCAATATCGACTGTCACGCAAATCGATCAAATTTCAGCCGCAAGAGCTCGCCGACCGATTGCTGGAGGTCCAGGAAAACGAGCGCCATCGCCTCAGCCGCGAATTGCACGATGATATCGGCCAGTTGCTGACGGCCGCCAAACTGCAGAGCGAGTGGCTCAAGCGACGCCTGCCGGATGACTTGCAGGAGCAATGCACAGTGTTGTGCGCCACCCTGGAAGAAACCCTCGACAAAGTGCGCGACGTTTCGGCCATTCTCAATCCACGGCAGTTGACCAGCCTTGGACTTGAAGCCAGCCTGCGTGCACATCTGCTCAAGACGTTGACCAACACCAGCGTGCACTGGAGCCTCGATTGCCAGCAGCGCCTTAACGGTATTCCGGAAGAAATGGCGGTCGCCGCCTTCCGCATCACCCAGGAGGCTGTTACCAATATCCTGCGTCACGCCCAGGCAAAAAACCTGGTGATACGCGTGCAACGTCTGCCCAAAGGGCTGACGCTGCTGATCAGCGATGACGGTCTGGGATTCGCCCCGGCGGCCAATCCGGGTCGAGAAGGACAACGAGGCATGGCCGGGATGGCCGAACGAATCGAGCAACTGGGTGGCACCCTGAACGTCATCAGCGAACCGGGCAAAGGCACTCAAATCGAAGCACTCTTCCCCTGGGCGCCTCGCGCACTCGAGCGGGCCAGTACGAATAAGGTTATGCGTTGACTTGCAACTTACTTCTGGTGGATGACCACTCGCTGATCAGGGCCGGCGTGCGCGCTCTGGTGCTGGATATTCCCGGTTACGCGGTGATTGGCGAAGCCAATGACGGTTCGCAATTGCTCGAAATGGTCGAGCAGTTGAGTCCGGATATCGTGTTGCTGGATATCTCGATGAAAGAAACCGGTGGCCTGGAAGCCCTGCAACGACTCAAGCGAGTGCGTCCGCAGAGCAAGGTACTGATCCTGTCGATGCACACCGATCCGGCGCTTATCATGCAGGCACTCGAGTCCGGCGCCCACGGCTACCTGCTCAAGGATACGACGGCTACCGAGCTTGAACATGCACTGGAAGCCTTGCGCAACAACGAGCGCTACCTGAGCCCCGCCATCGCACACACCGTGATCAATCAGGCCCTGACCCGCAATCAGAAGCAGCAGCCGGAGACCGCCGACTCGCATAATCTGACCGCCCGCCAACTGGAAATCCTGCGTTTGATCGTGCGGGGCAAATCCACCCGGGAAATCGCCAATGGCCTCGGGCTGAGCATCAAGACTGTCGAGACCCACCGCTCACAAATCATGAAGCGCCTGCAAATCTACGACGTGGCGGGCCTGGTGCTTTTCGCCGTGCGCGAACAGATCATCAGCCTGGACGACTGACCGAGCGGGCGCCGCCCAACAATGGAGAATGCTCCGGCAAGTGCACGCGCAACGCCGCCGGACGCACTTCAAATCGCATGTTGTCACCTTCCAGCGGTTCGCCATCAAGATTGATGCAGAGCCCCTCGGCCACCTTGATTTCGACCCATGGCAAACGGGTTCGAACAAACATGTTATCGATCCCGAAACCATCACTGAGCAGCGTCTTCAGCGTGCCCACCAGTTCCTGTGGCGCCGGCAGGATACTGATATCCAGCAAACCGTCATCGGCCAGTGCCTGCGGGCACAGTTCGTGGCCGCCGCCGGCCTGACGACCATTGCCGATACCCAGCGCCAACAATTCGCCACGCCAATGAAAATCCGGCCCCTGAAGTTCACCATAAGCGGCATGCAGTTCGCTGAATCGTGACAGGCCGGTGAACAGATAGGCCGCACCGCCGAGTACTTTTTTCAAATCCTCGGATGTATTGGCCGTGACTTGACTGCCGAAACCACCGGTGGCCATATTGAGGAAAATCTGTCCGCCCACTTCGCCCAGATCGATGTCGCGCGGCGGCACATCGAGCAGCTCAAGGGCTTCGGCAGGCTCCAGCGGCACGCCGGCTGCGCGGCAAAAATCATTGGCGGTGCCCAAAGGCAAAAGGACGAGACTGGCTTTGCCCGGATGCGCCGCGAGCGCTTCGGCGATGTCGCGCAACGTGCCATCTCCACCGCCGGCGATAATCTTTGTGTAACCGTCCGCTACAGCTTGCTCCACCCAACGCTGAGCGTCCCCTGCCTCCCATGTCAAGCGCACGGCCAGCTCCCAGCCTTGTTTGCGCTTGTCCTCGACGGCGGTGCGTACCGCCTCGTTGAGTGCCTGCTTGCCATGCAGAATCAACAGCGCCCGGCGTTCACTCATCACATCACTCCCTAATCGAATCGGTTCGAGACATCTTGACCACCGCCGCCCGCAAAAAAGCCGTCAGCCCCGTAATTAATTCGGCCTTCTGGCCTTGACGTCCTACACAGCGGTACTTTTTCTTACAAGACATGCGGAATCGGCTTAATTGACCCGGTTCCGACATTGGGTCACCGTGTGCTTGCAGCATCAATCTTCAATCCAACACACAGGGACGTGCATGTAATGAGTGGATACAACCCCAGGGCTCTTGCCAGTTCGAGAGCCGAAAAAGTTTGCAAGCGAACAGTTCAAACAACCGGTGGATGCTTCCATGCCCAGTCATGAAGCCAGAATGCCATTGAGCCCGGTTGCCCCTCTCGTCGAAAGTCGCGCGAATCAAAAGTCCGAATTCAAGAACAGCGCCAAAACCACTGGAGAAGTTGATATGGAACCTCGTGTTACCGAGCTGGAGACCCATCTCAAGTACCTTCGGCGGGACATGGACGAAGTCCGCAGTGATGTCAGAACAATCAAACACCGGCTTGCTTACTCAGCGGGTGCGACAGCGGTAGTGCTGGGTCTGCTGGGTTGGGTGGCCAATAGCCGATTCGACCAGCTTGTGGCACTGATCAGCAATTAATTGAATGAGTCATTGCAGGCGCCGCCAGCCGACGCCTGTATTTGCGAGACAGCGGTCAGTCCAGCAGATCACTCAGCGGAATGAAGACCACTTCGTCGCCGGCGCTCAGCGTGCGACCTTCCAACACTTCGACCAATCCATCTGCCCACGCGGCGCTACGCAGAACGCCTGAGCTCTGGTTGCGGTAAACAGTGGCCCGCCCTTGCTCCAGACGGCCGCGCAGGTACTCACGCCGATTGCCTGCCACCGGCCAGGCAAAACCCGCTGGTACGCTGAACTTAAGCGGCTCGACGTCCAGAACGCCCTGACGGCGTAATAGATATGGCCGAGTGAGTAGCGCAAAGGTCACCAGCGTCGATGCCGGATTTCCTGGCAAGCCAATGACCGGCACATTGCGGAAATGGCCAAACGTCAGCGGTTTTCCAGGTTTGATCGCCAGTTTCCAAAGGGCAAGCTCGCCCTCTTCTCGCAAGGCGACACCCAGAAAATCCGCCTCACCTACCGACACGCCACCCGTGGAAAGGATCAGATCAACATCCTGCAACTCCCCCAGACGGGCACGGGTAGTGGCCAGATTATCCGGAAGAATGCCGGCATCGATCACCTCGCAGCCCAGACGTTGCAGCCAACTGCACAGCAACACCCGATTGCTGTTGTATATCTGACCCGGCCCCAGTGCCTGGCCGGGCTCGACCAATTCATCTCCCGTGGAGATCACCGCGACGCGAACCTTGCGCACGACGTTCAACCCGGCACACCCCAACGATGCAGCCAGTCCCTGCTCTATGGGGCCCAACCGAGTCCCGGCGGGCAGGATCAGTTCACCGACAGTGGTTTCCTGACCTTGCGGGCGGATGTTCTGCCCAACCTTCAGCGGCTCGAGGAAGCGCACCGTTTCATCGGCTTGAACCTCTGCGTTTTCCTGCATTTCCACGCAATCGGCACCCGCCGGCACCGGAGCCCCTGTGAAAATCCGTGCACAGGTGCCCGGCGCCAGTGGTTCGGGGGATTGCCCGGCAAATACCTTCTGACTGACCGGCATCGGCTGGCCATCCCAATCCGTCAGGTTCAGCGCGTAACCATCCATGGCACTGTTCGGCCACGGGGGCAGATCCAGCGTCGAAATCAGATCTTCGCTCAGCACCCGCCCCTGAACCTGAGCCAGGGGCAAATATTCACGCTCGACAATGGGTGAGGCCTCGGCCATTTCGAGCAGACGCGCCAGCGCCACCTCGACCGGCATCAGTGCCCCGCTCTTGCCCGGCTTACCC
This sequence comes from Pseudomonas sp. R84, assembly GCF_009834515.1. Lineage (NCBI taxonomy): Bacteria > Pseudomonadati > Pseudomonadota > Gammaproteobacteria > Pseudomonadales > Pseudomonadaceae > Pseudomonas > Pseudomonas sp. R84. The sequence continues at coordinate 4,586,990 of NZ_CP019426.1, forward strand.
ACGGGATTCACAAGGTGCCGCCTGCTTCAAATGAGTGACGAAATTGCACGGGCGGTGACGAGCGTCCAACTGCTCACCCAGGATGCCATCCCAACCGGTGCGTACGGCATTGGTCGAACCCGGCAGGCAGCAAACCAGCGTGCCATTGGCCAGACCGGCCAGCGCACGGGACTGAACCGTGGAGGTGCCGATATCGGCTACCGATATCTGCCGGAACAGCTCACCAAACCCGTCGACCTGCTTGTCGAGCAAGCAGGCAACGGCCTCAGGTGTGCTGTCGCGGCCGGTGAAACCGGTACCGCCGGTGATCAAGACAACCTGCACGACATCGTCTGCAATCCAGGTGGCGACTTGCGCGCGAATTTTGTAGAGGTCATCTTTGAGCAAAACCCGCTGCGCCAAAAAATGGCCCGCAGCGGTCAAACGGTCGACGAAGACCTGACCTGAGGTGTCGGTTTCCAGTGTTCGGGTGTCACTGACAGTCAGCACCGCAATATTGAGCGGCACGAAAGGTACATCAGCCTTGGCTTTCATAGGCTCGTCCAGTTGTAGGAGAAACAGCCCGGTGTTATATCACAGCGCCTCATTTTTTCGCCGCCCCTCTGGAGAGCTGCCATGATTCTCGACACGCAACCGCCCCCTTGCTCCATTCTGCTCCTGGCAGGCGGACGCGGCCAACGCATGGGCGGCCAGGACAAAGGCTTGGTCGAGTGGCAGGGCGAGCCGTTGATTACACATTTGCAGCGCAAGGTTCGTGGGCTGACCGATGACCTGATCATCTCCTGCAACCGCAATCGCGAGCGTTACGCGCCATTCGCCGATCAATTGGTTGTCGATGACGAGGGCGATTTTCCGGGGCCATTGGCCGGCATTCGTGCGGGCCTGAAAGCTGCGCGCCATCCGCATCTGCTGGTCTTGCCCTGTGATGTTCCGCGCATTGACGCAGCGTTACTGCAAAGCATGCGTGAGACGGCCAATCAGAATCCTGAAAAACCTTTAATGTTGCGCCATGACGAGCACTGGGAACCGTTGTTATGTGTGATTCCGGTAGCCCTTCGACCCGCCTTCGAAGAGGCCTGGAACGCCGGTGAGCGCAGCCCCGGCCGGGTCATGCGCAACCTTGGCGCCACTGCCCTGCAATGCCCGGACAACGACCCGCGACTGGCCAACCTCAATACCCCCGAACTGTTAAATTCCCACAACACTGTGTCAGACTGACAGCACTCAAGGAACTCTCACGCCTTGTATACGTCTCAAGCTCAGTAACCAAAAGAATTCCCATTCGGAGACACACCCATGACTCAACGGACCCTCGCCACTTTCATGCTCGCACTGGGCCTGGCTACCCTCGCCGGTTGCTCGTCGCCTACAGTGATCACCTTGAATGACGGTCGCGAAATCCAGGCCGTCGACACCCCGAAATACGATGACGATTCGGGCTTCTACGAGTTCAAACAGCTGGACGGCAAAGAAACCCGCATCAACAAGGATCAGGTTCGTACCGTTAAAGAGCTGTAAGCTCGGGTTCGATACCGGATACAGAAAAGCCCGCATTAATGCGGGCTTTTTCATGGGCGCTCGAAAGGTGGCTTTGGCCTCACCATTGCAGCGTAATCCGACTCTCGAATTCTCGCTCCTCACCGGTCACAGGGTCGATAAACCGTAGACCTTGCGCCAGCAGCTTCAGCGGATTGGCATAGTCATCCTCGACGTCTTTCAACACCTGCGGATAAAACGGGTCGTTGCAGATACTCGCCCCCAACGCAGTCATGTGGACGCGCAACTGATGTTTCTTGCCGGTTACCGGAAACAAACCATAGCGCCACAGATCGCCATTCTTTTCCCGAACCTCCACCGCCGTTTCGGTGTTGCTGGCCCCCGCGCCTTCCTGCATGCGGAAAAACGGTTCGCCATCCACCAGACGGCTCTTGTGCACCAGCGGAAAGTTCAGACCCGGCAGCGCCGGGGCGATGGCTTCATAGCGCTTGTCGATCTGCCGCGTGGGGAACAGTGACTGATAGGCCGAACGGGTTTGCGGATTGGCCGAAAAAATAACCAGTCCCGCCGTATGCCGGTCGATGCGGTGCAGTGGCACCAGGTGAGGATTGTCCATACGTCGGATCAAACGCCGCAGTAACGTTTGTTCGACGTACTCACCTGCTGGTGTCACTGGCAGAAAATGTGGTTTGTCAGCCACTACCAGATGCTCGTCCGCATACAGAATCGACTCGACCACCGGGATCGGCTTTTCGTCCGGCACTTCGCGAAAATAGTGAATCCGCAAACCTTCCTTGTAAGCCAAATCCACCGGGATCGGCCGACCATGGCCATCCAGCACTCGCCCCCGGGCGATCCGGTCCAGCCATTGCTCGCGATCAATGGCGCTGAAATGCTCGCACAGGCAATCGAGTACGGTCAGCCATTTACCGGGCGGCAGATAAAGTGTGCTCGCCTGATTCTGCGCAGCAGAGAATGTAGATGTGGACATACGGAAATCGAACCCTCAATGCAGTGCGGCATTATCCAGCACAGAGGAAAACGAGCCTAGCGTTGAATGCTCAGGCCGGGATCGTTTTGAGCGCTGCAGCCTCAGTGAACTCCTTGAGCCAGCGCAGCACATCGACGGCCTCCCAGCGGCCCGGGTCATACAAGGCGTAAAGCAAACCCTGATAACCGACCACATCCAGTTGCTTGTGATAACCGGCACGCTGAAACAAGGCCTCGATCTCGGCAAAGCAGGTGTTGAAATGCAGCTTGTTGAAGGGCGTCTTGCCTTCCGTGACCAACCCGTCCAGGCGCAATTCGAGAACGGCCTCGCGCACCACGTCAACCGACATCCGGTTCACGCTGTTCTTCAACTGTTCGACATTGACCACGGTTCATCCCTCTGAAGCATTTACTGTATGAACATACAGTAACCGAACAATCCGCAAAATGCCAAGGAATGGATGGCAGCGGCGACCGGCGGGATTAGCCAGGAAACTTGGATTAACGCAAAAACGCCACGACTTGATCAGCGCTGAATGGCCAATCCAGTTCAGCCCCGGTGTCGATGCGACGCAATACCGGAATTCGCAGGCTATAAGCCTCGAACCACGATTCGTCATCCGCGATATCGACCAGTTCGACCAGCAAGCCATGCTCGACAAAAGGCATCAGCTCAGCCTCGGCGACTTCACACAAATGGCATCCAAGGGTGCCGAAAAGCTGACATTCAGGAGGCATGATTGCTCAACCAGAAAATGAGTGGACCTATTCTAGGCCGCAGCTGAAAACCCGTCGAGCCACCGCCGCCCAAAGGCTCAAGCGTCCCGACAAAGGTTCACAGGCAAAACCCTGACGCAAATCAGTCCGCAGAAAAACCATTTACGCGATCCTCCCGGTCTTTTTGCCTCTACGCTTGAAAAGCCTGAATCTGACATCGGAGTGTCCAGTGTTTGCCAATCTGTTGATCATCCTCGCCTCTTCTCTCGTGGTGATTGCCCTGTTCCGTCGCCTGCGCTTGCCGCCGGTTCTGGGTTATCTGTGCGTGGGACTGCTGGTCGGACCGAGTGCGTTCGACTGGGTCAACGAGAGCGAACACTTGCCCGACGTCGCGGAGTTGGGGGTGGTGTTTCTGTTGTTTTCACTGGGTCTGGAGTTCTCCCTGTCGAAGATGATCGCGCTGCGCCAAGTAGTGTTCCGTCTCGGCAGTCAGCAGGTGCTGGTCAGCACCGCGCTGCTCGGGCTGCTATTGATGCTGTTGGGCATGCCGATCACACCCGCGCTGTTGCTCGGCGCCGGGCTTTCGCTGTCATCAACGGCGATTGTGACCAAAGAGTTGGGCAGCCTTGGCGAGGTGTTCAGCAGCCACGGCCAGAATGCGGTTGGTGTTTTACTGTTTCAGGACGTGGTCGCGGTATTGCTGCTGACGTTGGTGCCCGTGTTCGCCGGCAGCAGCGAGCAAGCCTGGTACTGGGCGCTGCCACTGACGCTGGCAAAAACCGTGGTGCTGTTTGTCGGTCTGCTGCTGGCCAGTCGCTGGTTACTGCCGAGGCTGTTTCATGAAGTGGCCGCGTCACGCTCGGCAGAATTGTTCGTGCTGCTGGCGCTGGTGATTGTGCTGTTGACCGCGTGGTTGACTCACCTGCTGGGCCTGTCCCCTGCCCTCGGTGCATTTCTGGCTGGCATGTTGCTCGGTGAAAGCCACTATCGGCATCAGATCGAGGCCGACATCCGGCCATTCCGCGACATCCTGCTCGGCGTGTTTTTCGTCAGCATCGGCATGCTCATTGACCTGCAACTGTTCGTCAGTCACAGCCTGCTGATCCTCGGGCTCACCGTCGGTTTGATGGTGATCAAGGGCATCGTCGTCGCCTTGTTGGTGAAGTGGCGCGGCAGCGACAGCGAAACGGCGTGGCGCAGCGGTCTGGCATTGGCTCAAGGTGGCGAGTTCTGCTTCGCACTGATGGCGCAGATGCAGCAACACAGCATGATGCCCGAAGCATTGAGCGATCTTCTGCTCGCCGCAACGTTCTGCTCGATGCTGCTGACGCCACTGTTGCTGCGCGCAGCTCCCCGCATCGCGGCCGCCCTGCACCGCAAGCCCAATCAGGAAGCACAGATCGAGGAGATCAGCGCACTCAACGCCGACCTCAATCAGCACGTGGTGATATGTGGCTACGGCCGCGTCGGCCAATCCATCGGGCGTTTCCTGCGCAATGCCAAACAGCCTTATATCGCCTTGGACAGTGATCCGGTTCGCGTACAGGAAGCCGCCAGTGGAGAAAGTGACGTGCATTACGGCGACTCGTCACGCGCCGATCTGCTGATCGCCGTTGGCCTGCTGCGCGCCAGACTGCTGGTGGTTGCGGTGGATCAGAGTGACATTGCCCTGCGTATCCTCAAGGAAGCGCGCCGGCTCAACGCCCACGTGCCGATCCTGGTGCGCACCCGCGACGACAGCCAATGGGCCGAATTGAAAGCCGCCGGCGCCACCGAAGTGGTGCCGGAGCTGTTGGAGTCGAGCCTGATGCTCGCCGCCCACGCTTTGATCATGCTTGGCTTGCCGGCGCATCAGGTGCAGGAAAAAGTCGATCAGGTGCGCATCGACCGCTATCGCCTGCTCCACGGCTTTTATCCCGGTAGCGACGATGCCGAGACTTAGTCCTGGCTCACCGCGCCGATCTTGTGCAATGACAGGTCGGCGCCGTAAAACTCTTGTTCCTGACTCAGGCGCAGCCCGTGCAGAGCCTTGATCACGCCGTAAACGACGAAGCCACCGATCAGCGCCACCGCGACGCCGAGTGCGGTGCCGATCAACTGGCTGATCAGGCTGACGCCACCGATCCCGCCAAGCGCAGTCTGGCCGAAGATCCCGCAGGCAATCCCGCCCCAGACGCCGCACAAGCCATGCAACGGCCACACGCCCAACACATCATCGATGCGCCATTTCACCTGCGCTGCAGTAAAGCACCAGACGAACAGCGCACCGGCAATCGCGCCAGTCACCAAGGCGCCGACCGGATGCATCAGATCGGAGCCGGCACAGATTGCGACCAGACCGGCCAATGGACCGTTGTGGAGAAAGCCCGGGTCATTGCGCCCGACGAGCAGCGCTGCCATCGTGCCACCGACCATCGCCATCAGCGAATTGACCGCCACCAGACCGCTGACGCCTTGCAGTGTTTGCGCACTCATCACGTTGAAACCGAACCAGCCGACGATCAAAATCCACGAACCCAGCGCCAGAAAGGGAATGCTCGACGGTGCGAACGCCACCAGACGACCGTCGCGATATCGGCCATTACGCGGCCCCAGCAGCAATACCGCCGCCAGCGCCAGCCAACCGCCCATGGCATGCACTACAACGGAACCGGCGAAATCATGGAAAGCGGCACCAAACTGCGCCGTCAGCCACGCTTGCAGGCCGTAGTTGCCGTTCCAGATCATGCCTTCGAAAAACGGATAGATGAACGCGACAATCAGCGCCGTGGCACACAACTGCGGCACGAAACGCGCGCGTTCGGCGATGCCACCGGAAATGATCGCCGGGATCGCAGCGGCAAAGGTCAGCAGGAAGAAAAACTTCACCAGTCCATAACCGTGATCGGCGCTCAGCACCGCCGCCGGCTGCATGAACGTCACGCCATAAGAGATCCAATAGCCTATAAAGAAATAGGCCAGCGTCGAGACGGCGAAATCGCTGAGAATCTTCGACAGCGCATTGACCTGGTTTTTCTGGCGGACCGTACCGACCTCCAGAAAGGCGAAACCGGCGTGCATCGCCAGCACCATCACCGCACCGATCAGAATGAACAAGGTATTGGAGCTGTGAACCAGGGTGTCCACAGCGCTTTGCAGATTTTCCATAAGCAGGCAGACCTAAAGGCGAAAAAGGCACCAAAGCGGTTCATGCGCACATTTCATGCACCAAGTTGCGACCGCGCAGTCACGAATCCGGATGTCCGGCGAACTGCTTTGGCGCACGAGGTTGATGTCCTGACACGAACCGGGCTTGTTTGGGATAAGGTTTTTCAAGGCGCACGCCCGGCAACAGCGCACAACGCCGAGCGACGCACCACGACACAGCAAAAGTTGTACCAGTCATTTGTACTGAACCTTCGCGCAAGGCTCATACTCGAACGCTTCAGACGTCACTTACGGAGATCCACCATGGCCAGCATCAAGGCAAAGACTGCTCAAGAAATCCTCATGAACGACTTCCAGACTTTGGTCGCCGACACCGAACGCTTGCTCGAGCACACCGCCACTCTGGCCGGCGATCAGGCCGATGAGCTGCGCGAGCAGATCCACGACAGCCTGCTGCGCGCCCGCGAAACCCTGAAACTGACCGAAGACACCCTGCGTGATCGCGGTCAGGCCGCCGTGACTGCCACTGAAGATTATGTGTCGGCCAACCCTTGGCAGTCCGTCGGTATCGCTGCCGGTGTCGGCTTCCTGATCGGCCTGCTGGCTACTCGGCGCTGATTATGTCGATCGGTGAATCCGGCCCGACTGCGGGCACCGCCTCCTCCACGCGACGCCTGGGCGCCGCCGTTCTCGGTCTGCTGCACAGCCATGTCGAATTGTTCGGCATCGAATTGCAGGAGCAGAAATCACGCACCGTCAGCCTGTTGCTGTTCGCCGGCCTGGCCTTGGTCTTTGCCCTGTTATTGCTGGTGGGGTTATCGACCTTGGTGATGATCGTGTTCTGGGACACTTACCGCTTGGCCGCGATCATTGGCCTGTGCGTTTTCTATACCCTGGCCTCGATCTTCTGTGGGCTGCGCCTCAAGGCAGCAATCTTCGATGAGTCCTCGCCTTTCCACGGCACGCTCGAAGAGCTGGCCAACGACCGGGAGCGCCTGCTGCCATGAGCCTGCCTGAACTGCCACACAACAGCTCGCGTCGGGAAATGCGCAAGGCGTTGATCCGTCTGCGCATGGAAATGCATCGTCAGGAAATCCGTCATGAAGCCGGGCAAGTCCTGCAACCCCTGCACCGCATGCGCGGCATGACGCAAAACCTGCAAGGTGGCTTCGGCATCAAACACGCGCCATTGTGGGGCGTGGCCGCCGTTACGCTACTGGGTTTTATCACCGGCAAAGGCGCGAAAAGCGGCGGCGCTGGCGGATTGACTCGCTTGATCCGACTCGGCACCAGTCTCGGTCCGCTGATCAAACTGGTCATGCAGAGCTCGGCGAAACGCTAAGCAGATACATCTGGCTACATTCTTGCAATAGCGGCGGGATGAACCTCTTTATCCGGAGGTTCAATCCCGTGCGCCTACCCGGTCGGCGGGGTTCATCAGAACAAGAACCACTAAGGAGGCCCCGTGATCGACGGGCAACCGCTCGCCTGCTTTCAACCTTTTATCGATACCGCCACGGGACGCATTGCCGGCGTTGAAGCGCTGGGTCGCCTGCGCCAGGCTGACGGTCAATTGAATTCGGTCGGGCCTTTGTTCGCCGACCCGCGCACACCCGCCATAGCCCTGCGGCGCCTCGACCGGCAGATCCGCGACAACGCCTTGAGCCGCTTGCACGAAGCGCCGGCAGACTGGTTTCTCAGCCTGAACATGTCACCGCGCTGGATCAGTCGCCTGCGCGCCGATCAAGCCTTGCCCAGCCTCAAGCAATTGGCACGCTACAACATCGATCCGCAACGTATTGTTTTCGAAATCACCGAACTGGCTGGCAATGGTCAACGCCTGGCCGAAGTCGTCGCGCGCTATCGCGAGGCGGGCGCGAGAATCGCCATCGACGACTTTGGCGCCGGCTACTCGCAACTGGATCGTGTACTGGCCCTGCAACCGGACATTCTCAAACTCGATATGCGTCTGTTCCAGGCCGCGGCACTGGGTGGGCCGAGCAGTGATGTGGTCAAGGCTCTCGCACAGATGGCTGAGAAGACCGGTTGCTGGATCATTGCCGAAGGCGTCGAGACCGAAGCACAGCTGAATTTCGCCCTGGAATGCGGATCGCGCTATGTACAGGGTTTCCTGTTCGCGCGGGCACAGGAGGCGTTTTTCCCCACTGACGCGTTCGTGCAACGCTTCGCCGAACTGCGCCAGCGCTATGTCCGGCAGAAGCTCGCCGAGCGCGGGCGGCTGATGCAAATGCGCCAGCAACTCGCTGAACTGATGTCGATCCTGCAAGCCTGGGCTCAGGCACGTGCACCGTTAAGCGCATTGCCACAACTGGAGGCCTTCCCCTGGCTGCTGCGTTTCTATCAATGCGATCGCCACGGCACACAACTGACGCCCAACCTCGAATGGCGGCAGCACGGCTGGGTCGCCGACAATCGTTATCTGGGGCACAACTGGTCATGGCGTCCGTACTTCTATCATTTGCTTGCCGAAGGCTGGGAGGAGCGGCGTTTGACACTCTCCAATACCTACCGCGATGCCACCAGTAATCAATACTGCCTGACGGCCGGACAGTTTTTTGACAACGGTGAGCGTTTGCTGTTGATCGACATCGACGCGGCAGGGTTGTAGTTACGCTTGCAGGGGCGTGCGCGAACCGGGAAGCTAGGGGCCAACGCCCCCAGCCACCTGACGGAGAGAATCAGCCTTGGATTGGCAAACCCTGCTCAACCGCGAACGCCTCGGCAAGCCGCTGCACAGCCCGCAAGAACTTGGCCGCAGCCCTTTCCACAAAGACCATGACCGCATTATTTTCTCCGGTGCCTTCCGCCGCCTCGGACGCAAGACCCAGGTGCACCCGGTCACCAGCAACGACCACATTCACACACGCCTGACCCATTCGCTGGAAGTCAGTTGCGTCGGCCGTTCGCTGGGTATGCGGGTGGGCGAAACCCTGCGCAGTGCCTTGCCCGAATGGTGCGACCCGGCCGACCTCGGCATGGTCGTGCAGTCGGCGTGTCTGGCTCACGACATCGGTAATCCGCCGTTCGGCCATTCCGGTGAAGATGCCATTCGCCACTGGTTCCAGCAGGCCGCCGGGCGTGGCTGGCTGGACGGCATGAGTGAAGCCGAACGCGCTGACTTCCTCAACTTCGAAGGCAATGCCCAGGGCTTTCGCGTACTGACTCAGCTGGAGTATCACCAGTTCGACGGCGGTACACGGCTGACCTACGCCACCCTCGGCACCTACCTGAAATACCCGTGGACCGCGCGTCACGCCGACTCCCTGGGTTACAAGAAACACAAATTCGGCTGCTATCAGAGCGAACTCCCGCTGCTTGAGCAGATCGCCCACAAACTGGGCCTGCCGCAAATCGAAGACCAGCGTTGGGCGCGTCATCCGTTGGTGTATCTGATGGAGGCCGCCGACGACATCTGCTACGCGCTGATCGACCTCGAAGACGGCCTCGAAATGGAGCTACTGGAATACGCCGAAGTCGAATCCCTGCTGCTCGGGCTAGTGGGTGATGATCTGCCGGAAACCTATCGTCAGCTCGGCCCACAGGATTCGCGTCGACGCAAACTGGCGATCCTGCGCGGCAAGGCCATCGAGCATTTGACCAACGCTGCGGCGCGGGCTTTTGTCGAGCAACAAGATGCACTGCTCGCCGGCACGCTGCACGGCGATCTGGTGGAGCACATGCACGGCCCGGCCAAGCGTTGCGTGCTGAATGCCAAGGACATCGCCCGCAAGAAAATCTTTCAGGACAAACGCAAAACCCTGCATGAAATCGGCGCCTATACGACGCTGGAGATCTTGCTCAATTCGTTCTGCGGTGCCGCGCTGGAACAACACAACGGGCGTACGCCGTCGTTCAAGAGCCGGCGTATTCTCGATCTGCTGGGCAGTAACGCGCCGGATCCTCGGGGTTCGTTACACACGTCGTTTCTGCGCATGATCGATTTCATTGCCGGCATGACCGACAGCTACGCCAGCGACATGGCGCTGGAAATGACCGGCCGCTCCAGCCACTGACCCCATCGCATGCGGGCGGCGATAGTTTTGGCCACCCGCATGCAGCCCCCCATCGTCGACCCACGGATTTTTACGAGCGACTGACAGGTCTGAAAACCCACAATGACCAAGCGGCAATTAAGCAAGTTTAAACATCTACAAAAAGCCCTTTACAGCCAGTACTTGCAAATCAATCAAGTCAAACTATAAGCCTCTTCAAATTCTGCTCCTCCTTACGTCAAACCTAGTTTGAACGTAGTCCGCTTCCTTATTGGTTGTAGGATTAATCCGATAACGTGACTAGAGCCATGTCACTTCATGCGAGTGCTCATTCAACTGAGCTAAGGTGCGCGCTTTATTCGTGCTTGCATGGGATTTGATTATGAACTCCGTTTTTATTGTCGACGATCACCCGGTCATCCGTCTCGCCGTTCGAATGCTGCTGGAGCATGAAGGTTACAAGGTCGTCGGTGAAACCGATAACGGAGTCGATGCCATGCAAATGGTGCGCGAGTGCATGCCCGATCTGGTCATTCTCGATGTGAGTATTCCCAAGCTGGATGGCCTGGAAGTATTGGCCCGCTTCAACGCCATGGGCTCGCCGTTGAAAATCCTGATTCTGACGGCGCAGTGTCCGACACTGTTCGGCATTCGCTGCATGCAATCCGGCGCATCGGGTTATGTCTGCAAACAGGAGGACCTGAGTGAACTGGTCAGTGCAATCAAGGCAGTACTTTCCGGTTACAACTATTTCCCCAGCCAGGCATTGAATCCGGTTCGCAGTGACGATATCCGTTTTGCCGAACTGGAACTGTTCAAATCCGTCAATGATCGCGAGCTGATGGTTCTGCAATTGTTCGCCCAAGGCCGCACTAACAAAGAGATCGCCAAGGGCATGTTTCTAAGTAATAAAACCGTCAGCACTTATAAAAAACGACTGATGCAGAAACTCAAGGCCAAATCCCTTGTAGAACTTATCGAGATGGCCAAACGAAACGCACTCGTGTGAGAGCCCGCATGCCCAGCCGTTTGAAGGACTATCTAATTGCGTTGAGTGCAGGTCTTTACCTGAGCGCCAATGTGTTCGCCATGCCCGGCACTTCACCGGACTATGCCTTGCTCAGCAGGTCGGCAAACGAGCCGGTATCGATCACGTTCGATGAGTCCCAGCGGCACTGGATGCGTGCACGTAGCGAACTGGTTCTGGGCACCTCGGCGCCTGACTACCCGCCGTTTGACATGACGGTCAGTGGCAAGGATTACGAAGGGCTGACAGCCGACTACGCCGGACTCCTTGGCCAGGCCACCGGTCTACCTGTCCGGGTGCAGCGCTTTCCTTCCCGGGATGCGGCGATTCGGGCACTGGTCGATGGCCAGGTCGACCTGCTGGGTACCGCGAACGGGTTCGAAGCGAGCAATGCCAATCTGGCGCTGTCGACCCCCTATGCCATCGACCTGCCGGTGTTGGTCACCCGCGAAGACGAAACCCGCTCACTCACCGAAGGCCTGGCCGGGCTGCGGCTGAGCATGGTCTATCACTATTTGCCGTTACCCGAAGTCAAGGCGCTGTATCCCAAGGCGCTCATTACTTGCTACCCCTCCTACCAGAACGCGATCAACGCCGTCGCGTTTGATCAGGCCGATGTGTTTCTCGGCGATACCCTGTCGACTCATTACATGATCAACAAGGGTTACCTGAACAATGTGCGCATGGCCAATTTCGGCAAGCAGGAAGCCCAGGGGTTCAGCTTCGCCGTGCGCCGCAACAACCCACACTTGCTCGACATCGTCGACACCGTACTCAAGGCAGTGCCTGCCAGCGAACGCGACAATATTGCCAAGCGCTGGAGCGCCGGCAGCGATCTGTTGCTCACTGACCGAAAAATGCAACTGACCCAGCGCGAAGAGGTGTGGCTCAAACAGCATCCGGTGGTCAGCGTGGTCGTGAATGAAGCGTTCGCGCCCCTGACATTCTTTGACAACGACGGCAATTTTCGCGGCATCAGTGCCGACCTGCTCGAACTGATCCGCCTACGCACCGGCCTGCGTTTCGAGATCCGGCGCAGCCGCAATGACGCGGAAATGATCCAGCAGATAGACCGCCATCAAGCCGATCTGATCGCAGCATTGTTGCCAACAGCGGAGCGCGAAAAAACCCTCAACTTCAGTCGTCCCTATCTGGAAAATTCCTACGTTCTGCTGACCCGCAAGAGTGCCGACGGCCCGACCAACCTGGGCCAGCTCAAAGACAAGCAACTGGCGATTGCCCAAGGCAATCCGATGGTCGAATACCTGCGCCGAGAGTACCCGCGCATCCAGTTGATCGAAACCGCGGACACCTTCAGCGCGGTGTCGCTGCTCGCAGAAGGGCATGTCGACGGCGCGGTGAACTCACTGGTGATTGCCAACTACTTCATTTCTTCGCGGATCTTTAATCAAGCGCTGCAGATCACCACCACCATCGGCACCGGCCAGGCGGCATTTTCGCTGGCAACCGCTCGAGACAACACCGAGCTGACGTCGATCATCAACAAAGCATTGTTGAGCATCGCCCCCGATGAGCTGGGCGTGATCAATGGCCGCTGGCGCGGTTATTCCACGGCGTCTCAAAACATCTGGCACAACTACCAGCGCCTGTTTTATCAAGTGATCGTCGGCGCTTGCCTGCTACTGCTGCTGCTTTTGGCCTGGAACGCCTATATGCGTCACCAGATCAAACAACGCCAGGCCGCCGAGCGCGCGCTGAACGACCAGTTCGAATTCATGCGTTCACTGGTCGACGGCACGCCGCATCCGATTTATGTGCGCGACCGCCAAGGTCTGCTGCAAAGCTGCAATGAAAGCTACCTCGAAGCGTTCAATGCCAAACGCGAAGACGTCATCGGCAAAAGCGTCATCGAGGGCACCTTGAGCAACGCCTTCGAGGCTCAGGCTTTTCAGGCCGACTATCAACGCGTCGTCGCCGAAGGCACACCGATGGTCGTCGACCGGCCTTTGCACATCGGTAACCGACGTCTGACGATCTATCACTGGATACTGCCGTACCGTGACTCCAGCGGTGATGTGCAAGGCATCATCGGCGGCTGGATCGACATCAGCGACCGCCGTCAGTTGTTCGAGGAACTGCGCACGGCCAAAGAACAGGCAGATGATGCCAACCGGGCGAAAAGCACGTTTCTGGCGACCATGAGTCACGAAATCCGTACGCCAATGAATGCCGTGATCGGCATGCTCGAACTGACGCTCAAACGCATGGATCAACAACATCCGGATCGCTCATCAATCGACACGGCCTATCATTCGGCCAAGGATCTGCTGGGGTTGATCGGTGACATTCTCGATATCGCGCGGATCGAATCCGGACGCCTGAGTCTTTGCCCGGAACGGGTCAATCTGGTCGACACCGTGACGTCAGTGGCGAGGATCTTCGACGGTCTCGCGCGGCAGAAGAATCTCTCCCTGCAAGTCATCTTCAATCCGCCGGATCTGGCCGTCGATGTGTATCTGGACCCTTTGCGTTTCAAACAGGTGCTGTCGAATCTGGTCAGCAATGCGATCAAATTCACCGAACAAGGCCATGTGCGCATTACCCTCGATCTCATGAACACCGATGCGCCCGCCCGCGCCTTGCTGCAACTGACCGTGCAGGACAGCGGTGTCGGCATCAGTGCGGAGGATCAGCAACGCTTGTTCGAACCGTTTGCCCAGACCGAAAACAGCAGTCAACAAGGCAGAAGCGGTGCCGGCCTGGGGCTGGTGATCAGTCGCAACCTGTGCGAAATGATGGGTGGACAACTGCAATTAAGCAGTCAGCCGGGCATCGGTACCCAGGTCTGCCTCTCACTGGCCCTGGAAACACTGCCGATACAGGTGAATACGATCAAAAGTGAACCTGCGATCAAGACATCCTGCTCTCCCCTGCGTGTGCTGGTGGTGGATGACCACCCGGCCAATCGCTTGCTGATGTGTCAGCAACTGGAGTTTCTCGGCCATCAATTCAGCATTGCCGAGAACGGCTGCAGTGGCCTCGAACTGTGGAAGGCCGGCCATTTCGACCTGGTGATCGTCGACTGCAACATGCCGTTGATGAATGGCTACGAATTGACTCGCGCCATTCGCCAGCATGAACTTCAGACACGCTGCCCACCCTGCACCGTACTGGGCTTCACAGCCAATGCACAGCCGGAGGAAATCCAGCGCTGCAAACAGGCCGGCATGAACGATTGCCTGTTCAAGCCCTTGAGCCTGAGCCTGCTCAGCCAGTGGGTCGATGGCATCACGCCGACGTTTGCACCACCAGCCTTCAACCTGCAGAACATGAACATGCTGACCGGAGGCAACCCTGCTCAAGCTCGCCGCCTGCTGGCCGAGCTGCTCAAAAGCAGCCGCCTCGATCGTCAGGAACTGCTCGCGCTGTCGCCTGAACATGATCGCGGGGCGCTGGCGGTGGTCGCTCACAAGATCAAGGGAGCCGCGCGTATCGCTCAGGCATCACGCGTGATCGAGTGTTGCGATGCCCTTGAGCAGGCCTGCGCCGAGGTCATGTCGACAGACGAGATCGCCCGCTGTTGCGAAGCGAGCAACCGGGCGATGCTCGATCTTGAGCAAGCCTTGCAGCAACAATTGGCGGTGTCGGATCAAAGCACAATGAGCTTGCCTTAACTATGCTTGGCGCTGAGCAGTGAGTTAACCATCATGGAGAGCCAGAAATGCCCAGCCCACTGCGCCCGGAGCAACGCCGGTTTCCGCTGCACGTGCACATCAGCGTCATGTTCACCTTCCTCTTGCTGCTTACCGGGGTCGTGCTGGGACTGTTCAATTACCGCCAGACCACCCAGATCATCCTGTCGAGCAGCGAGAAGCTGTTCGAGCGGATCGAACAGGACATTCGGCTGGACATGTCCGCCACCTATCAGCCGATCCGCCACCTGCTGAGTTTGCTGGCCGAAAACCCCGCCACTCAGGCCGCTCGCCTCGAACAACGCTTGCCCTTGCTCCGACCGTTCAGCCAGTCGCTCGTCGACAACCCGAATCTGGCCTCGCTGTACCTGGGTTATGCCAATGGCGATTTTTTCATGGTGCGGCCGTTGCGCAGCGCCGCTTTGAAGACGCTGCTCAAGGCCCCGGATGCGGCGGCGTACCAGGTCTGGAGTATCGAGCACGACCCGCAGGGCGCGGCGCACTCGCAGTCACTGTTCTTCGATCAGGCACTGACGCCGATCAGCCGTCAGGACAACTCCGATGACCGCTACGATCCGCGTAGCCGCGCGTGGTTCAACGATGCTCGCCAGCAAAACGAACAAATCACCACCGAACCCTACGTGTTTTTTTCCACGCACAACGTCGGCACGACCTTGGCCCGGCGCAGCGGCGAGAACGCCGTGATCGGCGCGGACCTGACGCTGGTCGCCCTGTCGGCTGCGCTGAGCAAACATGTCGTCACAGCCTCCACCGAGATTGCCCTGTTCGATGCCGACGGCAACGCCGTGGCCTATCCCGACAGCGAGCGCCTGATCATCGACGGCAGCACGGCCTCACTGGCCAAAGCGGCGGATCTGAGTCCGGGCTTGCATGCGCTGTTGTCCGGTGCAGCCACGGGTAATCGCCTGGAAGCCGATGGTCGCCAGTGGATCGTCGCCCGCAGCAGTATTCAGGAGGGCGGCCCGAAAGGATTGCAGTTGGCGCTGCTGGTGCCGGAAGATGAATTATTGATTGATGCCTACCGTTTACGCTGGCAAGGCGCGCTGATCACCCTCGCGACCCTGCTGTTGTGCCTGCCGCTGGGTTGGGTGATTTCGCGGATACTGGTCAAGCCGCTGCATGCGCTGGTCAAGGAAGCGGACGCGATCCGCAGTTTCGATTTCAATTTTCCGCTGGCACGTCGCTCGCCAGTGCTTGAAGTCGACCAGTTGAGCGTGTCGATGGCGCGGATGAAGGACACCCTGGCGAGCTTCTTCCGGATCACCGACACCCTCGGCGCCGAAACCCGCTTCGCCCCGCTGCTGCAACGGGTGCTGTTCGAAACGGTGCAGATCGCCCAGGCGCAGGCAGGGCTGATCTATCTGCGGGAAAGTGACAGCAGCCGCATGGAGCCTTACGGACTGGTGATCGATGGTACGTCTCAGGCCTTGGAAGCGTTCGACATTCAGGGCCACGACCTGCAACAGAACAAAGGGCCGGCATGGTTTGAACAATTGGTCGGCGCCAACAACGTGGTCAGCAACTTCGGCGTCGATCAAGCCGGGGATCTGCAGAAGGTTCTGTTGGCGATGCAATCGCCACGCATCCATCTCATCGGCATCCGCCTGCACAATCGCCACGACGAAACCATCGGTCTGCTGATTCTGCTGGTGAACGACAGTGGCACGGCAGCCGATCTGGAGAAACTGCGCCCTGATCGCATCGCGTTCCTCCAGGCTGTCTCCGGCGCGGCGGCGGTGAGCATCGAGAGCCAGCGTCTGCAAGCTCGTCAGAAGCAACTGCTCGACGCCTTTATTCAATTACTCGCCGGCGCCATCGACGCCAAGAGTCCGTATACCGGCGGGCATTGTCAGCGGGTGCCGGAGCTGACACTGATGCTTGCCCAGGCCGCGGCGGCCAGCCAGGCCCCGGCGTTCAGTGCCTACCAACCGAGCGAGGATGAATGGGAAGCCCTGCACATTGCCGCGTGGCTGCACGACTGCGGCAAGGTCACGACGCCGGAATACGTGGTCGACAAGGCCACTAAACTGGAAACCATCAATGACCGTATTCATGAAATCCGCACCCGTTTCGAAGTGCTCAAACGTGACGCCTGGATCAGCTACTGGCAGGCACGGGCCTTGGGCGGCGACGAGGGCGCACTGGCCGAGCTGCGCGACGCCACGCTGACGGCGCTGGACGATGATTTTGCGTTTGTCGCCCGCTGCAATCTGGGCAGTGAAGCGATGGCCGAAGCAGATCTGCAGCGCCTTGATCATCTGGCCGGGCGCACCTGGATGCGCACCCTGGATGACCGGCTGGGTGTGTCATGGGAGGAGAATCGGCGTCAGTCGCGCACGCCGGCACCGAGCTTGCCGGTCAGTGAAACGCTTTTGGCGGACAAGCCCGAGCACCTGCTCGAGCGCGACCCGAACGAGTTGATTCCCGAAGACAACCCGTGGGGCTTCAAGCTGGATGTGCCGCGCTACAAATACAATCGCGGCGAGCTGTACAACCTGAGTATCAGCCGCGGCACCCTGACCCGTGAAGAGCGCTATGTGATCAATCATCACATGGTGCAGACGATCATGATGCTCAGCCATCTGCCCTTCCCCGGCCACCTCGACAGCATTGCCGAGATCGCCGGCGGTCATCATGAAAAAATGGACGGCACCGGTTACCCGAAACGCCTGAAGCGTGAAGACATGAGCCTGCCGGCGCGGATGATGGCGATTGCCGATATCTTCGAAGCGCTGACCGCGGCCGACCGCCCGTACAAGAAAGCCAAAACCTTGGGTGAGGCGTTGGCGATCATGGCGACCATGTGCCGCGAGGAGCACATTGATGCACAGCTGTTTGGTTTGTTCATCAACGAAGGCGTGTACATGCAGTACGCCGTACGCTTTCTCGATCCCGGGCAGATCGACAGCGTCGATCCGGCCAGCCTGTTGCACAAGGCTGGCCTCACCGCATGATCAGCAGTCGGTCAGGCGCAGGAAAATCGCTGCCAGTTGCTCGATACCGGCTTGATCCTGCGCGGTAAAACGCGCCAGTTTCGGGCTGTCGAGGTCGAGAACACCGATCAGGCGACCCTCCTTGACCAACGGCACGACCAGCTCACTGTTCGAAGCGCTGTCGCAGGCGATATGCCCCGGGAAGGCGTGCACATCTTCAACGCGCTGGGTTTGCCGAGTAGCCGCCGCCGCGCCACACACGCCACGGCCGAACGGAATGCGCACGCAGGCGATCTGCCCCTGGAACGGGCCAAGCACCAGTTCCTCATTGCGATTGAGGTAAAAACCCGCCCAGTTCAGGTCATCGAGCTGGTTGAACAGAAACGCCGAAAACTGCGCGGCGTTAGCGATGAAGTCGCGCTCGTCCGCCAGCAGCGATTCCAATTGTGCGGTCAACATGCCATAGCCTTCGAGGCCCTGGCCGCTTTGTTGCAAATCAATCATGCCTTGTGCTCCAACAATTTCAGTCCCACCCAGTAACGGGCGAATTGGTACGCGCAACGTCCGTTGCGATTACCGCGGCCGGTGGCCCAACGCACGGCAAGGATGTCCAGTTCTTCGTCGCGCTGCCAGCTCAGGCCGGCCTTGGCGGCCAATTGGCCAATCCAGTGTTCAACGACATTGAGGAAGTGTTCTTGGGTAAACGGATAGAACGACAGCCACAGACCGAAACGGTCCGACAGCGCGATCTTGTCTTCAACGGCTTCGCTGGGGTGCAGTTCGCCGTCGACGCGTTTCCAGTTTTCGTTGTCGCTTTCCTTCTCCGGCACCAGGTGACGACGATTGGAAGTGGCGTACAGCAAAACGTTGTCCGGGGCCTGCTCAAGCGAGCCGTCGAGCACGCTTTTGAGCACGCGATAATCGCCTTCACCGGATTCGAACGACAAGTCATCGCAAAACAGCACGAAACGCTGCGGCAGTTTGCCGATCTGCTCGACCACCCGCGGCAGATCCGCCAGATGGTCACGCTCGATCTCGATCAGGCGCAGGCCTGCGCCGGCGTGTTCCGCCAGCAACGCGCGCACCAGCGACGACTTGCCGGTACCACGCGAGCCCCAGAGCAATGCATGGTTGGCCGGCATGCCATCGAGAAATTGCTGGGTGTTGCGCCCCAGTTGTTCGAGCTGACGGTCAACACCGATCAGGTCGGACAGGCGCATGTCGAGGCTGACTTCCAGCGGCAACAAGTAACCGCTGCGCCCGTCGCGCTGCCAGCGTGCAGCCAGACAAGTGTTCCAGTCGATCACCGGCCGTGGTGCCGGCAACAGCGGTTCGATCCGCGCCAGAACCGACTCGGCACGTTCAAGAAAAGCATTCAATCGGGAATCCACGTCTTCTCCTCGGGCACGTTCACAGTGATGATGGCGATTGCTGCGACGACACACAGATAAAATTCAGCCTACCAAGCCTTGTTACAAGGCGATTCGGGAACCTCGGTATCCATACATGATCGACTATGCTTGAGCAGCGAAGGGAAACGGAAGTGGTTCAACACCCCATGGATATCAAATTCACCCACCGGCTGTCTTACAAGCAAGCCAGGCTTACTGTGCTGGTCGGGTTCATTCTGGGCACGCTGCTCAGCCTGCTGCAAATCGGCATCGATTATGCCAGCGAAGACGCCTCCATCAACCGTGAAATCCTGTCTTTGCTGGAAATCAGCCATAACCCGGCCTCACGGATTGCCTACAACATCGACGCCGAACTGGCGCAGGAACTGACCCTGGGCCTGTTGCGCTCACCGGCGATCATTTCGGCGCAACTGATCGACAACAACAATACGGTGCTGGCCAGCGTCAAACGCCCGGAACTGCAAAGCGGCTATCGCGTGATCAGCGACTTCCTGTTTGGCGCCAAGCGGCAGTTCGAGGATCGTCTGTATCTGGATCATCTGCCCAATGAATCGCTGGGAGTGTTGAGCCTTGAAGTCGACACCTATGCCTTTGGCAGCCGTTTCCTGCGCCGGGCCGAGGTCACCCTGCTCAATGGGTTCGCCCGCAGCCTGATTCTCACCGGCCTCCTGTTGGCGCTCTTCTACGTGATGCTGACCAAACCGTTGGTGCGGGTGATCCGCGAACTCAGCGGGCGCGACCCGCGCAGCGCCGAGCCGACCACACTGGAGTGCCCTTCCGGCCATGGTAACGATGAAATCGGCGTGCTGGTCAAAGTCGCCAATCAGCAATTCGAGAACATTGCCACCGAGATCCAGCAGCGGCGCAACGCCGAAAACCGCCTGACCGACTACCTCGGGCAACTGGAAAACATCGTCTCGGCGCGCACCGCCGAACTCAAGGCAATCAACGCGCGGCTCAGCCAGTCCAATCAGGAACTCGAAGTCGCCCGCAGCACCGCTCTGGAAATGGCCGAGGCGCGCTCGGCGTTCCTCGCCAACATGAGCCATGAGATCCGCACGCCGCTCAACGGCCTGCTGGGGATGATCGCGCTGTCGCTCGACGGTCCGTTGAATGCCGAACAGCAGCAACAACTGTCGATCGCTCACGATTCGGGCAAGGTGCTGGTCGAGTTGCTCAACGATATTCTCGACCTGTCGAAATTCGATGCCGGGCAACTGGAGCTCGAGCACATCCCGTTCGACCTCGGTTCATTGATCGAAGACACCGCCAACCTGCTGTCGCAGAATGCCGCGCCGAGCGTCGAGCTGACCTGCCTGATCGACCCGCACTTCCCGGCACTGGTACTGGGCGATCCGACCCGCGTCCGGCAGATCGTCAGCAATCTGCTGTCCAACGCACTGAAATTCACCCGCTTCGGCCGGGTAGATGTGCGCTTGTCGACCTACCAGGATGGCGTGCGCATCGAAGTCTGCGATACGGGCATCGGTATCGCCCAGGACGCGCAGTTGAAAATCTTCCAGCCGTTCACTCAAGCGGGCGCCGGCATCACTCGACAGTACGGCGGCACCGGACTGGGACTGGCGCTGACCTACAACCTCTGCGAAGCGATGCAGGGACGCCTGACCATCAGTTCCGAGACCGGGTTTGGCAGTCAGTTCTGCGCCGAGCTACCTTTGCCCTGCCATACCCGCGCGCTGGCACCTGCGCCGCTGCACGGGAAAATCCTCGCCATCACCGCCGCCAGCAGTGGCTTGGCGGAACTGCTGCAAAGCCTGCTGCCGGTGTGGGGACTGACATACGAGCAGCGCACCATCGATGACTCACTGCTGGGCCTGACGCCAGACGTGGTGATCACCGATTGTCCGGAGTGTCTGTTCGGCTTGCGCCCAACGCTCGTTGCGCCAATTTTGCTGGTGACCGCCTACGGAAGCTTTCTGCCGAGCGAAGAAGCGGCCGCGCTCGCCCCTCTGCAACAACAGGCACGGCCGTTGGCGCGCAACGCGCTCTATCAGAACCTGCGACGGACACTGCAACCGGAAATCGTCGCCATCAATGATGCGCAACTTGAAACATCCCCGACCCTAAGGCGCGGGCGGGTGCTGCTGGTCGAGGACAATCCGGTCAATCAACTGGTAGCCAAAGGCATGCTCGGCAAACTGGGCTGTGAGGTCATCGTCGCCGCCCATGGTGCCGAAGCGCTGGATCAGTTGGAGTATCACGAATTCGATCTGGTACTGATGGACTGCAACATGCCGGTGATGGACGGCTACGAAGCCAGCCGGCAGATTCGTCAGAGTGGGCGCTGGCCGAGCCTGCCCATCGTCGCTCTGACCGCCAACGCCATGTCCGAGGAACGCGAACGCTGCCGTGCGGCCGGCATGAGCGACTATCTGGCCAAGCCGTTCCGCCGTGAAGAACTCGCGGCATTGCTTGATCAGTGGATCCCGACTACGACAGCACTTTGATCTGCCCCAGCAAGTGATCGAGACCGTTGCGCAGGTCATTGAGGCGGTCCAGATCCACCCCGCTGTCACACAGCAGTCGGGCCTTGAGCGGTCCGACCTGCTCGCGCAAGGCTTGGCCAGCCGGTGTCAGGCTCAGGTGCACTTCCCGTTCGTCACGCGTCGAACGCTGGCGCTGCAACCACTGCAATTGCTCCAGACGCTTGAGCAACGGCGTCAGCGTGCCCGAGTCCAGCGCCAGCCGTTCGCCCAAGGCCTTGACGGTCGGTTGCTCCGGCGCGGCGTCCTGCCATTCCCACAGCACCAGCATCGCCAGGTACTGCGGGTAGGTCAGACCGAGCTGATCCAGCATCGGCTTGTAGGCACGAATCACCGCCCGGGAGGCGGCGTACAGCTTGAAGCACAACTGGTTGTCGAGCTTCAACGAATCGACCGGCAGGCTGTTCATTTGAGCAGAGCTTCGATCTCGCGGCTCAGGTCCTGCGGCTTGGTCGCCGGGGCGAAGCGCTTGACCAATTGGCCGTCCTTGCCGATGAGGAATTTGGTGAAGTTCCACTTGATGCCTTGAGAACCGAGTACACCCGGTGCACGTTTCTTCAACTGTACGAACAGTGGGTGAGCGCCGGCGCCGTTGACTTCGACTTTCTTGAACAGCGGGAAGCTGACACCGAAATTCAGCTCGCAGAATTCGCTGATCGCCCCTTCGTTGCCCGGCTCCTGTTTGCCAAACTGATTGCACGGAAAGCCCAAGACCACCAAGCCCTGATCCTTGTAGGTCTGCCACAGTTCCTCAAGGCCTTTGTATTGCGGGGTGAAACCGCACTTGCTCGCGGTGTTGACCACCAGAACCGCTTTGCCAGCGAAATCGGCCAGGGTCTTTTGCTCGCCTTTGATCGTGGTGCAGGGGATGTTCAGCAGGTTGTCGCTCATGGGACGGGCTCCGCAGAAAAGTCGGGAAAGGCCAAACATAGCGAGCAATTAAATTGCGTGCAATTTAATTATCGAATAACAAGGCGACCCTAAGGTCGCCCTTGATCGCTTATGCCCGCGGTTCGAGGTTCAGGCAAACCGAATTGATGCAATAACGCAGGCCTGTCGGCGGCGGGCCGTCGGGGAAGACGTGGCCCAGATGCGCATCGCAGCGGGCGCACTTCACTTCCGTGCGGATCATGCCGTGAGTGGTATCACGGATTTCGGTCATCGCGCTTTCGCCAATAGGCGCGTAGAAGCTCGGCCAGCCGCAGCCGGAATCGAATTTGGTATTGGAATCGAACAGCGGCTCATTGCAGCAGACACAGTGATAAACGCCGTCGGTTTTGGTCGCGTTGTATTTGCCGGAGAACGGTCGCTCGGTGGCACTGAGGCGGCAAACCTCGTACTGCTGCGGATCGAGCATGGCTTTCCATTCTTCCAGGGTTTTTTCCAACTTTTCCATCATCACACCTCAGCGGCTGAAAAAGCCCGATCTGTACCTTTTCCACGGATCGGGCGGCACGTATGATTGCGCCTCGTCACGCACCAGTCTGGCAGCCAGACCGGGCGCATTCAAACGGATTATGGGAGCCACGGCTCAAGACGTCCGCCTGTGTGAAAACACAGGAATCCCAGCACGGTTGTCCATTCGCCGCCTGGATCGTTCATTTTCGGGATCACATCGCCATGCAGTTCAGCAAATCGAACAAGCTCGCCAACGTCTGCTACGACATTCGCGGCCCGGTGCTCAAGCACGCCAAACGACTGGAAGAGGAAGGCCAGCGCATCCTCAAGCTGAACATCGGCAACCCGGCGCCGTTTGGTTTCGAAGCGCCGGACGAAATTCTTCAGGATGTGATCCGCAACCTGCCGACCGCGCAAGGCTACAGCGACTCCAAAGGCCTGTTCAGCGCGCGCAAAGCGGTGATGCAGTACTACCAGCAAAAGAATGTCGAAGGTGTCGGCATCGAAGACATCTACCTGGGCAACGGCGTTTCCGAGCTGATCGTGATGTCGCTGCAGGCGCTGCTCAACAACGGCGACGAAGTACTGGTGCCCGCCCCGGACTATCCGCTGTGGACCGCCGCCGTCAGCCTCGCTGGAGGTAACGCCGTGCATTACCTGTGCGACGAAGGCGCCGACTGGTTCCCGGATCTGGCCGACATCAAGGCCAAGATCACCCCGAACACCAAAGCCATGGTGATCATCAACCCGAACAACCCGACCGGCGCGGTGTATTCGAAGGAAGTGTTGCTGGGCATGCTCGAAATCGCCCGTGCGCACAACCTGGTGGTGTTCTCCGACGAGATCTACGACAAGATTCTGTACGACGATGCCGTGCACATCTGCACCGCATCGCTTGCTCCGGACTTGCTCTGCCTGACCTTTAACGGCCTGTCGAAGTCCTACCGTGTGGCGGGTTTCCGCTCCGGCTGGATCGCCATCTCCGGGCCGAAGCACAACGCGCAGAGCTACATCGAAGGCATCGACATGCTGGCCAACATGCGCCTGTGCGCCAACGTGCCGAGCCAGCACGCGATCCAGACCGCATTGGGTGGCTATCAGAGCATCAACGACCTGGTGCTGCCGCAGGGTCGCCTGCTGGAACAGCGCAACCGCACCTGGGAATTGCTCAACGACATTCCGGGCGTAAGCTGCGTCAAGCCGATGGGCGCACTGTATGCGTTCCCGAAAATCGACCCAAAGGTCTGCCCAATCCACAACGACGAGAAATTCGTTCTCGACCTGCTGCTCTCCGAGAAGCTGCTGGTGGTGCAAGGCACGGCGTTCAACTGGCCATGGCCTGACCACTTCCGCGTGGTCACCCTGCCCCGCGTCGACGATCTGGAAATGGCCATCGGCCGTATCGGCAACTTCCTCAAGTCCTACCGCCAGTAAGTGGCCAGCAGTGCGCAACGGTCATACGTTGCGCACTGTCTGATTCAGCAACACTTCTGCATTCCGCGTCCGCGCACGCCTTCTACACTTGCGATTCATACCGCTTACCTGCGTCCGGCGTAATGACGACGGGTCGCGGCAGGCTGTCATCCCGATCGTTTTCTGTCGTGGGAAATGTGCCGAGCACCGAAGAATCCGCTGTAGGACACAGTTTGAAATAGTCACTCAGTTGAATAGCCCGGTGCGGCACCTTATATACCCCGCAGTACGCTACATCTTTAGCTTGAGGAGATTTCTACAACCATGATGCGCATCCTGCTGTTTTTGGCCACTAACCTGGCGGTCGTGCTGATAGCCAGCATCACCCTGAGCCTGTTCGGCTTCAACGGGTTCATGGCGGCCAACGGGGTTGATCTCGACCTTAGTCAGCTGCTGGTTTTCTGTGCAGTCTTTGGTTTCGCCGGCTCGCTGTTCTCGCTGTTCATCTCCAAGTGGATGGCGAAAATGAGCACCGGCACCCAGATCATCAGCCAGCCACGCACCCGGCATGAGCAATGGCTGCTGCAAACCGTCGAGCAACTGTCCCGCGAAGCCGGGATCAAGATGCCCGAAGTCGGTATTTTCCCGGCCTACGAAGCAAACGCCTTCGCCACCGGCTGGAACAAGAACGACGCGCTGGTCGCGGTCAGCCAGGGCTTGCTCGAGCGCTTCTCGCCCGATGAAGTGAAAGCCGTACTGGCCCACGAAATCGGTCACGTGGCCAACGGCGACATGGTCACCCTGGCGCTGATTCAAGGCGTGGTGAACACCTTCGTGATGTTCTTTGCGCGGATCATTGGCAACTTCGTCGACAAGGTGATTTTCAAGAACGAAGAAGGCCAGGGCATCGCTTACTACGTGGCGACCATCTTCGCCGAACTGGTACTGGGCATTCTCGCCAGTGCAATCGTCATGTGGTTCTCGCGCAAGCGCGAATTCCGTGCCGACGAAGCCGGCGCCCGTCTGGCCGGCACCACCGCAATGATCGGCGCACTGCAACGCCTGCGCGCCGAACAGGGCCTGCCGGTGCACATGCCGGACACCCTGAACGCCTTTGGCATCAACGGTGGCATCAAACAGGGCTTCGCCCGCATGTTCATGAGCCACCCGCCGCTGGAAGAGCGTATCGACGCGTTGCGTCGTCGCGGTTGATCAGATTGGCGTAAAAACAAGAGGCCCGCAGTGATGCGGGCCTTTTTTGTTCCTGCCAATAATGGATTGTTGCTGATGGCCTCTTCGCGAGCAGGCTCGCTCCCACACGAGCCCTGCGAACACCCATCCAATGTGGGAGCGAGCCTGCTCGCGAAGAGGCCGGTGAAGGCGACAAAACTATCGGGAAGAAACGCGGTAAACCCGCTCCTCCAGCCGCGTCACTCCAGCCTGAAGGAACTTACCGCTCTCCCCCAGCACATCCTGCTCTTCCAACACCTGCACCTGCCAAGCACCACTCAGCAACCGTTTGACCTCATCATCCCCCACCGCAAACGGCGGCCCCGGCATCTGCGCCTGATCGTAGTCCAGCGTAATCAACAGCCCTTGCACACCCAACGGCAGAATCCGCTGAAGATGCGCCGCATAACGCTCACGCATCGGCGCTGGCAAGGCAATCAGCGCGGCGCGGTCGTACAACGCCGTGCAATCGGCCACATCGCCCGCCGTCAGCGCAAAAAAATCCCCGCACCACAACTCGATGGCATCGCTGCGATAGACCTTGAACGCGCCCTTCTCACTGATCTGTGGCTGTATCTGATGCTCACTGAAAAAGTCTTCAATAGCCTTTTCCGACAGCTCAATCCCGAGCACCTGATGACCGTGCCCTGCCAGCCACGCCAGATCCAGACTTTTCCCACACAAAGGCACGAGCACTCGCGCCGGTGCCGGGGCCGCCCAGTGCCGCTGCAGATACGGGTTCACCTCGGGCAGATGGAACCCGATCTGCCCCGAAGCCCACTTCTTGTGCCAAAACTCAGGTTGCATGCATCACTCCAAATAATTCGATCAAAAAGCGTTAAAACTTATATTAGATTTAGATCAATGATCTGAATGAAGATGAGGCCATCTTAACGCTCAGGAACCCATCATGTTTCCCAGCCTGTTTATTTCCCACGGTTCACCCATGCTGGCGCTGGAGCCCGGCGCCAGTGGCCCGGCGCTGGCGCGTCTGGCCGCCGAATTACCGAAGCCCAAAGCCATCGTCATCGTCTCCGCCCATTGGGAAAGCCACGAACTGCTGGTCAGCAGTAATGCGCAACCGGAAACCTGGCACGACTTCGGCGGCTTTCCCCGCGCGCTGTTTGAAGTGCAGTACCCGGCGCCGGGCAATCCGCAGTTGGCCGCTGAGGTGGCCGATCTGTTGAATGCCAACAACCTGCCCGCTCGCCTCGACCCGCAACGCCCGTTCGATCATGGCGTCTGGGTACCGCTGTCGTTGATGTACCCGCAAGCGGATATCCCGGTGGTGCAAATTTCTCTGCCGAGTCGTGGCGGCCCGGCGTTGCAAACCCGGGTCGGCCGAGCGCTGGCGAGTCTGCGTGACCAGGGAATTTTGCTGATCGGTTCCGGAAGCATCACCCACAACCTGCGTGAACTCGACTGGCACGCCGGCCCGGAAAGTGTCGAGCCATGGGCGCGGGATTTTCGTGACTGGGTGATTGAGAAGTTGGCGGCCGACGATGAGGCGGCGTTGCATGATTATCGCCAGCAGGCGCCGCATGCGGTGCGCAGTCATCCGAGTGATGAGCATTTGTTGCCGCTGTATTTCGCGCGGGGTGCGGGCGGTGCGTTTAGCGTTGCGCACAAAGGATTCACGATGGGTGCGTTGGGCATGGATATTTATCGTTTCGGTTGACGCCTTCGCGAGCAGGCTCGCTCCCACAAAGGCAAAAAGCAGGCAAAAAAAATCCCCGAACCAGTCGGGGATTTTTTATGTTCGATCAATCAGCCCAAGGACGGATCAATCTTCGCGGTAGCGACGCAGTTTCAGCTGCTTACCGGCAACGCGAGTGTCCTTCAGTTTGGTCAGGAGCTTGTCCAGACCATCTTCCGGCAGCTCGACGAGGCTGAAGCTGTCACGCACCTGGATGCGACCGATCGCTTCACGGGCCAGACCGCCTTCGTTGAGGATGGCGCCCAGCAGGTTTTTCGCAGCGATACCATCACGCGCGCCCAGCGCGGTACGGCAACGAGCACGGCCTTCGCCCAAAGGCATTGGTGCGCGACGCTCGCGGTCACCACGATCAGGACGATCACCGGTGCGCTCAGGACGATCGCCACGCGGTGCGTTGTTCGGCACCAGTGGACGCTCCTTCTCGATCGCAGCCAGGTTCAGCGCTTGACCGTTGGTGGCTTTGCGCAGCAGCGCAGCAGCCAGGGCACGCGGGGTGCAGCCGATGTCTGCAGTCAGACGATCGAGCAGCTCACCGTGAGTCGACTCGGCATCAGCAACCAGCGGCGACAGGCTGTTGGTCAGTTTCTTGATGCGTGCATCGAGAACAGCTTGAGCGTCCGGCAGGCGTACTTCGGCAACTTTTTGACCGGTTACACGCTCGATCACTTGCAGCATGCGGCGCTCACGTGGAGTCACCAGCAGCAGTGCACGACCTTCGCGACCAGCACGGCCAGTACGGCCGATACGGTGAACGTAGGACTCTGGGTCGTACGGCATGTCAACGTTGAACACGTGAGTGATGCGCGGAACGTCCAGACCACGGGCAGCAACGTCGGTCGCAACAACGATGTCCAGACGGCCATCTTTCAGCGAGTCGATGACGCGCTCACGCTGGTTCTGGGCGATGTCACCGTTCAGCGCTGCGGCTTTGTAGCCTTTGGCGTCGAGGGCGCTGGCCAGATCCAGGGTCGCTTGCTTGGTGCGCACGAACATGATCAGAGCGTCGAAATCTTCCACTTCCAGCAAGCTGAGAACGGCCGAAGTCTTCTGATCAGCGTGAACCAACAGGTGAGCCTGTTCGATCGCGGTAACGGTCTGGGTCTTGGTCTGGATCTTCACGTGTTGCGGATCGCGCAGGTGGCGTTCGGCAATGGCGCGGATCGACTGCGGCAGGGTAGCCGAGAACAAAACGGTCTGACGGGTCGCTGGCAGAGCCTTGAAGATGACTTCCAGGTCATCCATGAAGCCCAGTTTCAACATTTCGTCAGCTTCGTCGAGAACCAGGTGGTTCACGGTCGACAGAACTTTTTCGTCACGACGCAGGTGGTCGCACAGACGGCCCGGAGTGGCGACAACGATCTGTGCGCCATTACGGATTGCTTTCAGTTGCGGGCCCATAGGCGCGCCGCCGTAAACAGCCACAACGGTAACGCCCGGCATTTGCTTGGCGTAGGTTTCGAAAGCGGTTGCTACTTGCAGCGCCAACTCACGAGTTGGCGCCAGGATCAGGGCTTGCGGTTCGCGCTTGGCAGGATCGATGCGGTGCAGGATAGGCAGTGCGAACGCGGCTGTTTTACCGGTACCGGTTTGCGCCTGGCCAATCATGTCCTGGCCGGCCATGATGATCGGGATCGATTGCTGCTGAATCGCCGAAGGCTCTTCGTAGCCAGTCGCTGCGACGGCTGCAAGAATATTCGGGTTAAGATTAAAAGCGGCGAATCCGCCGGTTTCCTGGGTCATGGGTCTGCCTCTAAGTGCATCCGCAAAGACCCATGCTCCAAAGCTGCGCATGCCGTGTTGAGACTCAAGAGTCGCCCTGGCAGCTTTGTCGGCGGGGATTTGCGAAAACGAATGAATGAAAAAAAGAATCGTCCGGGAAGAGCCCGCAATGCGGACGTGCAGCCGAAGCTGACTTCGGGAAATTGCGCTACCTAAACGCGGCCCGGTTAAAGGCCGGCGCGCACTATACCGGATTTTGCCCAAAAAGGGAGCTTTTTTTATCGTCAAAATACCTGTGTCACCGCTGTGTAACGGGGTTTTGCGGATAATCGCGCCAAGGTCTATTTTTCAAAGGCCCGGCCCTGCGGGCGATGACGCTTAAACGATTCATCGACATGCGGCATTCCGTCGCTGCACCCGCCCTTCCTGCCCGAGGATCCAGCCATGAATCAGCTCTGCCCCGGCCGCGTCAGCCGTGAACGTCGTGGTCACGTCAACCTGATCGGCCTTGATCGAGCGGCCAAGCGCAATGCTTTCGACCTCGACCTGCTGAATGACCTGAGTTTGGCTTACGGTGAGTTCGAGGCCGACAGCGAAGCGCGGGTGGCGGTGGTGTTTGGTCACGGCGAGCACTTTACCGCTGGTCTGGATCTGGTCAGCGCCAGCGGCGCACTCGCTGAAGGCTGGCAGGTTCCGACCGGCGGTTGCGACCCATGGGGTGTTTTCGTCGGGCCACGGGTGAGCAAACCGGTGATTGTCGCCGCGCAGGGCTACTGCCTGACCATTGGCATCGAGCTGATGCTGGCGGCAGATATCAATCTCTGTGCGAGCAATACCCGCTTCGCGCAAATGGAAGTACAGCGTGGGATTTTTCCTTTTGGTGGCGCGACTTTACGTTTTCAACAGATTGCCGGTTGGGGCAATGCCATGCGCTGGTTGCTGACCGGCGATGAGTTTGATGCGCACGAGGCGTTGCATCTGGGATTGGTGCAGGAAGTCATGGCCAGTGAGGACCTGTTGCCGAGAGCGATTGAGTTGGCTGAACGGATTGCCCGGCAGGCACCGTTGGGGGTGCAGGCGACGTTGATGTCGGCGCGGCAGGCGCGGTATGAGGGTGAGACGGCGGCGACGCAAGGGCTGCCGGCGCTGGTGAAGAAGTTGCTGGCAAGTGAGGATGCCAGGGAGGGGGTGAGGTCGTTGGTGGAGCGGCGACCTGGCATTTTCAAAGGGATCTGAAATTTTCGCAGACTATCAGGCCCTCTTCGCGAGCAGGCTCGCTCCCACAGGGAAATGCATTCCAGTGTGGGAGCGAGCCTGCTCGCGAAGGGTCCATCACTGACAACTCAGGTCGCCGGGCGAATACTGTTGATCAACGACTGCAACGAATACCCCAGCCGCGGCGCCAGCGCTTCGGCCCGGGCAGTCAGTGCCTGCATGTCCAGCACCTGATCGAGATCCGCCGGGACAATCAGGATCACATTGCCCTCCTTCACCGGCAACTCCCAGTAATGCCGGTGATAGAGCCCGCGCAACAACGCTGCGCCCAACGGTTTGCCATCATCGGTAGCCCACTGATTGATCACCAGCCAGCCACCGGGATTCAGCCGCTTCTGACAGTCGCCGAGAAAACTCCACGCCAGATGCCCGACACCCGGCCCGACATCGGTATACAGGTCGACGAAAATCAGGTCCGCCGGCTCAGCGCTCGGCAGCAACTCCAGCGCATCGCCGACGCGAATGTACAGGCGTGGATCATCGTCCAGCCCAAGGTATTCGATCGCCAGACGTGGCACATCCGGACGCAGTTCAATGGCTTCGACATCTTCCAGCGACAGGAACTTGAGACAGGCCTGCGTCAGCGTACCGGCACCCAGCCCGAGAAACAGCGCACTCTCCGGCTGCTCATGGCACAACGCACCGATCAGCATCGCCCGGGTGTAATCGTATTCCAGCCAGCTCGGATCCGCGGTGAACACGCAGCTCTGCTCGATCGCATCGCCGAACTCGAGAAAGCGGTAATCAGCCACTTCCAGCACGCGAATCACGCCGAACTCATCCTGTACTTCGGCGAGCAGATGCTCGACGCGCTCCTCAGTCATTTCGTCTCCTGATGGTCACCGGGCGCGGTGACGCGATGGCACCGCTGTGGCGCCGTGGCAAAGCGGCGATTGTCGGCGATGGGGCAGGAGCAGGTCACGCACTAATTGCTGCTAACATGGCCTTCCGTGCGTAGACCCTTAGAGACCGTGATGAGCCAACCGTGGAGCCCTGACAGCTGGCGCGCCCTGCCGATCCAGCAACAACCGCAATATCCCGACGCCGCGCACCTGCGCCAGGTCGAGCAAACCCTGGCCAGTTATCCGCCGCTGGTGTTTGCCGGTGAAGCGCGCGAACTGCGTCGACAGTTTGCCGAGGTCACTCAGGGCCGGGCCTTCCTGTTGCAGGGTGGCGATTGCGCGGAAAGCTTCGCCGAGTTCTCCGCAGCGAAAATTCGCGACACCTTTAAAGTGTTACTGCAAATGGCGATCGTCATGACCTTCGCCGCCGGTTGCCCGGTGGTCAAGGTCGGACGCATGGCCGGCCAGTTCGCCAAGCCGCGCTCGGCCAATGACGAAACCATCGACGGCGTAACGCTGCCGGCTTATCGCGGCGACATCGTCAACGGCATCGGCTTCGACGAAAAGAGCCGCGTGCCGGATCCGGAACGCCTGCTGCAGTCCTATCACCAGTCCACTGCCACGCTGAACCTGCTGCGCGCCTTCGCTCAGGGCGGTTTTGCCGACCTGCATCAGGTGCACAAGTGGAACCTCGACTTCATCGCCAACTCGGCGCTGGCCGAGAAGTACAGCCACCTCGCCGACCGCATTGATGAAACCCTGGCGTTCATGCGCGCCTGCGGCATGGACAGCTCGCCACAACTGCGCGAAACCAGCTTCTTCACCGCCCACGAAGCGTTGCTGCTGAACTACGAAGAAGCCTTCGTGCGCCGCGACAGCCTGACCAACGATTATTACGATTGCTCGGCGCATATGCTGTGGATCGGCGACCGCACCCGTCAGCTCGACGGTGCACACGTCGAATTCCTCCGTGGCGTGAATAATCCGATCGGCGTGAAAGTCGGCCCGAGCATGAACCCGGATGATCTGATCCGCCTGATTGATGTGCTCAACCCGGACAACGATCCAGGTCGCCTCAACCTGATCGCGCGGATGGGTGCGAACAAGGTCGGCGATCACCTGCCGGCGCTGATTCGCGCGGTGCAGCGTGAAGGCAAGCAAGTGCTATGGAGTTCCGACCCGATGCACGGCAACACCATCAAGGCCAGCAGCGGCTACAAGACCCGCGACTTTGCGCAGATCCTTGGCGAGGTGAAGCAGTTCTTCCAGGTCCACGAAGCCGAAGGCAGTTATGCCGGCGGCATTCACATCGAGATGACCGGACAGAATGTCACCGAGTGCATCGGGGGCGCGCGGCCGATTACCGAGGATGGCTTGTCGGATCGCTATCACACCCATTGTGATCCACGGATGAATGCCGATCAGTCTCTGGAATTGGCGTTTTTGATTGCCGAAACCCTCAAGCAGGTTCGCCGCTAGACCGCGTCGCCACTTTCGCGAGCAGGCTCGCTCCCACACTGGATTTGTGTCGTCCATGTGGGAGCGAGCCTGCTCGCGAAGAGGCCCGCTCAGTCACAGCCTATCTGCGCCAATGCCACCCGCAATCGCGCCGCACTCTCGCGCTGACAATTCAACTGCACCCTCGCAAGCCCCAGCCAATCCGCCATCCGTTGCAAATTCACCGCCAGCGCCAACATTCCTTCCTCATCCAGCCCCGGCTCTTCCTCGTGCACCGCATGCACTGCCAACTGCCCGGCCACTCGCTCTGCGCGCAGATCAACCCGCGCGGCAATCCGCTCGCTGTGCAAAAACGGCAACACGTAATAGCCGTAAACCCGTTTGTCCTGCGGCGTATAAATTTCCAGCCGATAGCGGAAATCGAACAACCGCTCGGTGCGGCTGCGTTCCCAGATCAACGAATCGAAGGGCGACAACAGCGCACTGGCGACAACCTTGCGCGGGACTTTCGGTTCCGGCAGGCAATAGGCGATCTGTCGCCAACCAGCGACTTCGCACATCTGCAATTGCCCGGCCTCGACCAGCTCAGCCAGTCGCGGCCGTGCATCCGCCGGATTCAGACGGAAGTAATCACGCAGGTCCTTTTCAGTGCCGACGCCCAACACCTGCGCCGCATGCAACAGCAATCCACGCTGCGCCTCGGCTTCATCCGGCAACGCTTGCTGCAAAATAGAAGACGGGATCACCCGCTCCGGCAAATCATACAAACGCTCGAAACCACGACGCCCCGCCACCGTTACTTCACCGGCGGCAAACAACCATTCCAGCGCGTGCTTTTCCGCGCTCCAGTCCCACCACGGTCCGGCCTTGTCTTCGCGGGTCGACAAACTGCCGGCGCCCAGCGCGCCCTGCTCTTCCACCGAACTCAAGACCCGGTGAACAACCTCCTGCTGCTCGCGACCGAATCGGGCCAATTGCTGGTAGATATCCTCGCCGCGCCTGGCTCGCTGCATGCGCCACGCCATCAACGGATACATCGACAGCGGCAGCAACGACGCCTCATGGCCCCAGTATTCGAACAATGTACGACGTCGCCCCGAACTCCAGGCAGCCTGGTCGAGCAAGTCGGAGGAATAGGAACCGAGACGGGAAAACAGCGGCAGGTAGTGCGAACGCACCACGGCGTTGACGGAGTCGATTTGCAACAAGCCCAGCCGTTCGATCAGCCGGTTGACGTGGGCGGCCTTGACAGTCGGCGGCTGGCGCCCGTTGAAGCCTTGGGCCGCCAGCGCCAGTCGTCGCGCCTGTTTGAGGGAAAAGGATACTGTTGCGGGCATGAGCATCTCCTTGTCTGCTCGCAACCTACCTCACTGGAAGTTGGTTTGTGTAGGGCTCTGCTGATCATTTATGCAGCGGGTCATTTATGCATCGGGTCATCCCAGAACGGCCGCACGGCTTCGTGTTCAACGTCGGCACGACTGACGCCGATGTCTTTCAACGCTTCATCACTCAGACTGGCGAGCGACTCACGTTCACGGTGCAGTTCGTACCAGCGGCTAAACTTGTGCAGCAGGTCGGAAACGATATGGCCATGGCCGGAAAATTTTGATTCGTCTACATACTCTCTTTGACCTTTCATCGTGTTGCCTCCTTTTGTGGATGGCTCAAGTCTCGCGCCAGCGCTAAGATCAATCCAACGAATGTTTCTGATGGCATGCATCACGGAGATTCATCAATTGTCGGCCTACCCCAGTATCGATACCGATGTCCTGCGCACCTTCGTCGCCATCGCTGATCAGGGCGGTTTCACCCGCGCCGGTGAAATGGTCAACCGCACGCAGTCGGCGGTGAGCATGCAGATGAAGCGCCTGGAAGAAGACGTCTTGCAGCGGCAGTTGTTCGAGCGCGACGGCCGCCAGGTGCGCCTGACCGCCGAGGGCCAGGTGCTGCTCGGTTACGCGCGGCGCATCCTCAAGTTGCACAGCGAAGTGTTCAACACGCTGCGCGAGCCGCACATGGTCGGCACCGTGCGCATCGGCACGCCCGATGATTACGTGATGAGGTTTCTGCCGGGGATTCTGTCGCGGTTTGCGCAGTTCTATCCACTGATCCAGATCGAAGTGCATTGCGAGTCGACCAAACAGCTGTTGCAGCGCACTGACCTGGATTTGTCGATCGTTACCCGCGAGCCGGGTAACGAGATCGGCCAGTTACTGCGCAAAGAACGGTTTGTCTGGGCCGAGGCGCAGAATTTCAGCGCCCACGAACAGACGCCGTTGCCGCTGGCGATGTTCAACAGTGATTGTTTCTGCCGTTTGTGGGCGTGTAACGCGCTGGACGCGATGGGCCGTGAATACCGCATCGCTTACAACAGCACCAGCCTCTCGGCGCTGATGGCGGTGGTGAGCGCGGGTCTGGCGATCACCGCGCAACTGGAAAGCCTGATCACCCCGGACATGCGCATCCTTGGCGCCGCCGAAGATCTGCCGCTGTTGCCCGAGGCCAGCATCATGCTGATCCGCAACCTGAACAATCCGTCGCCGATCACTGAATGCCTGGCTGAGCACATCGTCGAAGGTTTTAAACTTTAAACGCGAGCATCACCGCGCACAGCACCAGGAAACCGCAGAACAGCCCGCGCAGGAGTTTTTCCGGCATGGCGTGGGCGACTTTCACTCCCCAACTGATGCTCGCCAGACCGCCGATCGCCAGTGGCAGACCGATCATCCAGTCGACTTCGTGGTGTACCGCGTAAGTCACCAGAGTCACGCCGGTGCTTGGCAAGGCCAAGGCCAGCGACAAGCCTTGAGCAACCACTTGCGTGGTGCCGAACAGGCTGGTCAGCACCGGCGTTGCCACCACCGCGCCGCCGACACCGAACAAACCGCCCATGGTTCCGGACGCCGCGCCAAGCACGCCGAGCCAAGGCCAGGAATAGCGCATTTCAGACGTCGCAGCGGGTGGCTTGCCGAACATCTTCAGCAGGTTGTACGCCGAGAGCACCACCAGGAACGCGACAAAGCCGATGCGCATGGTTTGCGCATCTATGCCCACTGCCCAGATCGAACCGATCCAGGCAAAGCAGAAACCCATGATCGCCAGGGGCAACGCGTGCCGCAGTTCGATGCGATTGCGCTGGTGGTAACGCCACAGCGCCAGCATCACGTTCGGTACGACCATGACCAGCGCCGTGCCTTGGGCGATCTGCTGATCGAGACCAAACCACACGCCGAGCAAAGGAATGGCGATCAAGCCGCCGCCAATACCGAATATTCCGCCGAGCGTGCCGAGGGCGGCACCGAACAGCAGGTACAACAAAAACTCAATCACAACCGAATTCCTCTTACGTCAGGCGATTCATCCTACGCAGCCATGGCTGGCGGGGAAACGCACAGCAACGCACAATGGCTATGCCGAATTCGCACAAGCGCTGAGCAGATATGAATCCCAATCAATTGACCGAT
Source organism: Pseudomonas sp. R84 (assembly GCF_009834515.1). NCBI lineage: Bacteria > Pseudomonadati > Pseudomonadota > Gammaproteobacteria > Pseudomonadales > Pseudomonadaceae > Pseudomonas > Pseudomonas sp. R84. Next base: position 4,623,420 of record NZ_CP019426.1, read on the forward strand.
CAACTCGGGCTGTTTCTCGACGTGCTGGAGAGTGGCAGTTTTTCCGCCGCCTCGCGCCGTCATCCGCTGACACCTTCCGCCGTCGCGCGACGGATCGACAGCTTGGAAAGCGCCGTCGGCAGCCAGTTATTTGTACGCAGCACCCATGCCGTACGCGCGACGCCCGCCGGTCTGGCGTTCGCCGAACGTGCCCGACGCATAGTCGCCGAGTTGCAACTGGCGCGGGCCGAAGCTGTGTCGCTGAGCAGCGCGCCGGAAGGCTTGATTCGCATCGACGCCCCCGCTGCGTTCGGACGCCGGCATCTGGCGCCGGTGATTGCCGACTTTCTCGTGCTCTACCCGGGATTGGATGTGCAGTTGCACTTGATCGACAGTTTCGTCGACATGGGCGGCTCAAACCTGGGCAAGGTTGATCTGGTGCTGCGTGCCGGGCAAATGGCTGACACGCGATTGGTTGCCACGCCCTTGGCGAGCATGGTGCGCATTGCCTGCGCCAGTCCTGACTATCTCAAACGCCGGGGCGTGCCCGGCAGTCCGGCACAACTTGGTGAGCATGATGGTCTGGATTGGGAAGGCCTCGCCCCGCCCTTCGCTTGGCGCTTCGAGCACGACGGCCAGATGCACTTACACCGCCCGGCACGCATCCGCATGAGTGCCAACAATGCCGAGGCCTTGGTCTGCGGCGCCTTGGCTGGCTTGGGCATCGCGCATTTGCCGACCTGGCTGGCGAGCGAATACCTGCTACGCGGGGAACTGGTACCGCTGTTCTGCGAAAACGGCCTGCCAAGCCCGGAATCCACCGGCATTTACGCGCTGCGCATGGAGCAACAAACCAACTCGCGCAGCCGCCTGCTTCTGGAATATCTCAAGACCCGTTTCAGCCCGGTGCCTCCGTGGGATCTGGCCCTACAGAGGGACCTGGACCGACACTAGCACTGGAGAATTATCTGGCGCATTAAAGATTCGAGCGCTAGATTCATGGCCATTACCGAACAAGGCTTTGACATGACTTCCGAACGCGACAACTGCGACGACCTGCTCCTCGACAATCAGGCGTGCTTCGCCCTGCACTCCACTTCGCTGATGATGACCAAGGTCTACAAGCCACTGCTGCAAGCCTTGAACCTGACCTATCCGCAATACCTGGCAATGATGGTGCTGTGGGAAAAGGATGGCTTGACCGTCGGAGAAATCAGCACGCGACTGCTGACCGATCCCGGCTCGCTGACTCCGCTGCTCAAGCGCCTGGAAGGCGAAGGCTTACTGAGTCGCACGCGCAGCCGTGAGGATGAGCGCGTGGTGATTGTCGAGTTGACCGAGCAAGGCCGCGCGCTGAAAGAAAAAGCCCAGACGGTCCCGCAATGCATCCTCGGCGCCAGCGGCTTCTCTCTGGAACGCCTGCAGAAGCTGCAAGCAGAGTTGCAGGCACTGCGTAGTCATCTACAAGAAAGCCTTATCTAAGGCCCACCAATCCCTGTAGGAGTGAGCCTGCTCGCGATAGCGGAGTGCCAGTCAACTCAGAAGTCGACTGAACCACCGCTATCGCGAGCAGGCTCACTCCTACATTTGATCTCGTCGTCTGAAGAATATTTTTCAACGCCCGATCTCCCCGCTATCCCCTCTAAATCGCACTTTTCAGGCTGACCAGCGATTCGCCGTTTTTGCCGAAACGCAAATTCTTCAGAAATTTATCTTGCGCACAATATATTAGCGCGATACATTCACTTCGCACTTACTTAGCGCGCAAATAATTAGCGCGTACAACCACACCCAATGAGGCTCACACCATGCAAACTCTCTACACCGCAATCGCAACCTCCACTGGCGGCCGTGATGGTCGTGCGATCTCCAGCGACAACATTCTCGACGTCAAACTGGCTACCCCGAAAGAACTCGGCGGTGCCGGCGGCGCGGCGACCAACCCAGAGCAACTGTTCGCTGCTGGCTACTCGGCATGCTTCATCGGCGCTCTGAAATTCGTCGCCAGCCAGACCAAACGCAAAATCCCTGACGACGCCTCGATCACCGCCCACGTCGGTATCGGCCAGATCCCCGGCGGCTTCGGTCTCGACATCGATCTGCACATCAGCCTGCCAGGTCTGGAACAAGCCGATGCGCAAGCGCTGGTCGACGCAGCGCACCAGGTCTGCCCGTACTCCAACGCCACCCGTGGCAACGTCGATGTGCGTCTGCACGTTACCGTCTGATCACTGACGCCCCAGGCCCGAACAGGAAATGAACATGCACACTTTCAGCAAAGTCTTGACCGGTACCCTTCTCGCCCTGTCTATCCACAGCGCTTTCGCCGGTGATGTCGAACACAACACTCAGGCATTTCTCGATGTGCTGAATGCCGGTACCGGCAAACCGATGGAACAGCTGACGCCCAAAGATGCCCGCGCCGTGCTGGTCGGTGCGCAGTCCGGGGTCAAGTTGACGCTGCCCAAAGCGGACGTCAGCGAGAAGACCATCCAGGTCGATGGCCAACCGTTGAGCCTGATCATCGTCCGGCCGGCCGGGGTCAAGGGCGAGCTGCCAGTGTTCATGTTCTTCCACGGCGGTGGCTGGGTGCTGGGCGATTTCCCGACGCACGAGCGGCTGGTGCGGGATCTGGTGGTTGGTTCGGGAGCGGCGGCGGTATTCGTCAATTACACGCCTTCCCCGGAAGTGCATTACCCGGTAGCAATCAATCAGGCCTACGCAGCGACGAAGTGGGTCGCTGAGCACGGTAAAGAGATCAATGTCGACGGCAAGCGTCTGGCTGTGGCGGGCAACAGCGTCGGCGGCAACATGGCGGCCGTGGTTGCACTGATGGCCAAAGAAAAAGGCACTCCGGCGATCAAATTCCAGGTGCTGCTGTGGCCAGTGACGGACGCCAATTTCGATACTGGCTCCTACAATCAGTACGCCGAAGGGCACTTCCTCACGCGCAACATGATGAAATGGTTCTGGGACAACTACACCACTGACGCCAAGCAGCGAAACGAGATCTACGCCTCGCCGCTGCGGGCCACCACTGCACAACTGAAGGGCCTGCCGCCCGCTCTGGTGCAGACCGCCGGCGCCGATGTGCTGCGTGATGAAGGTGAAGCCTACGCACGCAAACTTGACGAGGCCGGTGTCGCGGTGACGTCGGTGCGGTACAACGGCATGATTCACGATTACGGTTTGCTTAACGTGATCAGTCAGGTGCCGGCGGTGCGTTCGGCGATGCTGCAGGCATCTGAAGAACTCAAGCAACACTTGAAGTAACCACAATCCCATTGTGGGAGCGCGCCTGCTCGCAAAAGCGGTGTGTCATCCGGTGATGTGCTGGCTGACAGAATGCATTCGCGAGCAGGCTCGCTCCCACAGGGAATTGCGTGAAGCTCAAAACGCAGGCACAAAAAAGCCCGACTCAATGGTCGGGCTTTTTCTTTCCGCAAAAACCGATGCTTATTTGGCACGGCCTTTGTAGGAACCGCCTTCGCGGGTGTCGATTTCGATCTTGTCACCGATTTCGATGAAGTCAGCAACTTGCAGCTCAGTACCGTTAGCCAGCTTGGCTGGCTTCATAACTTTGCCGGAAGTGTCGCCGCGAGCCGAACCTTCGGTGTAGTCAACTACGCGCACGATGGTGGTCGGCAGCTCTACGGAAACCAGACGCTCTTCGAAGAAGATCGCTTCGCAAACATCGGTCATGCCTTCTTCAACGAAAGGCAGAACAGCTTCGATGTCTTCAGCGTTCAGCTCGTACATGGTGTAGTCAGTGGTGTCCATGAACGTGTAGGTGTCGCCGCTGATGAAGGACAAGGTCGCTTCTTTGCGGTCGAGGATTACGTCGTCCAGTTTGTCATCAGCGCTGTAAACGATCTCGGTCTTGTAACCGGTCAGCAGGTTTTTCAGCTTGGTCTTCATGATCGCGCTGTTACGGCCCGATTTGGTGAATTCAGCTTTCTGAACCAGCCAAGGATCGTTCTCGAGACGGATCACGGTACCGGGTTTCAGTTCTTTACCAGTTTTCATTGCGAATATCCGAATTTGGATGGGATTTACAAAAATCTAGGCCGCGTATCATATCCAATTTAGGTAAAACTGTACCAGCGCTGCGGCAAGATCGGCCTGCAAGCCTTGTTCCAGACACCACGCTTCGGCATTTTTCTGCAGTTCTGGCCAATGATTACGGGCGGCGAGCCAGTGTTCGCCGATGGGTTGACCGGCGCTCCACGCTCGCCAGAGACCGTTCACCGCCTCGGCAGCGGCCGGTGACAGGCCTTTTGTGTAGAGCGCGAGGAAGGCGTCGAGCTTGTCCAGATGGATGTCTTCGTCCTGCTGATAGATGTGCCAGAGCATCGGCCGCCCCGCCCATTGCGCGCGGACAAACGAATCTTCACCGCGCACCGCATTGAAATCGCAGCACCAGAGCAAGTGATCATATTGATCCTGTCGGACGAACGGCAGCACTTGCACGATCAGGGACTGACGCACATGGATCGCACCAACGGTCAGCGTTTCCACACCCAGCCAGCGCGCCACATCGCCAAGAACCCGCCCTTCCGGCACTAGCAGATGGGTCGGCGCGGCGTCCGCTGCCAACACGTCCAGCCAACTGGCCAGCCCGGCATTCTCGTAGGCAAATAACGAAATCAGCTGCGCCTCAGGCGCGCGATCGATGCCCAGGCCTTGCAGGAATTGTCGCTGCGCCTCGGGATCCTGTTGAAACTGCCGACGCTGCCCAAGCAATCCACGCTCACGCAGCAAACCGCCAGTACCGGGCTGGAAACCGGGGAAAAAGAAGATTTTTTGCACCGATTTGTATTTCACCGACGGCAGACCGTGGCAACCGACAACCCAGTCCTCGGCGCTGAGGTAGTCGAGGTTCATCCACAACGGCGGCTTTTCACGCTCGGCCATAGCATCCATGTAGTCACTGGGCAACTGGCAGGCAAACGCGGCGATCACCACATCCGCCGCATCTGTGTGCACCCACTCAGCCGGCCAGTGCCGCACTTCGACGCCTTGTTGCGATTGCTGTGCGGCGTTTATATCGATCACCGGGCAAATGCGTTCGAATGCGCGCAGATCATCGACCCACAATCGCACTGCCAAACCATGCTCAGCCACCAATTGCCGGGCCAGACGCCAAGTCACGCCGATGTCGCCAAAGTTGTCGACCACCGTGCAGAAAATATCCCAGCGGGGTTTCAATTCCGGCATTCAAGACTCCCGTTGGCAAAAGCAGCGATTGTCCGCATAAATGACCTCGCGCAGAAGTCCCGACGGCGATTAATCTTCGTGCGACAATCGCCACTTGCCCGCAATCACCCGCCAGGAGGCAGCCATGCCCTACCGTCCCAACCCGCGCCGTCCTTTGCCTGTTCAGCTTAGTGCGCTGCATCTGATCGGCAGCATTGCCTTGGGCATGTGGCTGGGCTTCGTCGCCATTGCGCTGACCTGCTGGCTACTGTCGCATTTCGTGTTCAAAGAACAACTGGCACCGGTTGCTCAAGCTGTGCAGCAACTGGCCAATCCGCCGGCGGCTGTTCAAGTCCAGCCGGATATTCCACCGCAGAGCCCGTTGTTCCAGCAGTACGAAGAAAACCTGCGCAAGAACGAGCAGCAGGCACGGCTGGATCAGGCGCGTGGCAGCACGCGTAATCTGTCGAATCCAAAGTGTCAGTTCTGGCTGCAACAGGATCAGACGGCTCCGAGCGAGAAAAGCCGCGCCAACGTTTTGCAATTCTGCGATTGATCATGAACAAACACACGGTTCACCAACTGATTCTCGACAAACTGCGCATCGACCTCGACATCGCCGAACGCGCTGCGCAAACCGCTTACGAAACCGCGACCCACGAAGAAAACATCGCCGAAAACAAGTACGACACGCTGGGCCTTGAGGCGTCGTATCTGGCGGCCGGACAGGCGAAACGTGTCGAGGAAATTCGTCAGTCACTGGCGTTGTGTCAGAACCTGACGCTGCGTGCCTACGATGAAAATCGTGGAATCGAGGTCGGCGCCCTGCTCGGTCTGGAGGACGAAAAGGGTCGCGAACAATGGCTGTTTCTGGCACCGGATGCGGCAGGGCTGAAAGTCGACGTGGTCGGACAGCCGATTACCGTGATCACCCCGCGCTCGCCGCTGGGCAAAGGTCTGCTGGGCAGGTGCGAAGGCGATGAGGTGGAGATTCTGGTGGCGGGCACCCGGCAACAATTTGCTGTCACCGAGGTGCTTTAAGGTAGTTGATCAGTGAACCGGCAGTTCGACGCCGTCGAACAGTTCTTCCAGTTCCTGCTTGTTGTGGCACTGAATGGCTTTGGCCATGACTTCGCGGGTCAGGTGCGGAGCGAACTTCTCGATGAAGTCGCACATGAAACCACGCAGGAAGGTGCCGCGACGGAAACCGATCTTGGTGATGCTCGATTCGAACAGCTCGCTGGCATCCAGCACCACCAGGTCGTTGTCGAGTTTGGTGTCGACCGCCATTTTAGCGACGATGCCCACACCCAACCCCAGGCGTACGTAGGTTTTAATCACGTCGGCGTCGGCAGCGGTGAACACCACTTTCGGTGTCAGACCGCGATGACTGAAGGCTTCGTCGAGTTTCGAGCGACCGGTAAAACCAAATACGTAAGTCACGATCGGGTATTCGGCCAGTGCTTCCAGGGTCAGCTTCGGCAGCTTGGTCAGCGGGTGGCCCTGCGGCACGACCACGCAACGGTTCCAGCGGTAGCACGGCATCATCACCAGATCGCCGAACAGCTCCAGCGCTTCGGTGGCAATGGCAAAATCGACGGTGCCGTCCGCAGCCATTTCGGCGATCTGCATCGGCGAACCCTGATGCATGTGCAGCGCCACGTCCGGGTATTGCTTGATGAAATTGCTGATCACCGGTGGCAGCGCATAACGTGCCTGGGTATGGGTGGTAGCGATCGACAGGGTGCCTTTCTTCTCGTTGGAAAATTCCTGAGCGATCTGTTTGATGCTTTCGACCTTGCGCAGAATCTCACCGGCGGTGGTGATGATGCGCTCGCCGGCCGGGGTCACGCGGGTCAGGTGCTTGCCGCTGCGGGCAAACACTTCGACGCCAAGTTCGTCTTCCAGCAGGCGGATTTGTTTACTGATGCCCGGTTGCGAGGTGTAAAGGCTTTGGGCTGTAGCGGAAACGTTGAGGTCGTGGTGCGCCACTTCCCAGATGTAGCGCAGTTGTTGAAGCTTCATATGAATCCCTCAAAGCAGGTAGACGCCACGGGCATCAGCGACGGTATATAACTATATTAATGGTTTGAAGAATAAATCTAGAACTTTTTTATCAAAGCGCCATTATTCCTGCGTCAGCGATCCTCCCGCCGCCGACGCTCCACCAACGGCACCAGATAAACCGGCACCTTGGCCAATTGCAGGACCCGCGCCGCCGTGCGCCCCAACGGCGTTTCCGCGCCCACGCCGTGGCTGTGACTGCCGACGATCAGCAGATCGACAGAGAGTTTCTGCACCTGGTCGAGAATCACCTGCGACGGATCGCCCTGCAGCACGCGCACCGCGCGAATGCGCTGCAGATCCTGCGCGCCTTCATCTCCCAGCTCTTCGCGAAAACTGTCGAGCACCCGCTGCTCGATATTGGCGATGACAGTTTTCAGACCCTGGCTGTGAAATTCGTTCAATGCCTGCTCGTCGAGATAGCTCTGCAACACCGATTCGGCAAACAGCCCCATCGGCTCCACCGCGTGCACCACGTACAGATCGGCATTGAACGTTCGCGCCAACGCCAGGGCATGCTGCATCACTAACGGTGCGTACAGACCGAGGTCAGTGGCATACAGCATCGAACGAATCATATGACCTCCTCGCGTGCCAACATGGCGGAGATTTGATTCAGCTTAGCAGTGCCTTGGCGACTACGACGGGCGACGCAACGTCTTGAACCAAAGGGCTTTAGACCGACGGTTCGTTGCTGATGCCGTGCGGCACGTGGCCGGTGGCAACGACTTCGCGGGCGAGTTCGCAGTGGCCCGCCTGGTCGTCGAAAAACACGTCGGCAGCAAACGCTTCGAGAAACGCCGATTTGGTCAGGCCACCGAGGAACAGTGACTCGTCGAGACGAATGTCCCACTCGCGCAAGGTGCGGATCACCCGTTCATGGGCCGGTGCCGAACGCGCGGTGACCAGCGCCGTACGGATCGGGCAATCATCGTCGGGGAACTCCCGCTGGAGCAAATTGAGCGCCGCGAGAAAACCTTTGAACGGACCACCACGCAACGGTTCGCGCGCCGACTCGCGCTCCTTGGCCTGGAACGCCTCGAGCCCGCCGGACTGATAAACGCGCTCCGACTCATCGGAAAAAATCACCGCGTCACCGTCAAAGGCGATGCGCAATTCGTCACTGGCCGCGCGACTGGCACCACCGGACAGAATCGTCGCCGCTGCAAATCCGGCATCCAGAGCCGCGCGCACGTCTTCGGCATGGGTCGAAAGAAACAGGTCGCAGCCAAAGGCTTTCAGATACGGATACGGACTGCGCCCGCCGACAAACGCCGCGCGGGAAATCGCCAGACCGTAATGGTGAATCGAGTTGAACACGCGCAGGCCGGTGTCGGCGCTGTTGCGCGAGACCAGAATCACCTCGACCCGTGCACGGCCAAGGCGACTGTTCAGGCTCAGGAGTTTCTCCACCAGCGGGAAGGCATCGCCGGGCGCAAGAATTTCGTCTTCGTGCTCGATCTGGTATTGCCGATAGGCTTCGACGCCGCTCGACAAGTAGACCTTGTGGCTCTCACTCAGGTCGAACAAGGCGCGTGACGAAATCGCCAGCACCAGTTTGTCATCGATGTTCTTCGCCATGCCTTCCCCCAAAGCGACCGGCCTAAACGTTGCGCCGGTCGATAAAACGTAAATTGCGATACAGCGCTTCGATGCGCGGCAGTTCACAGCCCGCCGCTTTCGCCACTGCCAGTGGACGAGCGTAGATCGCCTCCAGCTCCAGCGGTCGCTTATGTAAAAAGTCGTGGTGCATGCTCGGCCAGTAGTCGGGCATTTTCTCGGTCATCATAAACAGATAGTCGGCGTATCCCGGCGGCACGTCGTGGCCGCAGGCTTTGGCGCCCTGCACCACTTCGGCCATCAACGCCTGGATCAACGCACGGCTGTCGGCATCCGCCATCAGCGGCGTGGTGCTGGCGCCGAGCAACACCGAGAGTCCGTTGTAGGGAACATTCCAGATCAGTTTCTGCCAGCGCGCCTGCTGCAGATTGGGCATCGCCTGGGAATCGAGACCTGCGCTGCGGAACAGGCCGGCGCCCTCTTCGACAATGGCCATACGTGCAACGTCATCGATGGCCGGACCGCTGTGATAGCCAACATTGACTGCGCCCAAGGCTTGATGAGTGACTTGCCCTGGTCTCTCGCGGTGCACGCAGTTCAGGCACAAACCACCCAGCAGATGCAAAGAGTCGGGGAGCAGCTCACGCAGGCTGTCTTCGACGTCGAGGCCGTTTTGCAGCACCAGCACTTTCGCATCCGGTTTGGCCGCTTGAATGATAGAAGGCGCGAGGCCGGTGTTGCTGGTGGTTTTCGCCCCGACCAACAGCCAGTCGCATTTGGGCATATCCTCGGCGGCCGAATAGGCTTGCACCGGATTCAGTGTCAGCGGGCCATGCACCGCGCTGTTGATTTGCAAACCGCGTTCAGCCACCGCCGAAAACTCGCTGCGCAACAGAAAGTGCACATCGAAACCGGCACGCGCCAGCATTACGCCGTAGAAACCACCAATTGCGCCGGTGCCGATAATCCCTACGACCGGTTTATCAGAGCCCGGTTTATTCTCTGCCCCCATCATGGCAACTCCTCTGCAACTCGACCCAGTGCCTGCGCCAGCGCCGCGTTCAACGCATCGACCGTCAGGCGCGTGTGCAATGCCCCAAAGAACTCGCCGTCGCGCACCACAAACAGCGCCGGCAAATGAAAGACCTGATAGCGCTCCACCAGCCCGCCGTTGTCGCCGGCATCGATCCAGCACAGGCGATCGATGTCCAACGTCAGATCCGGCAACACTTCGCGGGCATAGCGGCAACTGGCGCAGCCGACGCTGGTGAAAATCACCAGCGAAACGCCGCTCATCGCCAATAGCCGTTGGTCGGCGTCGAAATCGGTCAGTTCGGATTCGACCACTATACTGGGGGAAACAATGTCAAATGGCCGACACAGGGAGTCTGTGCTCATGGGACGTTTCATTCCTCATCCGGACGAGGTGCCGGTTGAATTAACCTTGCTCAAGCCTGAGTGTATTTCCAGGCAACAGCTGCACACTATCAGCCTCGGCGGCATCGCTTGCAATTACCACCGAGCCTGGCGCCATGGCACGGCCCTGCAAGTGCGCATGCCGTCACTCAATGCCGACATCTGCTATCCGGGCTATGTGGCGTGGTGTCTGCGACGCAAAAAAGGCTATCTGGTGGGCATCGCGTTTACCGATGAGCAGACGCTGTTCAGTGCGCGAATGGGTGAGCAGGTGTGTCAGATAGAGCGCTATTGCCGCATGCACGACACCCACGATGACCTGCAAGAAATTCAGGCAGTGGCCCTGCAATGGGTCGAGCAACACGCCGACGAGTTCTCCCACGACAGCGTGCGCAAGGCTTTTGCGCAGCCAGCGCTGGACTAAAGCACCTTTTGCCCATTGTCGAACAGGCGCTTTACGCGCTAAGGTTCCGCTCCCCGACGCGCTTAAATCTGCTGTGCTCCGCCGCGCGGGGATCGCTGGCGGCCGGCACCCGTGACCTGACGAGTAAACGATGGCTGATTTACCGATCAACGACCTAAACGTCGCCTCTAACGAGACCCTGATCACTCCCGATCAGCTCAAGCGTGATATCCCTCTGAGCGACGCTGCCCTGCGCACCGTCACCAAGGGCCGCGAAGTCATTCGCAACATTCTTGATGGCACTGACCACCGTCTGTTCGTAGTGATCGGCCCATGCTCGATCCACGATATCAAGGCTGCCCACGAATACGCCGATCGCCTCAAGGTGCTGGCGGAGGAAGTCTCCGACACCCTGTATCTGGTCATGCGCGTGTATTTCGAGAAGCCACGCACCACCGTCGGCTGGAAAGGCCTGATCAACGATCCGTATCTGGACGACTCGTTCAAGATTCAGGACGGTCTGCACATCGGTCGTCAGTTGCTGCTGGATCTGGCCGAAAAAGGCCTGCCGACCGCGACCGAAGCCCTCGACCCGATCTCCCCGCAATATCTGCAGGACCTGATCAGCTGGTCGGCCATCGGCGCGCGTACTACCGAATCGCAGACTCACCGCGAAATGGCTTCCGGCCTGTCCTCGGCCGTCGGCTTCAAGAACGGCACTGACGGTGGTCTGACTGTGGCAATCAACGCCTTGCAGTCGGTGTCCAGCCCGCACCGTTTCCTCGGTATCAACCAGGAAGGTGGCGTGTCGATCGTCACCACCAAAGGCAACGCCTACGGTCACGTGGTGCTGCGCGGTGGTAACGGCAAGCCGAACTACGATTCGGTCAGCGTTGCCCTGTGCGAACAGGCACTGGACAAGGCCAGGATCAAGCCGAACATCATGGTCGACTGCAGTCACGCCAACTCCAACAAGGATCCAGCGCTGCAACCGCTGGTGATGGAGAACGTCGCCAACCAGATCCTCGAAGGCAACCAGTCGATCATCGGCCTGATGGTCGAGAGTCATCTGAACTGGGGTTGCCAGGCCATTCCGAAAGACCTCGCCGACCTGCAATACGGCGTGTCGATCACCGATGCCTGCATCGACTGGTCTGCCACCGAGAACACCCTGCGCAGCATGCACGCCAAGCTCAAGGACGTTTTGCCGAAACGCCAGCGCGGCTGATCAGCGTCTTACAGGCATAAAAAAACGCCGGGCAATGCCCGGCGTTTTTGTGTGTGCGATTCAGATCTTGGCGGCGCGGCGCTGATGACGTTCCATGTAGCGCTCGACGTAGGAGCAGGACGGGATCACCGTGTAGCCCATTTCTTCGGCGTACTGCAACGCGCTTTCGGTCAGCGCTGCAGCAATGCCACGGCCACGCAGGGCATTGGGCACAAACGTGCGATAGATATCCAGGGTCTGTTTCCCCAGATCCATATACGTCAGGTAGGCACGATGACCGTCCACATTGGTCTCGAACTGATGACCAGCCTGGTCATGGTGGATGGACAACGCCTCGCTCATCACTACTCCTCGCGGGTCTTGAATTCTGACCCCTACCTTACCGATGTTTTTCCGGCGAAGGAACATCTACGCCACCCCGTGCCTGATGGACACCGAGAAGAGCCACACCGATCTCGCGCAACCTGGCACCTGATAAATAGTAGGCACCATTGGCAAAAATGCTCAAGGTGCGCTCGTCATCAAGCGGGTTGACGGGGTTTGCTCCAAGGGACGCAGAGGTGATTGGGGAGAAGATCTTCCCGGGCCACTCACCTGAACATTGCCGGATGTTGAGACTTAAGACGTGCAGCCTTTTTTAAAGTCACCTCAACATGGACAAAGATAAGCGAAGCAGCACGCAAAATCGGAACAAAAGTGTGGACGAATTCATATAGACAGACTTTAGCCAAGACTGCAAAAACAGCACGTGGCTACGGGAACTTTTTCTCATTAACTCGCTCAGCTCGGGGCTTGCGGCTGGGTATTTTTTAAACAGCGCAGTTAAAAGTTGCTCGAAAAAGAATCAACGCCTACAATTTTTTTTGCTTCTTGCCTTACGTCAGTTTACTTACTACAAGTAATGGGTAGTATGTACGCCGGCTATTTCCTCAATCGTGAGGAGACAGTCACTTAATTTGAAAGTCCTTGAAGGGGAACACGATGAACAACGTTCTGAAATTCTCTGCTCTGGCTCTGGCCGCAGTTCTGGCTACCGGTTGCAGCAGCGCATCGAAAGAAACCGAAGCACGTCTGACCGCTACTGAAGACGCAGCTGCTCGCTCCCAGGCTCGTGCAGACGAAGCTTACCGTAAAGCTGATGAAGCTCTGGCTGCTGCTCAAAAAGCACAACAGACTGCTGACGAAGCTAACGAGCGTGCTCTGCGCATGCTGGACAAAGCTAGCCGCAAGTAATAATCCCTCGGGATTGTTATCGAGCCGACCCGATTTATCGGGTCGGCTTTTTTATTGCCCATCGTTTTGTTCAGGCAATAAAAAACCCGCCGACGCTTCACGCATCGACGGGTTCCGGAGTACGACTTACTGCTGCAGGTCGATCGGTGTATTGGCAACAATCGGTGCCGAAGTATTCGGTGTACCGATTTCCGTTGGCAGGCCATCTTCGGCTGCGACCACATCCCGCACCACATCCCAGTTCACGCGCAGGTTACTGGTGACATCTTCACGCTTGAGCATCGCGTTGATCACTGCGGTGTGCTTGTCGACCACCGAAGGGTTGCCCTTGTCGTCGATCGGCGTGTGCGCTTCCAGATAGACCTTGCCGCCACTGCTGCCGAACTTGTAGGCATCATTGAGGATGCGCACCGACGTGCCGACCGGGACCATGCCGGCCATTTCCAGCACGTTGTTGTTGAACATGCGGAAGCAGCCGTGGCTGGTGCGCATGCCGATACCGAATTTCTTGTTCGAACCGTGGATCAGATAACCCGGCGTGCCCAGAGTGAACTTGAACGGGCCCAGCGGATTGTCCGGACCGGCCGGCACTACGTTCGGTAGCGGGTCGCCATCAGCGGCGTGTTCCGCCTTGATCGATGCGGGAGGCGTCCAGGTCGGGTTTGGCGTTTTGGCGGTGATCGAAGTGTGCGCGATCGGCGAACCCCAACCCTCACGACCAATACCCAGCGGGAACGTGTACACCACGTTGCGGCCTTTCGGGAAATAGTAGAGGCGGTACTCGGCAAGGTTGATGACGATGCCTTCACGCGGGCCCGGCGGCAGAATGAAACGGGTCGGCAAGACGATTTCGGTGCCGGCGCCCGGCAACCAGGCATCGACGCCCGGGTTGGCCGCGACCATCTCCGAGTAACCCAGATCGTACTTCGTGCCGAGATCGGCGAAGGTGTCTTCGTACTTGGCTTTGATCACCTGCACCTGACCGATGATGTCTTCACCGGGTGGTGGCAGGGGAAACTCCAATGCAGCAACGGGACCGGCCACACACAGGGCGGCAAGTGACAGGCAGCGGGTGACGGCAGGAAAGCGCGGCAACATCCGGAAAATCCTTCGCATGATCAACAAGGGTATAAGAGCGCGATTGTACACCGCACTTTGAATATTCGGGGAGCCACGCCGATGGACCGTGCTGAATGCGAAAAGATCGCAGCCTTCGGCAGCTCCTACAGGATTACGCGAACCCATGTAGGAGCTGCCGTAGGCTGCGATCTTTTGCTCTTAAAGCTCGAAACGCAGCTCCGGCCAGATCGGCGAGGTGCCGCGTTTTTGCGACTCCAGAATAGCCCGGCACAGCGAACACAGGCGCTGATCCTGAAAAACCCGACGATCCACACTCGACCAGCGCGGCTGCGCCGGCAGCAGACTGCCGCACAGGGTGCGATCGGCCGAGCCACCGAGTTCGAGTTGCCGCGTCACCAGATGCACCCGCACTTCCTGGCAGGCGAACAGATCCAGCTGCTCGTCAGGCTCGATCAGTTGGTAGGCAAACAGGGACCAGGCAGAACGCGACATCGGGGGCTCCAAATAAGGGGGCGCCACATTAGCCGAAAGCCTGCCCTTAGAAAAGCCTCATAACAGCGGTTTTAGCGTCGGCCAGACATTTTCCAGCAACTTGCTCTGAGCCCCGACTGCCGGGTGCAGACCATCGGCCTGCATCAAGTCCGGATGACCGCCGACGCCGTCGAGGAAAAACGGTACCAGCGGGATCTTTTTGTCGTCGGCGAGTTTGCCGTAGACCTCGGCAAAAGCATCGGTGTAACGCTTGCCATAATTGGGCGGCAGTTGCATGCCGAGCAACAGCACCTTGGCCCCGCTCTGACGCGAACTGTCGATCATCGAGGCAAGATTTTGTTGCAATTGAGTTGGCGGCATTCCGCGCAAGCCATCGTTGCCGCCCAGTTCGAGGATCACCAGTTCCGGCTTATGCTCTGCAAGCAGCGCGGGCAGCCGCGCCTGGCCTCCGGCACTGGTGTCGCCGCTGATCGAGGCATTGACCACTTTATCGTCGAAACCCTCCTGTTTGAGCCGTTGCTCAAGCAACGAGACCCACCCCAAGCGGGTATCCAGTCCGAAACCAGCGCTGATACTATCGCCAACGATCAGGACAGTACCCGCCGCTGCGTTCTGGGCCATGCACATCAAGGCCAGGCCAGCACTCAAAAACCACACACGCATCGGATTCTCCATGGGCGCAAGCATTCTCACCGCGAAGAACCTCAGCAAAGTGGTTCCCAGCGCGGAAGGTGAACTGACTATCCTGCACGAACTCAGCCTGGAACTGAACAAGGGCGACAGCCTCGCCATCGTCGGCGCGTCCGGTTCGGGCAAATCCACCCTCCTCGGCCTGCTCGCCGGTCTCGACCTGCCGAGCAGTGGCGAAGTCATTCTCGCCGGCCAAGGCCTGAGCAATCTCGACGAAGACCAGCGCGCACGCATTCGTGCCGAACATGTCGGTTTCGTCTTCCAGTCCTTCCAACTGCTCGACAGTCTCAATGCGCTGGAAAACGTCATGCTGCCGCTGGAGCTCGACGGCCGCAAAGATGCGCGTGAGCGTGCGACCGAACTGCTCCAGCGCGTCGGCCTCGGCCAGCGCCTGACCCATTCGCCGCGCCAGCTCTCGGGTGGCGAACAGCAGCGCGTGGCGATTGCCCGAGCGTTTGCTGCCGAGCCTGACGTGCTGTTTGCCGATGAACCCACCGGCAACCTCGACAGCCATACCGGTGAGCGCATCAGCGATTTGCTCTTCGAATTGAACAAGGAGCGCGGCACCACCCTGGTGCTGGTCACCCACGACGAACGTCTGGCCCATCGTTGCCGGCGCCTGATCCGTCTTGAAGCCGGGCTGCTGATCGCCCCTCTGGAGCCTTGATGGCACGTTTGCCGCTGTTGCGTCTGTTCAGTCTCGCTATACGCCAGCTCCTGCGCGATGCCCGCGCCGGCGAATTGCGCGTGTTGTTCTTCGCGTTGGTCGTTGCAGTAGCGGCGAGTACCGCCATCGGCTATTTCGGCGCCCGCCTGAACGGCGCGATGATGCTGCGCGCGACTGAGTTTCTCGGCGCCGATCTGGTTCTCGAAGGCAGTTCCCCGGCCCGTGAAGAACAGATCAGGAGTGGTACCGAGCTGCGCCTGAATCACGCACAAGTGGTGGAGTTCTCCAGTGTCATCGCCACCGACAACGGCATTCAGCTGTCGAGCATCAAAGCCGTCGACCGCGCCTATCCGTTGCGCGGCGAACTGAAGAGTGCGCCAGCGCCTTTCGCCACCGAAGAAACCGGCGGCGAACCGCAACCGGGCGAAGCCTGGGTCGAGGCACGCCTGCTGACCGCACTGGATCTGAAGATCGGCGACAGCATTGATGTCGGCATGAAGACATTGAAAATGACCCGTGTGCTGACCTACGAACCGGATCGCGCCGGCAACTTCTACAGCCTGACGCCCCGGGTGCTGATCAACCTCGATGACCTCGCCGCCACCGGTGTCGTGCAACCCGGCAGCCGCGTGAGTTACCGCGAACTGTGGCGCGGTGAACCGCAGGCGCTGGAAACCTATCGGCAACTGATCAAACCCGGGCTCGCCGCCAACCAGCGGATACAGGATGCCCGCGATGGCAACCGGCAGATTGGCGGTGCGCTGGGCAAGGCCGAACGTTACCTGAACATGGCCAGTCTGGTAGCGGTGTTGTTGGCCGGCGTGGCGGTGGCCTTGTCGGCCAACCGTTTCGCCAGTCGCCGCTTCGATGCCAGCGCCTTGCTACGCTGCCTCGGCCTATCGCGCCGGGAAACCATGGTGCTGTTCAGTTTGCAATTGACCGTGCTCGGCCTGCTCGCCGCACTGAGTGGTGCATTGCTCGGCTGGCTGGCGCAACTGGGCCTGTTCGCGCTGCTGCATGATTTGCTGCCAAGTGATGTGCCACCGGGCGGTCTGTTTCCAGCCATCGCCGGGATCGGCACCGGGCTGGTCGCATTGGCCGGTTTCGCCTTGCCGCCGCTGGCCGCATTGGGTCGCGTGCCGCCGCTGCGTGTGCTGCGCCGGGACATGCTGCCGATTCCGTCGAGTACGTGGATGGTTTACGGCGCCGCACTGGGTGCGCTCGGCCTGATCATGTGGCGCCTGAGCCTTGATCTGCTGCTGACATTCGCCCTGCTCGGCGGTGGCGTAGTCGCCGCACTGGTACTGGGCGGCTTGCTGTTGTTGCTGTTGCAAAGCCTGCGGCGGATGCTCGCCCGCGCTTCGCTGCCATGGCGCCTGGGCCTGGGCCAGTTGCTGCGCCATCCGCTGGCAGCGGCCGGCCAGTCGTTGGCGTTCGGTCTGATTCTGCTGTCGATGGCCCTGATCGCGTTGCTGCGCGGTGAACTGCTCGACACCTGGCAAAACCAGCTACCGAAAAACGCGCCTAACTACTTCGCGTTGAACATTTTGCCGGCAGACAAACAAGCCTTCACCGATCACCTGATCAAGGTCTCCGCACAAGCTGCGCCACTGTATCCGGTGGTGCCGGGGCGATTGATCAGCATCAACGGAGAAGCGGTGCAGCAAATCGTCAGCAAGGATTCGGCCGGCGACCGTGCGGTTCAAAGAGATTTGAGTCTGACCTGGGCTGCTGACTTACCGGCGGGCAACAAGCTCACGGCGGGTGAATGGTGGAAGGAACAGCCAACCGACGGTGTTCCCGGTGTCTCGGTGGAAGGCAAAGTCGCCGAAAGCCTCAAGCTCAAACTCGGCGATCAGATGGTGTTCAACGTCGGCGGGGTCAATCGTGAAGCGAAGGTCACCAGCCTGCGCGAAATCAACTGGGACAACTTCCAGCCGAACTTCTTCATGATCTTCCAGCCCGGTACGTTGAAGGATCTGCCGGCGACTTACCTGACCAGCTTCTATCTGGCGCCAGGTCATGACCAGCAGATCGTCGAACTGTCACGCACGTTCCCGGCAGTGACCATTCTTCAGGTCGAAGCGCTGCTCGAACAACTGCGCAGCATCCTCGCCCAAGTCACCCTGGCGGTCGAATATGTGTTGTTGTTTGTGTTGGCGGCGGGCATGGCCGTACTGTTCTCCGGTTTGCAGTCGACGCTCGATGAACGTATCCGCCAAGGCGCGCTGTTGCGTGCCTTGGGTGCAGAGCGGCAGTTGCTGATCAAGGCACGGCGCATCGAGTTCGGTTTGCTCGGTGCGGTCAGCGGCCTGCTTGCAGCGATCGGTTCGGAAGTGGTGAGTCTGGTGTTGTATCGCTACGCGTTCGATCTACCGTGGCACCCTCATCCGTGGTTGCTGGTGCTGCCGTTGATTGGCGCGGCGCTGATTGGTGGTGCCGGCGTGTTCGGTACGCGTCGGGCGCTCAACGCAAGTCCACTGACAGTGTTGCGTGAGGGTTGATAGACTCAGGCGGTCTTAATCACAAGAAGTTGCCATGAGCCGTTATCGCCCTCCCCGCACCGCCGGCACCGCGCTGATCACCCCTGAAGGTGAAGCGCGGATGCGTGCCGAATTTCATGAGCTGTGGCATGTGCGCCGCCCGCAGGTGACGCAATCGGTCAGCGAGGCAGCGGCTCAGGGTGATCGCTCGGAAAACGCCGAATACACCTACGGCAAGAAAATGCTGCGCGAGATCGACAGTCGCGTGCGCTTTCTGACCAAACGTCTGGAAGCGTTGAAAGTCGTCAGTGAAAAACCCAGTGATCCGAACAAGGTCTACTTCGGCGCGTGGGTGACCATCGAAGACGAAGACGGCAAGCAATCGCGCTACCGCATCGTCGGTCCGGATGAACTGGATCTGAAACTGGGCCTGATCAGCATCGACTCACCACTGGCCCGCGCCTTGATCGGCAAGGCGCTGGATGCGGAAGTCAGGGTGCAGACGCCAACCGGTGAGCAGTTCGTTTACATCGTCGCTATCGACTATCCGTAAAGCGTATTAGCGGCGAGTGATCAGGCCCTGCCGCGCAACGCGGACCAGTTGCTTGATCATCTCTGGCGCATCTTCGGCAGTCGGGGCCTGAATCACCGCAAGATCAAAACTGTCAGTGGCAAAACGTGCCAGCGACTCGCCGTCTTCGACAAACTGGATGAGGAACGCGGCAGGACCGCCGCTGCGACGTGGCCAGCCATCGAGATAACGCAACAGCGTCGGCTGATGTTTGCCGCCAAGGAGAATTTTCGGGTTGCGCTGGGTGATATGTGCCGTGATCGGCGCGGGACGTGCTGGAGGGCGTAGTGCATTCATCGTGTCGTGTCTCTGCCTCAAAAGTCTGCATGGCAGGTGAGAGGCAACACCGAACCAGCGCTTTAGCGGTATTTCGAAGCCCTGTTTCGGCTTCTGACGGCAACTGTTGAAGTCACCTGGCGCCCCGCAAGTAGCTGTTTAAATCGGCGCATGGGCAACATCCTAGAGAACGTGACCGATCAGTGTCAAGAATCAGCCGCAACAAAAAAGGCCCGCACGATGCGGGCCTATTTCCTTGAGCCAGAGCGCTCAACCGGCGATGGCGCGATCCACCGAGAGCTTGCCGGCGCCTTCGATCAGCACGGCGAGACTGCCACCGAGCAGGGCCAGAGCGAACTCGTAACCGTTGTTAGCCATAAACAGACCGTTGCTGATGTGTACGGTGAAGATCGCCACCAGCGACAGGAAGGTCAGACCCAATGCTGCCGGACGTACCAGCAGGCCGATGATCAAAGCCAGGCCAGCGAAGAACTCAGTACCGCCCGCCAGGGTCGCCATCAGGTAGCCCGGGTGCAGGCCAATGCTGTCCATGTACTGAGCCGTGCCCGCCAGACCATACCCACCGAACAGACCGAAGAGTTTTTGCGAGCCGTGAGCGGCGAAGATCACGCCGACCGCAATGCGCAGAATGGTCAGACCGTAGCCGGCGCGAGTGAACAGTACTTTGTTGATCAGAGAGCTCATGGGGCATTCCTTGTTTTTGCGAGAAGTTGTGTGTGTTGGTTGGCCGCTATATTAATCAATAAATTTCATGTTAAAAGCGCAAATATTCCGCCATAACAATCAACTTATTAGATCATTTCCGTGAGACGACTTTTTGCGCCCCGGGCTCCAACGACTCCCGCTCCCGGTCGAACGCCAAGTAATACTTGTTCACGCTATTAACATAGCTGACCGGCCCCATTCCTACCTGCTCCATGGCGATGCGCTCGACCTGAAAGAACCACTGATTAGGGTTCAGCCCGCGCCGCCGGGCCTCGGCGCGCATGCCCTGCACGCGCTCGGGGCCAATGTTGTAGGCCGCCAGCGTGAAGGCCATGCGCTCGCGCTCATTGAGTTTGGGGCTGTTGAAAAACTTGCGGCGAATCATCGCCAGGTACTTGGCTCCGGCCTGCACATTCGCATCGAGATTCTGAATATTGTTCACGCCGACGCGCTGTGCAGCGGACGGAGTGATCTGCATCAGCCCGGTCGGGCCACTGCCGCTGCGGGCGTTGGGTTGCAGGCGTGATTCCTTGAACGCCAGCGCGGCCAGATTCAGCCAGTCCATGTTCTGCGCGGCAGCGTGCTTTTGCAGAGTCGGGCGCAGTTTTTCGAGACGCTGGCGATCGGCCTTAGCCAACGGATTGTGGACTTGGTACAGCCGTCGATAGATGCGCAAAAACGCAGCATCTTCGTTCGAGGGTTTCTTGTAACCGCCGAGGAAGCGGTCAATGCTTGCACGCAACATTGCGGCGTCGCGGCGCACGAACCAGTACTCCTCGCCCGGCTCGCTGATGATCAGTTGCCGGTCAAAACGCAGCTTCGGCAGGATCTTGCCCCAACGCTCGGCTATGGGTTGCTCGACGATGGTCAGGTGAAAAATCCCGCCCTGAACCATTTCCAGCACATCTTCGACCGCCAGGGTCGGATCGACCCATTCGATCTTGATCGGCGCCAGTTTGTGCAACGCCAGTTTCTGATTGAGCTGACTGACCGCCTCCCCCGCCGCACTGCCGGTGGGCAGCGCCAGTGTTTTGCCGGAGAGCTGCTCGACCTTGGTGTAGCGCCGCTCGCCCTTGATACCGACCAACACCAGCGGCACGTTGCTGGCGACCGGTTCGCTACTGGCCACGGCATAGCCAGATTGCAAATCAAGCAATTCACCCGGTGCGACCAGATCACCTTCGCCGCGCTGCAAGGCGCCGAGCAATTGATCCTTGGCTTTGGGAATGATCTTGAGGGTGATTTCCTGGCCATCGCGAGCATGGCCATTGAGGTATTGCTCGAAGGCGCGCAGGCGATGGTATTCGACGCCGATGGCTTGGCCCTGGACTTCGCCGGAGCTGTTGCGGCTCTGGTTGACCAGCACGCGCAACACACGACTGCTGCGAATCTCCGACAAGTCCCGCACCTTGGCGGCTGGTACAGCTTGCAGTGGCCCGGGCAGGCGCGCAACCGCCGTCATCGGCAGCAGCAGCGATCCACACAACAAGAGCAAAACCGAGGGACGAACCATCCACTCTCCGGAAAGAATACGGGGCGACTTCATCGTTAAAGATCGAAATCACCGTCGAAAACAGAGCGCCATGAGCGCTGGCAACGTGCGAGAGACTGGCACAGTAATGGCACTTCTACCAAACCGGTCTGCGTCGCGGCATCAACAGACAGCCATAACTCGTTGTAGTTCTTGGCTTTTCTTATGAATCTACAGCTCTGGTATGCTTTCCGGCCTTCGGCCCGAGGTAGCAACCATGCAACTCATCGATATCGGCGTCAACCTGACCAACCCCAGTTTCGCCGACAAACATCAGGCCGTGCTTGATCGCGCCTATGCCGCCGGGGTCTGCCAATTGGTGCTGACCGGCACCAGCGTCGAGGGCAGCGAACAGGCTCTGGAGCTGTGCCAGCAACTGGATGAGAGCGGTCAACGGCTGTTCGCCACCGCCGGTATTCACCCGCATTCGGCCAGTGACTGGAACGCTGACAGCGCCCGTCGTTTGCGTAGCCTATTTCAAGAAAAAAATGTAGTCGCCGTGGGTGAATGCGGACTGGATTTCAACCGTGATTTCTCGCCGCGCCCACAGCAGGAAAAAGTCCTCGAAGAACACCTGGCCATGGCCGTCGAGCTGCAACTGCCGGTGTTCCTGCACGAGCGCGATGCCAGCCAGCGCCTGCTGGAAATCCTCAAAGGCTTCCGCGATCAACTGCCCGCCGCTGTGGTGCATTGCTTCACCGGCGAGCAAAAGGCGTTGTTCAGTTACCTCGATCTGGACTTGCACATCGGCATCACCGGCTGGATCTGCGATGAGCGCCGGGGCACGCATTTGCATCCACTGGTCAAAGAGATCAAACGCGGGCGCCTGATGCTGGAAAGCGATGCACCTTATTTGCTGCCGCGCACGCTACGTCCGAAACCGAAGAACGGCCGCAATGAGCCGGCGTATCTGACTGAAGTGCTGCGCGAAGTGGCGCTGCATCGCGGTGAAACCGAGGAAGATCTGGCGGCGCACACCACCGCGTGTGCCCGCGCGTTCTACAACCTTCCCGCATTGGCGTAAGCCGCAAAAGATCGCAGCCTTCGGCAGCTCCTACAGGGCATACGCCATCCCAATGTAGGAGCTGCCGAAGGCTGCGATCTTTTGATCTCTTGACCCACATCAATTCGAGTCCTCTGCATAGCAGCACAATGCTGGCACCTTGCCAAAACTGTTTCCGCTATCAGAGAAGACCTCCATGGGTGCCTGGCTTAGCAATATCTCGCTGAAATACAAATTCTGGGCGGTCAATGCGGTCGCCTTCGTCACCACCCTGTTGCTGGTGCTGTACGCCGTGCAGCTCGAACAACAGGCGCGCAGTCACGCGTCTCAGGCCTCGGCGCAAGCCCAGGCGCAATTGCTTAAGGCCTGGCCGGCCGGGCAGCCATTGCCCAAAGCCGATCAGGTGCTGACCTTCAAACGCGGCGAAGCGCCGCGCCTGAATGATCAACCCTTGCTGGAAATCACTGAAAGCAACGGCTGGAACGAGATCAATCAGCTGCCGCTGTTCGGCGACAATCCGTTGATGGGCGCCGAAGTGTTCAGCCGCGCCGACGGTCAACAGGTCGCGGTGATTGCCTATGGCCCGAGCCTGAGTCAGGTGTTCAGCGAGCGTTTCGCCAATTACGCGGTGGCGGTGTTCATCCTGATGTTCGCCATGCTCTGTGCCTCGCAACTGTTGATCCGCTTCCTGCTCAGCCAGCTCAACACGTTGAAAGACGTAATGCTTCACGTTGAGAAAAGCGGCGATCTCTCGGCCCGTGTGCCGCTGGCCGGGAAAGACGAAGTCGGGCAGATGGCCAACGCGTTCAACGCGATGCAGGCAGGTTACCAGCGCGTTGTGACGACCGTCGCCAACACCGCGCGGCAACTGGATGTCGGCGCGGCGCGACTGGCATCGAGCATGAACGAAGTGCGCCACGGCATGCTCGGCCAGCAGAGCGAAACCGATCAGGCGGCCACGGCGATCAATGAAATGACCGCCACCGTTTATCACATCGCCCAACACGCCGGCGCCACCCGCGACCTGTCGCAGACCGCCGATGGCCTCGCCGGCAGCGGTCAGCAAGTGGTCGCGCGGGTGCAGCACTCGATTGCCGGGCTGTCCAGCGGCGTGCAGCAGACTGCCGAGATGATTCAACGACTGGCCGAGGACAGCCAGAAGATCAACGGCGTGGTCAGCGTGATTCACAGCATTGCCGAGCAGACCAATCTGCTCGCCCTGAACGCCGCCATCGAGGCCGCTCGCGCCGGTGAAATGGGCCGAGGGTTTGCCGTGGTCGCCGATGAGGTGCGCAATCTGGCGAAGCGGGTGCAGACCTCGACCGACGAGATAACTACGATGGTCTCGGCGTTGCAGGCTGGCACCCGCGACGCGGTGGATTTCATGCAGGAAAGTTCGTACAAGGCCGACGATTGCGTGCAGCAAGCGCAAGAGGCCGGGGCGGCGCTGGCGGAAATCACCGGCGCGGTGGCGCAGATGCGTGAGAGCAACACGCAGATTGCCGTGGCGGCGGAGCAGCAAAGCCAGGTCGCCGAAGAGATGAACCGGGCGGTGGTGAGTATTCGTGATGTGACCGAGAATACCGTGCAGCAAACGGTGGATTCGGCGACGACCAGTAATGAATTGGCGACGTTGGCCGGGGAACTGAGCAAGGCCATAGGTCAGTTGAAACTCTGAAGATCTTTTTTGTCCATCATCCCTATGATGCCAATAGCCAACCTTGATTCGCCGCCCTCCACGCCCGGGCCTATTCTTCAACCATGAGTCAACATGGATCGAGGAGTAGAAAACATGGGCAAACGTCACCCCAACCTTCCCGCGTGGCAATGGCGCGCGTACCCGGGCAATCATCAGCACCCGACCAATCTGGTGTTACACCTGATTGCCGTGCCGTTGTTCATCGTCGCGTTTCTGCTGATTGTCTCCGGGGTGTTCAGCCTGAGCCTGGCCAGCGTCGCCATCGGCGTGATCGGAATCGTCGCGGCGCTGGGTTTGCAGCGTCACGGCCACAGCCTGGAGACGCAAGCCTCCGAGCCGTTCAGTGATCGTAAAGATGCGATGTCGCGGTTACTGGTCGAGCAGTTTCTGACTTTTCCGCGCTTCTTTCTCAGTGGCGGCTGGTGGCGCGCCTGGCGTGAGCGCCACCGTCGGCATTGAGTCAGGCGAAGATCGTAACCGTCTGACGACTCATCGCAATCAGCTCACCTTCCGCGCTCCACAGCTTGGCGGCGACATGGCCGTAGCCGTCGGCGGCGTACTCGATGTCGGCCAGGTATTGGCACCAGTCCAGCGTGCTCAAGTCGTGTAACGGCTGAACGAATTCGATGGTCCAGGTCAAGGTGCTGCCCGGTGCCGGCTTCTTCAGATACGGCAGCAGTGCGGGCGGCCATGCATCCACCAGGGCCAGCAGATGCGCCTCTTTGACCGGCTCTTCTTTGACATCGCCGCGTAACCGCACCCAGCCTCCCATCAAACGCGATTGATTACCGGTGAACGGCATGCCGCCGACGCTCCAGCGCATCGCCAGATGACGCATGAATTCCGGGGTCACGCCTTTGATGTAAGGCAGCTCCTGGCATTCGTCCCAGTGTTTCATTGCCGGCGCCGGATACGCTTCCACGGCGACTTCCGAGGGCCGTGAAGCACCGAAGCTGCCTTGAACGATTGTTACCACCTGACCATTCTGCATCGCCCGGCCCATGACCTGGCTGACGGCTTTGCCTTCGCGCAGCACCTCCACTTCGAAGCTCACCGGGACTTCAGGCTCGACCGGTCCGACAAAGGTGATCGCCAGCGAACGCACCGGGCGATCCGCCGGGACTTTCGCGCGCATGGCTTCGTATTGCAGCGCGGCAACCAGACCACCGAAACTGGCACGGCCCTGACCCCATTCGGCAGGAATCGTCAGTTCCGGTTGGCGGCGGACCGCATCGAGCAAATCGCTAAAGCGCATGGGGCAACCTCAGAAAACGAGAAAGGAATGCAGGGATCTTAACCAGACCTGCCGAGCGCCGCAGCGTCTATTCCGGTCAAATGGGCTGACAGAAAGGCCTTACACCCATATCAGCCACATTGAAGATCCCTTGTAGGAGTGAGCCTGCTCGCGATAGCGGTCTGACAGCCAACACAGTTGTTGAATGTCAGACCGCTATCGCGAGCAGGCTCACTCCTACAGGGGGTTGTGGTGATTCAGGATTATTTGAAGCAGGCTGAACTGAGTTTTTCCAGCACGCGATCAGCCTTGCTTTCGGCTTTGATCATGGTCGCCTGCCATGTCGCGACACAGGGCTGCAGATCCGCCTCCAGCTCGGCTTTCGCCAGCCACTGCCAGCAATCGTGCCAGTCACCCAAAGCGCCTTGGGCTGACTTCAATCGCGCCAGCGCCGCTTCGGGCAAGCGATCCAGTTCGGGATAGGCTTCGATGCCGTAGCGCACGCGCTTGATCAGCAAGCGCAGGCGATGGCGGTCGTGGGCCGGATCGTGCAGCGCCTCGTCGAGTTTCTGCCATTGCTTGCCGAGGCGTTTTTCGATGCGTTTGTCCAAGCCTTTGAGCAAGCCCTGACGCTGGGAGGCGCGCAGGAATCGCGGGAACGCGTCGAGAATCATCAGCAGCGAGGCCACTTCGGCACTCGCCGCCAGCGCCGGATAAGCCTCGGCCATCTGCGCCATGCGCCGTTGCGCAGCTTCGGGTTGATCATGCGCGAGCAGATAAGCCGCCAGTACCTCGCGATCACGCCATGGCGTGGTCAATTGGCCGACTGCCGAAGCGGCGTCTTCCAGTTGCTCGACACCGGGCAAACCGCGCAATGGCCGCAACAGGCTGCGCAAGCGCCGCACCGTGGTGCGCAGATCATGCAGCGCCTCGGGGTCGGTACGTGCAGTCAATCGCGCCTGACAGGCCAGCAGCCGCACCTCCAGACTCAGGACATGAGCCACCAACCGATCAACCAACGCAGACATCACTTGCTCCTGATTCAAATGGCTCTGACGATCATTCTGCTGCCTAGCGAATGCAGCCTCCTTGCTTCACGTCAGCAGCTTAGCGGCCGGCGCGGGATTCGCGAATGTAGAAACGCGCCTTCTCGGCCTTCTTGCTGCAACCTTCAAAGCCCTCGAATTGTTGCTGGGTCTTGGCGGCGGTCAGCAGCGACAACGCTTTGGAATAGCTGACGGTGCCGGCAAAGCCTTCGGCCTTGGCCAGATCCAGTTCATGCCAGGCCGCGTCGAGCTGGCTGCCGCAGCTGTCGCGGTAAGCGGTTTTACCGGCGCAACCGGCCAATACCAAAGCCATCAACGGCACACAGATCCAGGCTTTCATCACTCACACCTCAAAATAGGTCAACAGTCGTGCAGGTAAGACGGCTTGGCTGCGAAAAAGTGCCTCGCCGGCGGGTGAAACCGCGCAACTGAGAAGGATATAGCCGAAGGGTCATCCAGTATCGAAAAAACGACGTCACTGGCGCACTGAACGACTTCGGCGATTGAGCCGACCCGGCGATGGGTGCATTGTGCAACCTTGTCGGGAGGAAGTTTGATGAAAAAGCGTGTCGCACTGGTGCTGGGCTCCGGTGGCGCCCGGGGTTATGCCCATATCGGAGTCATTGAAGAGATCGAACGACGCGGTTACGACATCGCCTGCATTGCCGGGTGTTCGATGGGCGCGGTAGTCGGCGGGATCTACGCCGCCGGCAAACTCGACGTTTACAAAAACTGGATCGAAAGTCTCGACTATCTGGATGTGCTGCGGCTGGTGGACGTGAGTTTCCGCCTCGGCGCGATTCGCGGCGAGAAGGTCTTCGGGCAGATCCGCAAGATCGTCGGCGAAATCAACATCGAAGACTTGCGCATCCCCTACACCGCCGTTGCCGCCGACCTCACCAATCAGCAAGAGATCTGGTTTCAGGAAGGCTGCCTGCATCAGGCGATGCGCGCCTCGGCGGCGATTCCCAGCCTGTTCACGCCAGTGATGCAAGGCAATCGCATGCTGGTCGACGGCGGCATTCTCAACCCGTTGCCGATCGTGCCGGTGGTGTCGAGCCACTGTGATCTGATCATTGCGGTCAATCTCAACTCGACCAACCAGCGTCACTACAAACTGCCGGTGATCCAGCGCCCCGCCGCGTTCCGCTCACGCTTCGACAACCTGATCAGATCGCTGGGGTCGAAGATGCCGTTCCGCCGAACACAGGCCGAGCAATTGTTACGGCTCGAACAGGAAGCGCTGCGCGCCGAAGCGGCAGACATCAATCCTTGGCTTGAAGGCGCCGAGCCGGAAAGCCAGCAACCCGCAGCCGCGCCCGAGCGTGAAGGCGCGCCAAAATCGGCGACCGGTTCGTTCATCATCGATAACGTCGGGCCGGCGTCGTTGCTGGATTTGATCAACCAGAGTTTCGAGGTGATGCAGACCTCGCTGGCGCAGTACAAGATTGCCGGTTATCCGCCGGATATCCTGATCAACGTGCCGAAGCGGGTGTGCCGGTTTTTCGAGTTTTACAAGGCGCCAGAGCTGATCGCGTTGGGGCGGGAGATTGCGCGGGATACGCTGGATCGGTATGAGAGTGAGCAGCAGCAATAAAGATCAAAAGATCGCAGCCTTCGGCAGCTCCTACAGGGGAACGCATTCCTATGTAGGAGCTGCCGAAGGCTGCGATCTTTTAGCTATCCCGCAGATTCCAACAGCCGATACCCTACCCCTGCCTCTGTCACGATAAACCGCGGCCGCGTCGGATCATCCGCCAGCTTCTGGCGCAAATGCCCCACCACAATCCGCAGATAATGGCTGTCCTCGGTGTGGGTCGGCCCCCAGATATCCTTGAGCAATTGCTGCTGGGTAATCACTCGCCCCGGATGCCGCGCCAGTTGCGCCAGCACTGCGTATTCCTTACGAGTCAGCGCCACTTCGACGCCATCGAGCAACACGCGCCGATAGGCCAGATCGACCGTCAACGGGCCAAAGCTCAGCGCAGCTTGCTGGGCCTCCCCCGCCGGTGCCTGACGCAACAACGCACGCACCCGGGCGAGAAACTCCTGAATGCCGAACGGCTTGGTCACGTAGTCATTGGCGCCGCCGTCCAGCGCCTGGACTTTCTGCCCTTCGCTGGCGCGTACCGACAGCACCAGCACCGGCGTCGTTGCCCACTCGCGAAACTCGCGCAGCACTTGCTGGCCGTCCATGTCCGGCAAGCCGAGGTCGAGCACCAGCAAGTCCGGCTTGTTCAAGGCTGCCTGCGCCAGCCCCTCGGCCCCCGTGCCAGCCTCGAGCACTTTGTAGCCTTGGGAAGCGAGGCTGATGCGCAGGAACTTGCGAATCTGCGGTTCGTCGTCGATGACCAAAATGGTCGCGGTCTGGCTCATGAATTCACATCAACACAAAAGAGTGGCAAGAGAGTAGCGCAGTCGCAATCAGGCTTCATCGTCCATCCCCGGTTGCGTCTGCAACGGCAAGTGCAAGGTAATGCAGGTGCCGCGCCCGTCGATGCCGTCGGCGACACTGATCCGCCCACCGTGCGCACCGACCATGCCCTGACAGATCGCCAGCCCGAGGCCGGTGCCTTGCCCCCCGCGATCACCCCGGGCAGCGGTGTAGAACATGTCGAAAATCTTCGCCCGTTCATCCTCGGGAATCCCCGGCCCCTCGTCGCTGACCGAGAAGAAAATCTCTTGGTCATTCGCTCCCGCGCTGAGTTGCAAACGACCGTGAACGGGTGAGAACCGCGCTGCGTTTTCCATCACATTGACCAATGCCTGTTCGATCAACGCGGCATGCACGAACAACAGCGGCAACTCGCTCGGCACATCGGTGCTGACCTGCAACGGCGCGAGTACCGCGCGCAGGCGGTTGAGCGAACTGCCGATGATATCAGCCGGCGACACCCAGTCCCGCGCCAGCTTAAGCGCACCGTGGCCGAGGCGGGTCATGTCGAGCAGATTCTGGATGTAGCGATCAAGGCGCTCGGCTTCATCGCGAGTGCCTTCGAGCAGTTCATGTCGATCCTCCAGCGGGATCGCTTCGCCGAGGGCCAACAGGCTGTCGATGCTGCCGCGCATGGCGGTCAGCGGCGTGCGCAAATCGTGGGACACGGAGGCCAGCAAGGCACTGCGCAGTTGTTCGGTTTCACCATGCAGGCGCGCGGCTTCCAGGTCATCAGCCAACTGCGCGCGCGCCAGCGCCTGGGCGAGCGGCTGGCTCAACGCGGTGAGCAAGCGCCGACGCTGGCCGCTCAGAGTCTGGCCTTCCTTGGCACACACGCCGAGCAACGCCAGCGGCCCGTCCTCGACCGACAGCGGCCACCACCACCAACGCCCGAACGGCAACGTGCCGGTGCCCATGCCCGCCGGTTGATCGTGTTGCCAGGCCCAATCGGCGGCGGCGCGTTCGGCCTCGGTGAATTGCAGCGGGCCGCCGGTTTCGACTTTCCAGCTGCCCTGACCGTCGCGATTAAGCAGGCACAGTTGCAGATCGCTCCAGCCATTGAGGTGTTGCGCGGCGGCGCTGACGACGGCCTGGCGGTCGGTCGCGGCAGTGAGTTTGCGCGACAGGTCGAGCAGTTCGGTGGTCTCTTCCTGGGTGTCGCGCAAGGCCTGCAACTGCCGACGCTGACGCGCCGCAAGATTGCCCGTCAGTGCCGCCATCAACAGGAAAAACAGCAACGTCAGCACGTCTTCTTCGCGCTGAATGCTGAAGGAAAAATTCGGCGGAATGAACAGAAAATCGTAGGTCAGAAACGACAGCGCCGCACAGGCCAGCGCCGGGCCGAGACTGCTGCGCACCGCCACCAGCAACACCGCCGCGAGAAACACCAGTGAGATGTTCGGCAGCGGCAATACGCTCGACACCGCCCACGCCAGCGCACTGGCCAACACCGTGGCGACCAGCGCCAGCGCATAGTCGAACCACACCAGTGTCAGCGCATTGCGCGGGCGCGGTTGATGCTGTTGCTGATCGCTGTCGAGGACGTTGATTTCCAGTCCGTGGGCCTGACGTAACAAACGCGCCGCGAGTCCGCCGCCGAACAAACGACGGCGCAGACGTGGCCGGGACTGCCCGACCAGGACCAAGCTCGCGCGGCGTTCGGCGGCATGCTGGATCAGGGTTTTGGCGACCTCACCGGCGCGCAGTAAAACCACCTCGCCGCCAAGACGCTCGGCCAGTTGCTGAGCGCTTTGCAGGCGTAGACGCGATTGCTCGTCGCGCACCGTGCCGTTGTCGACGTGCACCAGACTCCACGGCAAATGCCGGCGCTGGGCAACGCGACTGGCATGGCGCACAAGGCGTTCGGCCTGTTGGTCGCCATCGACGCCGACCAGCAATCGCCCACGTACCGCCGGGGCCGCCTGACCGAGCTGGCGATAGCCTTGGGCGAGATCATTGTCGACTTGAGCGGCGGCGGTTTGCATCGCCAGTTCGCGCAATGCGGTGAGGTTGGTCTGGGTGAAAAACGCATCGATCGCCGCGCGCGCCTGCTCCGGCACGTAGACCTTGCCTTCGCGCAAGCGCTCAAGCAATTCACGCGGTGGCAGGTCGATCAGCAGCAGTTCGTAGGCTTCTTGCAGCACCCAGTCCGGCAGGGTTTCGCGCACTTGCACACCGGTGATGCCGCGCACCTGATCGTTGAGGCTTTCGAGGTGCTGGACGTTGACCGTGGTGAACACGTCGATGCCGGCGGCGAGCAGTTCCTGAATGTCTTGCCAGCGCTTGGCGTGACGGCTACCGGGCGCGTTGCTGTGGGCCAGCTCATCCACCAGCACAAGCTTGGGCCTGGCCGCGAGAATGCCGTCGAGGTCCATTTCTTCGAGCATCACGCCACGGTATTCCGAGCGCACCAGCGGCTGCTGCGGCAAGCCGCCGAGCAGCGCTTCGGTTTCCGCCCGGCCGTGGGTTTCGACCACGCCGGCGAGGACTTTCACGCCCTGACGAAGTTGCGTGTGGGCGGCCTGGAGCATGGCGTAGGTCTTGCCGACACCGGGGGCGGCGCCGAGGAATACTTTCAACCGGCCACGGCCGTCACGGGGCAAGTCTGCTAACAGTGCGTCGGCGCGGCCGGAGTCGCTCATGCTTGATGCTCTCTCTTCATGATAGTTATGCAGTGTTCTTTCGGCCCTCTTCGCGAGCAGGCTCGCTCCCACATTTGGAACGCGTATCCCTGTGGGAGCGAGCCTGCTCGCGAATGGCCGCGCCACCGATCTACAATTTTTCCAGTGCCATGTTCAGCGCCAGCACATTCACCACCGGCGGCCCCACCAGCGGCTGTTCGATGTGCGCATCGAGCAGTTGCTGCACAGTCGATACCGGCAGATTTCGCGCCGCTGCGACACGCGCCAGTTGATAGGCAATTGCTGCCGGTGGCAAGTGTGGATCGAGGCCGCTGCCGGAAGTGGTCAGCAAGGCCAATGGCACCGGACCTTGACCCGGAACCTGCAGTTTGTTGGCCTCATCGATCACCCGCGTGGCGAGTGCCGGATTGCTCGGTGCCAGGTTGCTGGCGCTGCTGGACACCGTCGCAAACGCACCGGCGGAGGGACGTGGATGGAACCAGGCATCGCCGACAAAATCCTGGGCGATCAGTGACGAACCACGGACCTTGCCGTCGGCGTCGTGCACCAGGCTGCCGTTGGCTTGCGCGGGGAAGGCGACTTGCGCAATGCCGGTTACCACCAGTGGATAGGCGACGCCGGTGACCAGGGTCATCAGCACCAGCAGGCTCAGGGCCGGACGTATCATTGTGGACATTTCAAAATCCTCGAATTCGTTGGGCAAACTTTGGTGGAGTGTCAGGGAGATCTTTTCCCCCTCACCCCAGCCCTCTCCCCCAAGGGGGCGAGGGGGAAAGGGAGCCGATCTCTGTACTTTTCAAAACTTGCGTTCGGCTCGGTATTTCGGGTCGATGTACCTTTGATTAACCACTCGGTCAGTCCCTCTCCCCCAAAGTCGCCAAGGGGTAAGGGAGCCGGTTTTTGTGCTGTTCAAAACCTGAGTTCGGCTCGGTATTTCAGGTCGATGTACCTCTCCCAATCACCTCGGTCAGTCCCCTCTCCCACGAAGGTGACAAGAGGAAAGGGAGCCGATCTTTGTGCAATTCAAACCTGAGTTCGGCTCGGTATTTCAGGTCGGTGTAGCTCTCGTAAACACCTCGGTCAGTCCCCTCTCCCCCCGGGAGAGGGTTAGGGTGAGGGGCTCTTCTGAGACTCACACCAGATGCAGCGCCGTGAGCAGCATGTCGATCGCCTTGATCCCCACAAACGGCACCAGGATCCCGCCCAATCCATAGATCAACAGGTTGCGACGCAACAACGCCGCCGCACTCGCCGCCTGCACGCGAACCCCGCGCAGTGCCAGCGGAATCAGCACGACGATAATCAAGGCGTTGAAGACGATGGCCGAGAGAATCGCACTCTGCGGACTGGTCAACTGCATGATGTTGAGCACGCCCAGTTGCGGATAAATCGAGGCGAACAGCGCCGGCAGAATCGCGAAGTATTTGGCCACGTCGTTGGCGATGGAAAAGGTCGTCAGCGCGCCACGGGTCACCAGCAATTCCTTGCCGATCTGCACCACGTCGAGCAGCTTGGTCGGGTCGCTGTCGAGGTCGACCATGTTCGCCGCTTCGCGTGCTGCTTGCGTGCCGTCGTTCATCGCCATGCCGACGTCAGCCTGAGCCAGCGCCGGCGCGTCGTTGGCGCCATCGCCGCACATCGCGACCAGGCGACCGTCGTTTTGTTCGTGACGAATGCGTGCGAGTTTTTTCTCCGGTGTGGCTTCGGCAAGAACATCATCGACGCCCGCTTCAGCGGCGATGGCAGCGGCGGTCAGTGGGTTATCACCGGTGACCATCACGGTACGAATCCCCAGTTTGCGCAGTTCGGCGAAACGCTCGCGGATGCCTGGTTTGACCACGTCCTTGAGGTGGATCGCGCCGAGCAATTTGCCGTCGGCGCAGACCAGCAATGGCGTGCCGCCGCTCTGCGCGATCTTGTCGATTTCCCGCGACAGCGCCGGGGCCAGGTCCGAACGTTTTTGGCCGAGGAAACTCAGCAGCGAGTCCACCGCGCCTTTGCGGTAGACGCGACCCTGATAGTCGACACCGGACAAACGGGTTTCAGCGCTGAACGGCACAGCGGTCAGGGTTTCCAGCGCCGGCTCAGGTTGCGGATGCAGACCGCGCAGGTATTCAACGATGGACTTGCCTTCAGCGGTTTCATCGGCCAGCGAGGCAAACAACGCACCTTCAGCCAGCTCACGACCATTCACACCAGGCGCGGCATACACCGCGCTGCAACGACGGTTACCGAAGGTGATGGTGCCGGTCTTGTCCAGCAGCAGCACATGCACGTCGCCCGCTGCTTCCACCGCACGACCGGATTTGGCGATCACATTGAGGCGCACCAGACGATCCATCCCGGCGATACCGATTGCCGACAACAGACCGCCAATGGTGGTCGGGATCAGCGTAACCAGCAGCGCTACCAGAAACACCAGCGGCAGGCTGCCGTTGGCGAAATGGGCGAACGGCTGCAGGGTCACGACCACGAGCAAGAAGATCAGGGTCAGGCCGATCAGCAGGATATCCAGCGCCACTTCGTTCGGGGTCTTCTGGCGTTTGGCGCCTTCGACCAGCGCGATCATGCGATCGAGAGTGGACTCACCGGGGTTGGCGGTGATCTGCACCAGCAACCAGTCAGACACCAGTCGTGTGTTGCCGGTAACGGCCGAACGATCGCCGCCGGACTCACGAATCACCGGCGCCGATTCACCGGTGATCGCCGCTTCGTTGACCGCCGCGATGCCTTCGATGACTTCGCCGTCACCGGGGATCATCTCCCCGGCTTCGACGCGCACCACATCGCCCTTGCGCAGACTCGCTGCCGGCACCACTTGAAAGCTGCCGTTGGCCAGTTTGCGCCGGGCGCTGAGGCCTTCGCTGCCAGCCTTGAGGCTGTCGGCGCGGGCCTTGCCACGACCTTCGGCCAAGGCTTCGGCGAAGTTGGCGAACAGCACAGTGAACCATAGCCACAGGGCGATTTGCGCAGCGACGAAGGTCGGCACGTCGGCGTCGGGAATGAAGCACAGCACAGTGGTAAAAATCGCGGTCAGTTCGACCACCAGCATCACCGGCGAACGCTTCAGCTGCCGAGGGTCGAGCTTGACGAAAGCTTGCAGCAGCGCCGGCCGCCACAGGGCCGAGATCGCGGTTTTCGGTGCTTCTGCCGACTTGATCGGCTCTGCAGGTTTTGCAGGAACGTGCATATTCATGATGGATTCCTTAGAAGCCCATACTTAAATGTTCGGCAATCGGGCCAAGCGCCAGAGTCGGCAGAAAGGTCAGGCCGCCCACCAGCAAAATGGTCACGGTCAACAGGGTCACGAACAGCGGGCCGTGGGTCGGGAAGCTGTTCTGGCCGATCGGTGCGGTTTTCTTCATCGCCAGGCTGCCGGCCAGCGCCAGTACCGGGAGGATGTAACCAAAGCGGCCGATCAACATGCCCAGACCGAGCATCAGGTTGTGGAACGGCGTGTTCGCGCTCAGGCCACCGAACGCCGAGCCGTTGTTGGCACTGGCCGAGGTGTAGGCGTAAAGCAACTGGCTGAAACCGTGCGGGCCAGGGTTGCTGATGGTCGCCGCAGCACTGGGAACCGCGGCGGCAATCGCACCGAGCACCAACACACCAACCGGCATGACCAGCAAAGTCACCACCAGCAATTGCACCTCACGCGCCTGCAGTTTCTTGCCGAGGTATTCCGGCGTACGCCCGATCATCAGACCGGCGAGGAACACCGCGATCAGCACGTTGAGCAACATGCCGTAGAGCCCCGCGCCGACGCCGCCGAAGATCACTTCGCCAACCATCATGTTGACCAGCGCGACCATGCCGCTAAGCGGGTTGAGGCTGTCGTGCATGCCATTGACCGAGCCGTTCGAGGCGGCCGTGGTGGTCACCGACCAGAGCACGGTGGCGGTGGTGCCGAAGCGTGCTTCCTTACCTTCCAGCGGCGCGGTCTGTTCAACCGCAGCGTTGTTCAGCGTCGGGTTTGGCTGATACTCAGCCCACAGCGAAGTCGTCCCGCCGATCAGGAACAGCGCCAGCATGCAGGCGATGATCGCGCGGCTCTGACGCAGGTCCTTGACGTAGTGGCCGAAAGTGAACACCAGCGCCACCGGAATCAGAATGATCGAAGCGACTTCGAACAGGTTGCTCCACGCCGTCGGGTTCTCGAACGGATGCGCCGAGTTGACGCCGAAGAAGCCGCCACCATTGGTGCCCAATTGCTTGATCGCAATCTGACTGGCGGCCGGGCCGAGCGGGATCACTTGATCGACGCCTTGCATCGTCACCGCATTCACATATTGCGCGAAGGTTTGCGGCACGCCCTGCCAGACCAGATACAGCGCCAGCAACAGGCACAGTGGCAGCAAGCCGTAGAGGGTGGCGCGGGTCATGTCGACCCAGAAGTTGCCGAGGGTTTTCGTCGATTTGCGGCCGATGCCACGGCACAGCGCAACCAGCACGGCGAGGCCGGTGGCGGCGCTGACGAAATTCTGCACGGTGAGGCCGACCATCTGGCTCAGGTAGCTGAGGGTCGCTTCACCGCTGTAGGACTGCCAGT
This sequence comes from Pseudomonas sp. R84, assembly GCF_009834515.1. NCBI lineage: Bacteria > Pseudomonadati > Pseudomonadota > Gammaproteobacteria > Pseudomonadales > Pseudomonadaceae > Pseudomonas > Pseudomonas sp. R84. The sequence goes on from NZ_CP019426.1 coordinate 4,659,622, forward strand.
TGGTGTTGGTCATGAAACTGACCGCGGTGTTGAACGCTTGCGTCCATTCCTGGCCCGGCAGGTTCTGCGGGTTCAGCGGCAAGTGATCCTGAAACAACAGGATCGCGAACAGCAGCAGAAAACCGGCGAGGTTGAACGCGAGCAGCGCCAGCGTGTATTTCTGCCAGCTCTGTTCAGCTTGCGGATCGACCCCGGCGATGCGATAGCAACCGCGCTCGACCGGGCCGAGAACCGGCGTCAGCCAAGTGCGCTGACCTTCCATCACCTTGTAGTAAAAGCGCCCGAGCAGCGGCGCCGGCAGCAAGACCAGCGCAAAAAAAGCGAGGATCAGCCAATAGTCATAACTGTGCATAGCCGCTCCTAGTTCCGATCCGCGCGCAACAGCGCAACCAACAGATAAATGAACAGCCCCGCTGCCAATAGCAGTGACACCCCGTCCAGAACGCTCATGGAAGATCTCCGAGTTACGGCGTATTGCCGTGTGTGCAGGCATTGTCGGAAAGGAGGCTGTAAAGGAACGAGAGCGAGGGGTGCTGCGGGGCATAAAGAAAGCGTAAAGAGTGGGTTTATGCTGGCGTTACAGGTGGGTTTTGCGCTGTATGGGCGGGCCTCTTCGCGAGCAGGCTCGCTCCCACATTTTGAAATGCATTCCCCTGTGGGAGCGAGCCTGCTCGCGAAGACAGCATCACCGACAACATCGCACCCAACTGGCGCACAAAAAGCAGCTACCCCACTGCGAACATCCCCGATACGACAGCTTTCAACTCATTACGACTTGTTTCAGCGTACTGGCACGCCCACTGCAAACGCCCTGCCCCGAGCTTTCCAAACCGTTCAGGGAGCAAACGCATGAACACACAACTCAAACCCACACTGGGCACCTTGCACCTGTGGGGCATCGCCGTAGGGCTGGTGATTTCCGGGGAGTATTTCGGCTGGAGTTATGGCTGGGGCGTGGCCGGAACACTGGGGTTCCTGGTGACCTCGTTTATGGTCGCGACCATGTACACCTGCTTCATTTTCAGCTTCACCGAACTCACCACCGCGATTCCCCATGCCGGCGGGCCGTTTGCCTACAGCCGTCGCGCCTTCGGTGAAAAAGGTGGATTGATTGCAGGCCTGGCGACGCTGATCGAATTCGTCTTCGCCCCACCGGCCATTGCCCTGGCGATTGGCGCCTACCTTAATGTGCAGTTTCCGGCACTCGATCCGAAACACGCGGCGGTCGGCGCCTACATCGTGTTCATGGGCCTGAACATTCTTGGCGTGAAACTGGCGGCCACGTTCGAGCTGATTGTTTGCGTGCTGGCCGTCGCCGAGTTGCTGGTGTTCATGGGGGTGGTCGCGCCCGCCTTCAGTTTCAGCAACTTCGCCCTCAATGGCTGGGCGGGGTCGGATGTGTTTGGTGCACCAGCGATTGCCGGGATGTTCGCGGCCATTCCGTTTGCCATCTGGTTCTTCCTCGCCATCGAGGGCGCGGCGATGGCTGCCGAAGAGGCCAAGGATCCGAAACGCACGATTCCCAAGGCCTACATCAGCGGTATTCTGACCCTGGTGTTGCTGGCGATGGGTGTGATGTTCTTTGCCGGCGGTGTCGGCGACTGGCGCACCCTGGCCAACATCAACGACCCGTTGCCGCAAGCGATGAAAACCGTGGTCGGTGATAACTCGGGCTGGCTGCACATGCTGGTGTGGATCGGCCTGTTCGGTCTGGTCGCCAGTTTCCACGGGATCATCCTCGGCTACTCGCGTCAGTTCTTCGCTCTGGCCCGCGCCGGTTATCTGCCTGCTTCGCTGGCGAAACTCTCGCGTTTCCAGACACCGCATCGCGCAATCATTGTCGGCGGCATCATCGGCATCGCGGCGATTTACAGCGATGGCCTGATCAACCTCGGTGGCATGACCCTCACCGCCGCGATGATCACCATGGCCGTATTCGGCGCCATCGTGATGTACATCATGAGCATGCTCAGTCTGTTCAAACTGCGTAAATCGGAACCGAATCTGGAACGCACTTTCCGCGCGCCGTGCTATCCATTGATTCCAATGATTGCATTGGTGCTGGCGGTGGTGTGTCTGGTGGCGATGGCGTGGTTCAACGCGCTGATCGGGTTGATCTTCCTCGGTTTCATGGCAGTCGGTTTCGGCTACTTCCTGCTCACCGGGCAACTGCGGGCCAACGCACCGGCCGATGCGATGCTGACGGGCAATTGAGGGATTTCGGGTGAACCGGGTGCAAGCGGCCTAGAATGGAACCACTGCGAAGTCACTTCGCTCAAATGTGGTATGCAGCGTCGCACGGCGAAATCCTCGCCCGTCGACCTGCCCTTAAGGAGAGCCGTTATGCCCTGGTATGCCTGGTTGATTCTGGTGGTTGCAATCGGCTCGATCGTCGGCGGATTAATGATGTTGCGCGACACCGCCAACAAGGTCGATCTGACCGATGAAGAACGCCGACGCGTTGCTCAGCGCAATGCTGAAGCCGACGCCAAGGACGCACAAGATCGCTGAACACAACCCCGCCTGATCGGCGGGGTTTGTGCTTTCTATAGCTTTTGGACCTATCTGCACGCTTTTAAGAAGTAGAAGTACAGTCACCATTTAATTTTCCTTGGTTAAGATGGGGACATTGTTGCGGAGAGTTCCAGATGCGTTACTCGCAGGACCATAAAGCCCAAACCCATCAGCGCATTATCAAGGAGGCTTCGGCACGCTTTCGCAAGGACGGAATCGGCGCTACGGGTCTGCAACCCCTGATGAAAGCGCTGGGTCTGACCCATGGCGGTTTCTACTCACATTTCAAGTCCAAGGACGAGTTGGTCGAGAAAGCCTTGCAAGAGGCCGGCAACCAGGTTGACGGGTTATGTGCAGAGATTTTTTCGCAGGATAATCCGCTTGATGCCTTTATCGAGACGTACCTGTCCGAATGGCATCAAACGTCGCCGCATGAAGGCTGCCCGTTACTGACGATCTCTTCCGAGCTGGGTCTGCGTGGCCAACCCAGCCCCACCAGCGACGTGGTCCTCAATGCTCGGTTGGAGCAGATCGAGAGCAGCCTCGAAGGCGAGAACAGCGCCGATCGCGCCATTGTCATCATGTCGACACTGGTCGGCGCGCTGCTACTGTCACGCAGTGTCGCGGATGCCGGGTTTGCGCAACGCATCCTCGATGTCACCCGCGACCACCTCAAGAATCGCGACTAAACCTGCCAGCGCTTGAACAGCACGCTGGCATTGACCCCGCCAAACCCGAAACCATTGGACAGCGCATATTCGATCGACATTGGTCGCGCTTGGCCATGGACGATGTCCACCCCTGCGCTCGCTGGATCGGGGTTGTCGAAATTCAGCGTCGGCGGCACCACCTGATCACGAATTGCCAGCAGGGTGAAGATCGCTTCAAGCCCACCGGCAGCGCCGAGCAAATGCCCCGTGGCGGACTTGGTCGAGGTCACGGCGATTTTATTTTGCGTGCCGAACAACGCTTTGATCGCCGCCAGTTCACCGAGGTCGCCCACCGGGGTCGACGTCGCGTGGGCATTGAGGTGCTGCACCTGATCCGGCTCGATACCTGCCTGCGCCAGTGCCAGCGTCATCGCCCGCCGCGCTCCACTACCATCTTCAGGCCCGGCGGTCAGGTGATAGGCGTCGGCACTCGTGCCATATCCGACCAGTTCCGCCAGCGGTGTCGCGCCACGAGCCAAGGCATGCTCGAGGGATTCAATCACCAACAGGCCCGCGCCCTCGCCCATCACGAAGCCGTCGCGCCCGCTGTCGAACGGCCGCGAGGCGCGCTGCGGGGTGTCGTTGTAACCGCTCGACAGTGCCCGCGCTGCCGCGAAACCGGCCAGACTGACGCGGTCGATGCAAGCTTCCGCACCGCCACAGACGGCAATATCCGCTTCGCCGGCGCGGATCAAGCGCGCCGCATCGCCGATCGCCTGAACGCCCGCAGCGCACGCCGTCACGGGTGCGCCCAAAGGTCCCTTGAGGCTGTGTTGAATGGACACGTGCCCTGCCGCGAGATTGACCAGAAAGGAGGGAATGGTGAACGGTGACAAACGTCGAGGACCGCGACTGTCGGTGGTGCGCACGGCGTCGGCAATCGCACCGAAACCGCCGACACCGGAGCCGATGATCGTTGCGGTACGCTCCTGGCTTTTGCTCTCTGAGGGATGCCAGCCAGCCTGCTCCAGGGCCTGCCGCGCAGCCTCCATGGCGAACAGAATGAAACGGTCCATTTTCTTCTGTTCTTTGGGTGGCGTGGCGCGATCCGGATCGAAACCGGCTTCGGCGTCCTCTTCCAGCGTCGGCACCGCGCCGCCGACTCGCGTGGGCAAATCAGCAACCACTGCTTCAGGCAAGTTACGCAAACCAGAACGCCCGGCCAGCAAACGCTGCCATACGACTTCGAGATCGCTGCCCAAGGGTGAAACCAGGCCCATGCCCGTGACGACTATTCGACGCGAATCCATACTGTGGTGACCTCTGATCAATTCAATTACCGGACTTATAGCGTTGCGCTGCAGCACTGCGGGAAAGGTTCGGCGCCATGACATGGCGAGCAGCAACAAAGGCGTGCCATTCGCTTGCGTCTGGCAGCGAAGGAATGGTGATCAACTCGCCCTGATCCAGGCCGGCCAGCGCCGCGTCGACCATCTCGCCCGCCTCCATGACCATTTCTGCCGGAATGCCACTGGCATCGATACCGGAACGCTCCCAGATTTCGGTGCGGGTCACACCCGGCAGCACGGCCTGGATCTGCACGCCGGTGCCTTCGAGCTCAGTGTTCAACGACTGGGTCAGGCTCAGTACATAAGCTTTGCTGGCGCTATAGGTAGCGTTGAAGCGTTCCGGAAACAGCGCCACCACCGAGGCGATATTGATGATCGTGCCACGACCGGCCTTGGCGAAACTGGCAGCAGCCGCCGATGCCAGGCGGGTGACGGCGGTGATGTTCAACTGGATCAACCGCTCCAACTGGTCCATATCGGCGTTGGCCAGTAATCCGTCCGCCGCTACACCGGCGTTATTGACCAGCAGGCTAATGCTCGAATCGCTGCGCAGACGTTGTTCGAGTTTGAGCACGTCATCCTTCTGCGTCAGATCTGCCTTGAGAACTTCAACCTGAACGCCATGGGCATCACGCAACTGGGTCGCAGCACTTTCCAGACGGTCCTTGTCACGGGCAACCAGTAGCAGATCAAAGCCACGCGCCGCGAGGCGCTGAGCGTAAATCGCACCAATACCGGACGATGCGCCAGTAACCAGAGCAGTACCTTGGGATTGTGCGGAATTCATGAGAGTGCTCCTGGAATGCTTGATGAAAGTAGTTGCCGATGAGACGTGTTGGCTCGACGGATCGGCAAATTATTATAGCCATAATTCAAACGCAATATGATAGACGTAATTTTATATTGTCCGACGAGCGCCCTCTCCACTGCTATCCGCTTGCCATGCACTGGACAAAATAAAAAGGCCGGTCAATGACCGGCCTCTTGGCATAGAACACTCAGCTTAGTTGACTTCCAGCTTGTCGCGGTTGCGATCCAGGATCGCCTTGCCAATCCCCTTCACTTCCAGCAATTCTTCCACCGATGCAAAAGGCCCGTTTGTTTCACGATACGTAACAATTGCTTTGGCCTTAGCCTCACCGACTCCAGCCAGTTCCTTTTGCAGCGTCGCCGCGTCGGCATCATTGAGATCGACTTTTGCACTTTGGGACGGTGCCGCAGTATCCATCACCAAAGGCGCCTTTGGCGCCTCCGCTGGCGCAACAGGCGCGGCAATAGCGGCGATCGAGGCGCTGGTGAGGAAAGCAAAGATCAGAGAATAGAAGTAACCGGTACGCATTAGTGACGCTCCATCATCGTTTGAGAAAGCAGCTTTTCCGAAGCTGCTCTCCAAACTTAGGTCATGCTGGAGCGATGTCAAAAATGCGTGCGTTACAGGATGTGAAACAATCAGGGTTCGAGACGACGCTGCTGGTAGATCCAGTCGACGATCTCGCCGTCAGGTGTGTAGCCCGAGACGGTTTCGCGCAGGAGCTGACGTACTCGGGAATAGTCATCTTTTTCTACCGCGTGCAGCAGTTCGCTCAACTTGCCCTTCAATACATCCCAAGGCAAGTGATCTTCATTGGCCGTCATGATCATGGGGTGTGGCGTGGCGGCCACGTTATCGCCAATCAGCAGCTCCTCGTACAGCTTTTCACCGGGGCGCAGACCGGTGAACTCAATGGAAATGTCACCCTGAGGATTACGATCTGATCGAATGCTCAGTCCAGACAGATGAATCATTTTTTCTGCGAGTTCAACGATTTTGACCGGCTCGCCCATGTCCAATACGAACACATCGCCACCCTGCCCCATTGATCCAGCCTGGATGACCAATTGTGCGGCCTCCGGGATCGTCATGAAATAGCGCGTAATTTTCGGGTGGGTGACCGTCAATGGGCCGCCGGATTTGATCTGACTGTGGAATAGCGGGATAACCGAGCCAGACGAGCCCAAAACGTTGCCAAAGCGCACCATAGTGAAGCGAGTCTTGTTGACCCGAGAAACATTGGCTTTGTCGCCAAACAACACCGGGGCAACTTCACGACTCAGCGCCTGGAGAGTCATCTCTGCCAGACGCTTGGTGCTACCCATCACGTTGGTCGGACGAACCGCCTTGTCAGTTGAAATCAGAACAAAGTTCGATACACCAGACTGCAAGGCAGCTTGAGCCGTATTGAGCGTTCCAATCGCGTTATTCAGAACACCTTCGGCGATATTATGCTCGACCATCGGTACATGCTTATAAGCGGCTGCATGGTAAACGGTGTCCACCTTCCAGGTGTTCATTACATCCAGCAACTTTTCCTGATGCCGGATTGAACCGAGAATCGGCAGAAGACGAACCGGAGCCGACTCCCGTGCCCCTCTCTGTTCCAGCTCCGAGAGAATGCTGTATAGATTGAATTCGCTGTGTTCGAAGAGTAACAGCGCAGTCGGCCCCAGCGAAAAAATCTGCCGGCACAACTCTGATCCAATAGAACCCCCAGCGCCAGTAACCATGACTGTCTTGCCCTTGATACAGCGCTCCAGCAGGTCCGGCTGAGCCGGGACAGCATCGCGTCCCAGCAAATCAGCGATATCAACTTCTTGAATGTCTTCGACCTTTACCCTGCCGCTCGCCAGATCAGCGAAATTGGGAACACTGCGTATATGAAGCGGATACCCTTCAAGAAAATTCAGGATTTCCCTGCGTCGCGCTCGAGTCGATGAGGGCAGTGCCAGGAGTATCTCCTGCGCGCCCGTGACATCAATCATCTGTTGAATATGCTTGGGTTTATACACCTGAAGACCAGAAATGGATCGATCAGCGATACTGGCATCGTCATCGATAAACGCCACCGGCCGCATAACCCGACCCATCCGCAGCGCAGCGACCAATTGGTTACCCGCGACGCCTGCGCCGTAGATGGCAACTCTGGTCATTCCATCATCGCGGTTGGTAAACGGTACATGCTGGGCTGCAGTGAACCAGTCCCCCATAAAATATTGCCGCATGCAAAGACGCAGGCCACCAATTATGACCAGGCTAAGCCACCAGTAATTGAAGATAATGGACCGCGGTACTACTGCTTCATGATTGCTATACCAATAAACAACCAGAGCGAGAATCAGTGAAGACAGACTAACGGCTTTAATAATTGCAATGAGCGCGTCATTGCCAAAATAACGCATTACAGCGCGGTACATGCCAAAGCGGATGAACAGGGGAATTGCGATGAGTGGCGCGCAAGCAAAAAGCCAGAAATGGATCTTCAACGGGTTGTACATGTCGTCTATGCCCAGACGAACGATGAATGCAAGCCACAACGCGACCCATACCAGAACGATGTCCGTGGCGACCTGAATCAAGCGCTTTCGCCGCCGAGGCAACCCCACCAGATAGGTTCTGATTCTATCCATAAATACTTCACTCACCTCAAGCTCTCCCTTAAACCCCAAATCACCGTGGTGAACTGCAAAGCATAACGCATTGACCTGAAAAAACTGAATGATCCAATCCTGCTTTTCCATTCGCCGGGAGAACGTACTCCAGCCCACATCGCCGATTCACTGGAAAATGAGTGGAATAGGGAGCGAGTGCCAAGCGAGATCATTCCTGCGCACGTAATTAACGACCTTCCGTTAGTAGAAAAAATCCCAGCAGGGGGAGATACAGCGACAATCACACCGTCGGCCTCCGGTCACAGTGATCAACACCCAGGCCAGCTACGGTGTACTGCGCCGTGTAAAACACTGATAAACCCGTTAAACTGACTCGCTTAGCCGTGATCTCATAGCCGAATTCGCCACCATGGAAAGAGCGTAAAAAACCTGTGCCCAATCCTCTCCCCTCCCACTCCGTGCCCATGAGCGAATCAGCGGCTGACTCCAAGTGCGTGGCAATTTTGCTTTGCACTTACAATGGCGGGAGCTTTCTCAAACAGCAACTGGACTCGATAGCCGCTCAGAGCCACCAGCGATGGGTTGTCTGCGCATCGGACGATGGCTCAACGGATGAAACGCTTGAAATCCTGCGACACTATCGTGAAGTTTGGGGTCACGATCGACTGCTGATCAGCCAAGGGCCGCAGCGCGGTTTTACGAACAATTTCCTGTCTGTTTTGGGCCAAGCGTCTGGGCATTTCGGATATTACGCCTTCTGTGATCAAGACGACTACTGGCATCCGACAAAGCTGCAACGAGCATTGGACTGGCTGGATCACCAGCCTGCCGCCGTGCCTGCGCTGTATTGCACACGCACTCGAATTGTTGATGAAAACGGGAATTGCGTTGGCCTTTCACCCTTGTTCAGCAAACGTCCAAGCTTCGAAAACGCATTGATGCAGAGTCTGGCCGGTGGTAACACCATGGTCATTAACCAGAGCGCCTGTTCCTTAATTGACGTGACTCCAGCCAATACACCGTTGGTATGTCATGACTGGTGGGCGTATCTGCTGATTACCGGTTGCGGCGGACATGTTTATTACGATCCAACCCCCAGCCTGGATTACCGTCAACACGCACACAATGTGATAGGCGCCAACACTTCAATGAAAAACCGCCTGTACCGTCTGAAGCGTATGTTTCAGGGGTCTTTGAAGGAATGGAACACGAAAAACATAGCGGCACTTACACTTCTCGCCGCGCATTTGACCCCGCGCAACCTGAAAAAACTGGAGCGCTTCGAAAGTGCTCGTAGAGTCTCGCTTGGCAAGAGAGTCGGATTGATGATCTCCGGGCGTTTTTATCGACAGACTTTAATGGGTAATTTGGGCCTGGCATTGGCTGTGCTTCTTAGACGAATCTGAGTAAGCCGCTGATGCGAGCAATTAAGGACGACAGTATCCAGTCATTCCGTTTCTAATCATTACCGATTGTGCAGCCGCCAGATTTACGGCCCCGTCATGTCGTTGAGTGCTGCGCATTACGTCCATCAAGGGGACGCCACTGATAGCACTGAAGCTGCCCATCCGCCTGACAACGAGGTCTTCGCAATCCCGAAATCGAGGTGGGCCGAGGGCTACCCCGCGCGACGGCGGCAGACCCGAAAAAAGCAACATTTGAGCGCCGACTCAGCCATCACCAGCAATAAGCGTTTTTACATCCGGAATCAGTGAAAACTCACTTGCAGATTGATTGATTGATAGCTCTAAATCACCATGTCCTGTTACCCTTATTAAGCTATACCCTAGGGATTTTTCCCAATAAAATCAGATTCAACCAAGATCAGTAGGTGGCGGCCGGTTCTTACTCGTCAGGGTAGCGCTCCCAAGCATTAGGTATATTGATGAACCCATTCAAAAATCGCATTTCTGTCACCCACCGAGCGGCCACATTCGCTGCCAGCCTTGACTCCAGATCTGATCCCGCGTCCCTGCTTCTTTCGTCAACGCGCAACCCCGGTCTGAAAAAGAAACTTTGCATCCACTCTGGCACCGACGCTTCGGGCAGAGCATATCCTGATGTCGAGGTCTTCGCTTAATGCGTACTTTTCCCGCAACGCCACTTGAGATGGTTGCAAGTCTGTGGCGCCATCGCGCACTTATTCACGCGTCAGCAAAACGTGAGGTATTGGGTCGCTATCGCGGCTCCATGCTCGGCTTGCTGTGGTCATTCTTCAACCCACTGTTCATGCTTGTGGTTTATACCTTCGTCTTTAGCGTGGTATTCAAAGCTCGCTGGGGCAGCGGAGGTGGCGACTCCAAAATAGAATTCGCTCTAGTGTTATTTGCCGGTTTGATTGTATTCAACTTGTTTGCCGAGTGCGTCAATCGGGCTCCAGGACTGATCCTGTCCAATGCAAACTATGTTAAAAAAGTAATATTCCCACTGGAAATATTACCTTTCGTAGGTCTGCTTGCTGCTTTCTACCATGCGGCTATCAGCCTGGTAGTGTGGCTGGTTGCCTACACCCTGCTCATCGGCACACCTCAACTGACAACTCTTTACGTACCCTTGATTCTGATACCGTTTGCGTTATTTATCATGGGACTCTGCTGGACACTCGCTTCGTTGGGTGTATTCCTGCGCGATGTCTCTCAGTTGATCTCCGTACTGACATCGGTACTGATGTTTCTGAGTCCGATTTTTTATCCGGCCAGTGCTCTACCCGAGGAATATCAGCATGTGCTGTACTTCAATCCTCTGGTACCGATTATCGAAATGATTCGAGATGTACTCTATTGGGGCAAGACTCCCGATCTTGCGAGTCTGGCAACTTACTGGATAGCGGCCGCCACGATAGCCTGGTTAGGATTTGCTTGGTTTCAGAAGACTAGAAAGGGGTTCGCAGATGTCCTCTGATATTGCAATCAAAATAGAGAATCTAAGCAAGTGTTACCAAATTTATAACACTCCGCGAGATCGCCTCAAGCAATTTATCCTGCCCAGCTTGCAGCGAGCCACAGGATTGCAGCCCCAACAGTACTACCGAGAGTTTTGGGCATTGAGAGATATATCTTTCGAAGTCAAAAAAGGGGAAACGGTAGGTGTAATCGGTCGGAACGGGGGCGGCAAGTCAACACTGCTGCAACTTATCTGTGGGACGCTCAACCCCACCAGTGGAACAATTCAGACCAATGGGCGTATCGCCGCGCTACTTGAACTTGGCTCAGGCTTCAATCCCGAGTTCACTGGTCGTGAGAACGTATATCTGAGCTGTGCCCTGCTAGGACTTACTAAAGAAGAAACCGACGCCCGGTTTGACGATGTTGCAAGTTTTGCAGATATCGGCAGTTTTATCGAGCAACCCGTCAAGACGTACTCCAGCGGCATGTTCGTGCGACTCGCTTTCGCCGTGAATATTGTCTCCCAACCAGACATCATGATCGTAGATGAAGCACTGGCCGTTGGTGATATGAGTTTCCAGGCAAAGTGCATGACTGCATTGCGCCGTATTCAGGACAACGGGGCGACAGTCCTTTTTGTCAGTCATGACATTGGCAGCATCAGGAGCCTTTGCTCTCAGGCCGCGTATCTTGAAAAAGGCATCCTGAAGGGATTTGGTAAAGCCAGCACACTTACAGAAGATTACATCCGGGTTACACGCGAGGAGCTTAATAGCGAGGTACTCAAGTACCTCCCGGAGATCAAGCCTCCCGCGCTCAATGCGCCAGAAAACTCATCTTCTTCACCAGCAGCACTGGGTTTTAAGGAGTCGCTTGAATTCGATCGCCGCGCCGCTGAATTCCGTTATGGTGTCGGAGGTGTAAAAATCGCATACGCCGAACTGGTAGATTCATCGGATCAGCCGGTAGTGACAGCAGAGTTCAATCAAAAAGTTACAATAAAAATTTATATTGAAGCTCAGGAGCAGACGGACTGCTCGGTTAATTACTACATACAAGATGACAAAAAAATATTGATTCTGGGTGCTGCATTCAGAACAATCGGCAAACCCCTGCTTCACTGCAAACCAGGTGAAAGATACGCGATTTCGTATAGCACTCTACTGCCGTTGCAGGAAGGCAATTATAGTATCCAGATACAGATCTCAAAACCTTTGGTACTGGATCAGAGCGCAGAATTCCTGGATGTGATCGATGACGCTATCGTTTTCAATGTCCAAAGACGGTCCACGGGGCGCATATGGACGAAGGCCTACGTAGAAAACACTATCGAGGTGCAACAATTATGAGCTTTTCTGCGACTAGGTTTCTGGAGACTCTAAAGCTCTTCAATACCAAAACATACTGCCCGGTGTGTGACTCCAAAGACGCCGGCTTCAATCCTCTTTCCGATTTCTACCGCACCCATGCAGAGCAGTATGGCTACGTGCATTTCGGCAAGGGAGAAATGACTGCGCTGGATACCTATTCGTGCACCCAATGTGGCGCCTCCGACCGAGAGCGCCTATATGCATTCTGGGTAGCGAAGTACTATTCGAAGCAACGCAAAAATCTAGCGAGCAAGGCCATTCACTTCGCTCCCGAAGCCGTGCTTTCAGCCAGACTGAAGGAATCCAGAGTCTTCTCAGACTACCAAACTGCAGACTTGATGATGGAACATGTCGACCACAAGGTTGACCTACTGCACCTGCCGTTTGCAGAAGAAACGTATGATTTCTTTATTTGTAGCCATGTCCTGGAACATGTCTACGATGATCGTGCTGCAATGCGCGAACTTCTCAGAGTCTTAACGAAAACTGGCTGCGGCATATTGATGGCTCCCATCATCGTCGGGCTACCCGCAACAGTTGAAGATCCGTCCATTACCGATGAAGGTGAGCGCTGGCGTTTATTTGGACAAGATGACCATGTACGCCTCTATTCGCACAATGACTTTGTCTCACGAATAAAAGAAAGCGGCTTCAAATTGCAGCAGTATGATCAATCTTACTTTGGAGCCTCGCTCTTTAAAAAGCTTGGCCTCAAACCTTCCAGCATACTTTATGTTGTATCAAAATCATGATCCCGGTTACCCGAACTTTTCTTCCAGATCTGGATGTCTATACCGGATACCTTCAAGGCATTTGGGAATCCGCACAACTAACGAATAACGGCCCGTTGGTTAGGCAGTTGCGCGACGAGCTGTCCAATACGCTGGGCGCTGCCAATCTGCAACTCGTCACCAACGGCACACTAGCGCTGCAGTTGGCTATCAAGGCTCTTGCGTTACAAGGCGAAATCATCACCACGCCTTACAGCTATGTTGCCACGACGAATGCGATTCTCTGGGAAGGTTGCACACCTGTATTCGTTGACGTTGACGCCGAGTCGTTCTGCATTGATCCCGATTTGATCGAAAGCGCGATAACGGAAGACACAACGGCGATATTGGCAACCCACGTTTATGGTTACCCTTGCGATGTCGTACGCATTCAACAAATTGCCGACCGTCATAACCTGAAGGTTATCTATGACGCTGCGCACGCCTATGGCGTACGCCTGAACAACGACTCACTATTGAACCACGGTGACTGCAGTACTCTGAGCTTTCACGCCACCAAGCTTTTCCATACTGGGGAAGGTGGAGCTGTGGTTTTTCGCGACACAGACGTGGCGCATCGCGCGTTTCTTATGAGCAAGTTTGGTCATTTAGGCGAAGATGACTATATCGGTCTGGGCATCAATACGAAAATGTCCGAGCTGCACGCGGCTATGGGCCTGAGCATGCTAGGGCACGTCGATGCCATTATCGAGGCTCGCCGGCAATGCTCGGCCTGGTACGACGAGCGCCTTGCAGGCGTCAGACATCAACGACCCAAGGTAGTTGATGGGCTTGAATACAATTACGCCTACTATCCGGTAGTTTTCGATACCCATGAAGAGGCAATGGCAGTGCGAGATGCCCTGCAGAAGCAGGAAATTTTTCCACGCCGCTACTTCCATCCCTCTCTCAACACGCTACCTTTCCTGCAAGAGTCCATGCAACGGCCTTGTCCTGTATCCGAATCACTTGCACAACGCGTATTGTCGTTGCCCTTGTATACAACGTTGACCGAGCAGGAAATAGACACTATCTGCGCCTGTATCAAGCATACGCTCGAGCCTTGAGGTGGACCGTTTGAAACTTGCGATCATGCAGCCTTATCTATTCCCATACCTGGGCTATTTCCAGCTCATGCACGCGGTAGATTCGTTCGTAGTTTACGACGACGTCAACTTCATCAAGGGTGGCTGGATCAACCGGAACAACATCCTTTGCAATGGCAACAGGCAACTGATTACCTTGCCATTGCTCGCGGCCAGCCCGAACAAGCTGATCAATCAAATTGAGATCAGCAGCCAGCACAAGATTTTGCAGAGCATCCAGCAAAACTACCGTAAGGCGCCACATTTCGAGAGCATTTACCCCTTGCTTGAGAGCATCCTCAGGTACGAATCGCGCAATCTCGCTGACTTCCTGGATTTCCAGCTACGCAGCATTTGTGCGCAACTGGATCTACGCCCGAAGTGGCACACCTCTTCGGCACTTGGGAAAAACTGTGAGCTACGAGGGCAAGACAAGGTTCTTGCCATTTGCGAACAGCTTGGAGCTACAGAATATATCAACCTGCCGGGAGGCAAGGTACTCTATGGCCCCCAAGCTTTTGCCTCACACGGCTTGAAGCTTTCCTTCATCGAGCCGCGAGCGGTCAGTTACCAGCAGTTCGGCAACGGCTTTTTGCCAAATTTGTCCATCATTGACGTGATGATGTTCAATGACAAAGAGCAATGCGCAAAATTGCTCCAGGAGTATGACCTTGGTTGACAATAGAACGAGCAAGTTTCGCCGTAACGAGTTACTGGAAAACCTGCTCAGCGAATTGAACACAGACCTGCAGCCATCCGAGAAGGTACTGGTAAGGCAGCAAACGCCTGATCGCAATCCTTACCCTTTGATACTGGTAATGGGGCCTCTGCGTAGCGGCACCACTCTCTTCACTCAATGGCTCGCCAATACCGGTCTGGTTGCCTATCCAACCAATATCCTGTCGCGCTTCTATCAAGCGCCTATTATTGGTGCCAAAGTTCAGCTATTGCTGACTGACCCGCGTTTCGACTTCCGCGGTGAGCTCTCCGAGTTCGCTCAGCAAGCTGAATACCGTTCCGAGAACGGCAAGACCAAGGGCGCCCTCGCCCCCAATGAATTCTGGTATTTCTGGCGACGCTTCCTTGCAGATCCGGGTCGTGACATTTGGAGTGATGAAGAATTGCGGCAGAGCATGGACGTGCAGACCATGCTAAGCGAATTGTCGGGAATGACGGAAGTTTTCCAGAAACCCTTTGCAGCAAAGGGAATGCTTTTCAACTACAACATCCCTTTCCTCGATTCAGTACTGAAGAACGTACTGTTTGTGCATATCGTCAGAAATGAAGTTTCCAATGCGGAATCGGTGCTGGAAGCGCGCAAGCGGCAACTGGGAGATGAGCGCCAATGGTACTCGTTTGATATTCCGGAAAAAGAACAACTGATGCAACTGAGCCCTTTCGAACAAGCGGTGGGCCAAGTTCGCGCAATCAATCAAGCCGTTGAGGCTGGGCTGTCAAATGTTGCAGACGCAAGAAAAATGGTTGTCCAGTACGAAGACTTCTGCAACGCACCTGAAAAGTATTTTGAAGAATTGACTTCGAAACTGAATATAACAGGCGCACAGTACACCGGCGACAAGAAATTTGAAGTAACAAGAAAGCGGTGAGTGAGAGATTCACAATAAAAATTCTGTTGTGTTTTTAAGGACTGGCGAATAGCGCCCAGACCCGCTCAAACGCACTGACAACGATGGTAAAAATTATGCTACAAGCGCCGAAAGTCTCAGTCATATTAACCTCCTTCAATCACTCAAAGTATTTGCGTGAAGCGATTGATAGCGTCCTGAATCAAACATTCAAAGACTTCGAGCTTATCATTTGGGATGATGCCTCGCAGGATGACTCGTGGGAGATCATCAACAGCTACACCGACGAGCGCATCCGGGCATTTCAGAACAGTGAGTCCAAACGAGGTGTCTACGGCATCAACAAGGCAATTTCGGAAGTTGCCAAGGGTGAGTATATTGCGATCCATCACTCCGATGATCTATGGACGTCGGACAAGCTGCAAAAGCAGGTGGACTTCCTAGATGCCCACCAAAGCATCGGCGCGGTGTTCACCAATGCACAGGCGGTTGATGAAATCGGCACCCCTCACTCTGACACCTCGCATTACTACTACTCTATATTTGATCAAGAAAATCGCTCTCGTCATCAATGGTTACGCTTGTTTTTTGAGATTGGCAATGTACTTTGCCATCCGAGCGTGCTCATTCGCCGCCAGTGCTACAGCGACTGCGGACTGTACCGGTTTGGTTTGGCGCAAATTGCCGATTTCGACATGTGGATCAGATTGTGCCTGAAACATGAAATTCACGTTTTGCGGGAAAAGCTCGTAAAATTCCGTGTTAGAGACAATGAAGCCAACTCCAGCGGAAGTCGCCCGGAAACACGTGCCCGTGTTCTATTTGAATTCAGCATGCTCCTGCCTAACTACCTTGAGATCAACGATAAAGACGATCTCATCAAAGTATTTCCTGAGGCTGAGATATTTTTTAGTGAGCACGATGATTCAGTGCGTTATGCATTGGCGCGGGCAATGCTCGAGACCAGGAAGTTCGATTTTGTAGTGCCCTTCGCGCTGAACCTGATATTCGAACTGCTGAACGATCCGATCAAGAAAAACCACATATCGTTCGATGCCAGTCAATTCGTAAAGCTGACCAGCGAACTGGACCCATTGAAAGTTGTTTATTTTGACAAGCTCAATCAAGCAGCAGTTGAAACTAACACGCAACTGGCCAAACGCGATGCACAACTGTCTGAGCGTGATGCACAACTGTCGGAACGTGATGCACAACTGTCGGAACGTGATGCACAAATCCACGATCACTCTGTTGAGATAACAACGCTTAACGCACAGGCAAACGAACTTAACGCTCAGATGGCTGAGCGCGACAGGCAGATCGTTGAGCGGGACGAGAAAGTCGCAGAGCTAAATACACAGCTAATAGAACGTGATACGCAGATCACCGAACGTGACACACAAATAGCCGATCGCGAATCCACCATAAACTATCAAAACGTGCAGATAGCAGCTATCTATGCCTCTACAAGCTGGTCCGTTACCAAGCCGTTACGCGGGCTCAGCACTCTTTTGATAAGACGAAAAAAGCATGAAAGCGGGAATATTGAAATGAATCAAAATGCCAAACTTAGTCTGCTATATAGACTAATCAAACTAAGCATTACAAATCCGGCATTTGTAATCAAAAATCTTAGTTGGGCAAATGTCCGTCGACTCATGGCGGCGGTACCACGACATAACGTGGATACCGTTATCAACGTAGCGAAAGAAAAGATTGAGCAAGACAAAGTGCTGTCTCGCGTCCAGCATGCAGATGAAACATCTCATCCTGGCCTGCTCAAAGCGCAAGCACTGGAAAAATGCTACCCGGGAATCACGGCACCTGTTGGCCTGGGGAACATCCCGTTGCTGGAAGAGAAGATTTCCGCGCCCCCTTATCAAATCGATCCGTTGGCCCCCGCACGAGTGAACGTGTTGCTGCCTCAACTGGATCCGTTGATCATGTTCGGCGGCTACATTGCCTGCTTACAGTTCATCTGCAAAATCCAGGCTGAAGGTTTCAAGGTCAGAATTCTGCTTACGGAATCCGATCGCTTCGACCGTGAGGGGGTAAACGCAAAGCTCGCCTCAAACCCGGCATTGCAGCGGGCCGTTGCTGACGCAGAGGTTGAAGACATCACTCAGGGGATACACCCGACAGTAATCTCGCCCAATGACGCATTCGTGGGCTATTCGTTCTGGACCTGTATCAAAGCGCATCATCTGGCAAAAGCCATCGACAAGGAATTCATTTTCTTTCTGCAGGAGTTTGAACCGATTTTCCACTCGCACGACTCTCTTTATGCGATTGGCAGCTATGTGTACCGCTTGCCGCACAAGGTCATCTTCAACACTGATCTGCTGGCCGACTACTTCCGAAGCAAACAACTAGGGGTGTTCTCTCGCCACCAAGGTGAAGAACTGGAAAATCGTTATGTCGCTTTCCAGCACGCGCTGACACCGACCACGCCACCATCGATCGAGCAATTGGCCAAACGCGAAACCAAGCGCCTGTTGTTCTACGGACGCCCAGAAGGGCACGCTCGTCGCAACATCTTCGAGATTGGCATCCTCGGTCTCAAGGCTGCCATTGCTAATGGCGCGTTTGATAGCGATTGGGAGTTTCACGGTGTTGGTACGCTGGGTCCGGACTACGAAGTTGATCTGGGTCACGGCCGCGTGATGAAGCTGAGCGGCACGCTGCCACAAAGCGATTATGGTAAAGCGCTGGGTGAGTTTGATATTGGCTTGAGTCTGATGCTGGCACCGCATCCGAGTATTCTGCCGTTCGAAATGGCCTCTGCTGGCCAGGTGGTTGTGACCAACACCTATGAATCTCGTACAGCTGAAGTGTTGCGAGCGATATCCTCCAACATAGAACCGTGTGAAGCGGATCCATTCTCCGTTGCTGAGGCCTTGGAAACCGCAGTGGCACGTGTTGGTGATAGCGAAGCTCGTATCAAAGGGACATCGTTCGACTGGGTTCGGGACTGGGAAGACTCTTTTAATCCGCAAGTCATCGAGAAGATCTCCAAGATCTTGCGGGCTTGAGCACCACGGTACCTGGTTCAGACTTTCATCTGACGTCAGTGGAGGCATTATTCACTACGATGAAAGAGATGATCCGGGTACCGCGATTGGCTTGTTTTTAAAGGTCCGGGGGTCCACAAAACCTTTTCCGGACCTTTCCTATCATTCCATTAGGCATACACCGACATGATTTTCAGCTCGTGGCAGTTCATTCTGCTTTTTCTGCCCATTTCATTTTTCGTCTATTTCTGGTTAAACGACCGACGTTTAATCGTGGCAGGAAAGGTCTGGCTGGTTGCCGTCAGCCTGTTTTTCTATGCTTACTGGGATGTTCATTACCTCCCACTCATATTGGGTTCGATTTTCCTCAACTTCGCGATAGGTACCGGCCTCGCCCAGGCACATAAAGCCTCCCTTGACGACATCAAGAAATCCCATCACGCGATTAACCGAAAGGTTGTTCTTACAACAGGGATCGTGGCTAACCTCGTGCTTTTGGGGTACTTCAAATACACCGATTTCCTTATCGACAACGTCAATGCCGTTTTCGGCACTCACTACGCTATTCAGCACATTCTGCTGCCGTTGGCGATCAGCTTCTTTACCTTTACCCAGATCGTTTACCTGGTGGACAGCTATCGGGGTGAAACCGCAGAGTACGACCTGCTCAATTACTCGCTATTCGTTACATTCTTTCCACACCTGATTGCCGGCCCGATCGTACATCACCGCCAGATCATGCCGCAGTTTGCTTCACGCTGGACCTTGGTGCGCAGGTACCCAAACATCCTCAAGGGTTTGTTTATATTTGCGATCGGGCTATTCAAAAAGGTCGTTATCGCAGACAGTTTTGCCGTCTGGGCCACTGCTGGATTCGATGGCGACCATAGCCTGGGATTCTTCGAAGCATGGGCAACCAGCCTGGCCTACACGTTCCAACTATATTTTGACTTCAGCGGCTATTGCGACATGGCCATTGGGGCATCGCTACTCTTCAACATCTGGTTGCCAATCAACTTCAACTCGCCTTACAAGGCCCTGAGCATTCAGGACTTCTGGCGGCGCTGGCACATTACGCTCAGTCACTTTCTGCGTGATTATCTTTATATCCCCTTCGGAGGTAATCGCTCTGGCGAGTTTCGTACCTACATCAATCTCTTTGCCACATTCCTGCTCGGCGGTCTCTGGCACGGTGCGACATGGATGTTTGTAATCTGGGGAGCGCTGCATGGCGCTGCTTTGGTCATTCATCGTCTATGGTCACAATTACGCCGCCCCATGTCGCCGATACTTGGCTGGTTTCTGACCTTTATGTTCGTAAACGTCACGTGGGTATTTTTCCGCGCCAAGACGATGGATGACGCCATGCGCGTACTGAGTGGAATGGTAGATGTGGGTTCGGCATTTGGAAATACCGCAGCTACGGTGCCGGTATCCGATTTGGCTTGGGGAGGCCGGCTGTCCGATGTTGCACTAAGCATCATGCCCGCAACGCTTGTTGGTCAACTGCCGATTTTCCTCGCAATTATTGTTGCATTTATAATCGTTGCGCAAAAAAACTCGCTGGAAATGGCAAACGGAATCATCGGTAAATGGAGACTGGCTTATGGTGCAGTCCTATTTTCGGTCGCCATGTGCTTCATGCTTGCAGCCACCAGCTCCGTCTTCCTTTACTTTAATTTTTGATGGCGCCAACATGAAACGTAGTGTAATCGTCTTCTTGCTGTCAATATTGCTGGTACTATTCTGTATCCCAGCAATAAACATCATTTCCGCACCCGACAAAAGTGCAATAAAACTCACGCAAAAGTCCTTCCTTTACAATATGGACTTTGTGGCCAGCTGGACTTCAAAGTTACTTTACCCATTGGGCATCAGCATAGATTCAAAGCAGGTTATTATTGGCAAAAATGATTGGCTTTTCCTTGGTGACCAATATCGCAAAACCATTTCGAATGGCAGACGCCCTGCAACAGATGCGGACGTTGCTATTGGCAAGCAAATCGCAACTTCCACAAAGAACTGGAACACCTTCCTTGAAGATAAAGGCGTAAAGATATTCCGCATCATGATCGGGCCGGATAAGGGGAGCATTTACCCAGAACAATTACCTTCCTGGGCCAAGCCAGTACCGTTCAACCCGACAGACGCCCTTCTCGCTGAAGTCGAGCCGCAGCGTTTCATTGACCTAAGACCAGCCTTGCTGGCTGGAAAGAAAAATCACGCTGAAGACCTTTACTTTAAAACAGATACACACTGGAACGCATTCGGTGCTGGAATAGCATTTAAGGCTTTTGCCCACGAGGTTGGCAAAGCGGCCCCCGAATTGAAATGGCCATCGGAAGAAGCCTACGGAATCGCTCGAATCAAACAAATAAATGGTGGAGATCTGGCGAAGTTTCTAAGACTCTCTACTAGCCTTCCCGATAAAGAGCCGCTCCTCAATGCAGGCAACCTTCCAATAAAAACAACAAGGATTGATTACACGACTCATCAAATTCTGTTCGAGGGCGGAAACCCGGAAGTTAACGCGCCTAAAAAGCCGATTATTGTAAAATCCGAAGGAGCACTTAATAACAAAAGGGTTTTATGGCTCCGCGACTCATTCGGAACCAGTTTGGCGCCGTTGATGGCAGCCACATTTAGTGACGTTCTTCAACTTCACTGGAGTGTCGCTACAGAGCCCGGTGGAGATTTCGCCCAACTGGTCGAGGAATGGAAACCGGATTATGTTTTTTTCACGGTAGTGGAGCGTGAAGCGCAAACGCTTTGGGAAAGCGACCTGCCTGTCATTAGCGTTATCCCCAAAAACGAAAACTTCCAGATTGGCAGCATTGGTAAGCCCAGCAAGATAAATCAGCTGACAACCGGCCCTTCAGCCAATGAATTTGAAATGAAAGGAGACGACGCCTACGTCGACTTCTCATTTTCAAGTAAGGATGCACGTATTAGCGCCCAGTACCTCAACATCGATCTGACGTGTACTGACGGCTCTCCGACCGTTCCGGTGCAGTTGTTCTGGATGGAAAATGGGCAAGCCTACTACGATGAGGCGCATAGCACTCGTATTCTGCTACGAACCGGACAGTCGTTGATTAATCTGAAAACCATTCCAAAATGGCCGCAAGGAGATGACATCAAGCGTGTTCGTGTGGATGTTGAGGCGCTTAAAAATTGCACTCGCTTCACGCTCGGCAATCCAAGTTTCGGTGTGCAGGAATGACCCTCTGAGAACAGAGGAGGTGCATGGCAGCACGGTGAAGCGGTTGCCGGCCCTCCCCTGCTTGAATCATTGAGTTGAAGGCGCACGCTCATAGCTGCCTCCGCCAATGTTGAAAAAAGCCAATGGCCTACAATGCTGTTGGCTTTTTTTTAACCTGGGAAACTCGAAAACGGAGCCTACACAATGTAAAAGCCCCCAACAGTGCAAGGGTTGGGGGCTTTAGACGTGTAAAGAGGGAATTTATTAAGAAGCCTCGGTTCCATTGGTCAAAAAGCTTTTGGCGATTTTACTTGCCAGAGCCCGGGCATGCTGACGAAGCTCTGGAACTGCCGTGGCTTCCCACAAACGAGCCTTTAGCATGGGACCGACATAACTTAACCACTCCAGACTTTCCCCGGACCGATCAATCACCGCGTAGTTGCTAGCGACCTTAATGCCGAGGTGCAAATCGTCAGCGCAGATCACGGACTCATTCAACAAGTAAGAAATGAAAGGATCGGTAATTTTACCGATGTCCGTGCACGGCCCTGTGCAGTTAATGACCTGATCGAACCGACGCTCGACAATCTGATTAGTGCCTCTTAGCTTGATATGTACCGAGACGCTCTCTCCTTCGAGGTCAATCGCGACAATTCGTCCGGCGATCAAGCTTGCAGTGGACGCCGCAAGCGCTTCCTGAAAGATGCCGAAAGTCTGCGGGGCGACTCGGTGGCGGTAGACATCCCAATGCGGTTGCAAGTGGCGTAAAAAGCGTTTTCGCTCGTTAGTCGGCAGGCGTTCCCACAAAGTGGAAGTGATCGGCCTCAGCGCGGCGACAACTTCGCGCCAGTGTTCGGGGGAGCGGGCAACTTCCCGCCGAATCAGCCGAGTGTATTCGGAAACAGCGGGAGCAGCGCCAAGCAAATCATCACAAATCGTTGTCGCGAATCCTTGCGCAGGTAACCGCTCTCTATGTGCGGTCGGCAGTAACCCACGACGCGAAACCATGGTGATTTTGGCTGCCGGATGCGTCCTGCGTAGAGAGATCAACGTATCGACTGCGGTCAAACCACTTCCGATCAGCAGAACCCGGGGCGCCTCGTGGTTCACATCAGCAGCGACTGCAGACCAGGGATCTCCGACATAGGCTGCGCAGCCGTCAAGTTTTTGCAAACCCTGAGGCTTGGCGGGTGAAAAATTCCCAAAGGCCAAGACGACATGATCCGCAGCAATCCGCTCCCCCGTCTGAAGTTCTAAAACGGCTCCGGTGCCCGAGGGTTCTATCGATAGCACCTCACCTGTCAAACGCGAACACTGGACGTCAGACTCTTTTTCGGCTTGAGCGAGTAAATCACTCAGATATGCCCCGTACATTTTTCGCGAAACAAAACTTCCGGAATGCGCCTCTGGATCAAACTTTCGAAAAAACTCGAGGAACGAATCGGGATCATCAACCAGTGCAGACATATTGCCTGCGGGAACATTCAGCAAGTGATCAGGGCTGCTGGTTCCATAGGCTAACCCACGCGCCATTTTGCCTGAACGATTGATAATGGTGAGTTGGGATCCCTTGGGCGCATGCTTGAGAAACTCAATAGCCGTTACTGCGCCGCTGAAACCCGCACCGATGATGACTAATCGCTTCACTTGGCATTCCATTGTTTCAAGTAAGCCATGATGGTATCCACCCCCTCATCTATTGAATGAGTCAGGGTATCGATTTTAACCTGCGGGGAATCCGGCACTTCGTAGGGCGAGTCGATGCCAGTGAAGTTCTTGATCAGCCCCTGTCGGGCTTTACTGTAGAGGCCCTTGGGATCTCGTCGCTCGCATTCGCTCAGCGGCGTATCAAGATAGACTTCGATGAAAGACTCGTCACCAATCACACTGCGGGCAAGTGCACGATCACGATGGAATGGAGAGATGAAGGACGTGATGACAATGAGCCCGGCATCCAGGAACAGGTTGGCTACTTCCGCCACTCGCCTGATATTTTCCGTTCGATCCTGATCACCGAATCCAAGGTCTTTGCACAGACCCATTCGTACGTTATCGCCATCAAGCAAATAAGTATGGAAGCCATTCGCTATGAGTTTTTGTTCAAGCGCATCGGCCAGCGAAGACTTACCCGAACCACTAAGACCGGTCAGCCAGATCACCACGGGGCGCTGATTTTTTTGCTCGCCACGCACCCGACTGGTCGTCGAAATAGGCTGGCAAGTGAGATTATTTTGCATAATTTCTCGTCATATTGAAGTCTGACCATTTTCGAGTGCAGCACCTGACCCGCTAAGGGATGCCCGGGTCGCCTGCTTCGAGATTGTAAAACGCTCCGCTTGATGCAGATACCTTGCGATTCAGGTCTCGCCTGCACCCAAGCGGTAGGCAATATAGATCAGCGGAGCAAATGCAATAAGCAGAGCGCTTATTACGCTCAACATGCCCAACGCGACGAGCATCGATACAGGTAGCAGGAACAGCACGTTTATCATCACAATTGTGAGCGTAACTTTCATGTGACCTAACCGTCGAGCAGCATGCTGATATGCGTGCGAACTGTGTGCCTGATAAACCTTGTCACCTTTAAGCAGGCGCCGCACCAGTGTCCATGTCGCGTCCACAATAAAAACACCCAACAGGATAATCCAGCTGAACAGTAGCTCAGGCTTGCTCCACGCTGCTTGAAGAGACAATACAGCGAGGACGATACCGAGAAAGCCACTCCCCGCATCGCCCATGAAAATTTTCGCCGGGGGGAAATTCCACCATAAAAAACCTGCAACCGCTGCCGCCAGCATCAGTGGCGCCCAGATCAGTTCAACGCTCCCAAGGACGTAATAAACCAGACACATCCCCAAGCAAGCGCTGATCGCTTCGGCACTTGCCAGACCATCTATGCCGTCCATGAAGTTATAGAGGTTGAGCATCCAGACCATGTAAATCAGCGCGAGAAAGCACCCGACCCATCCGGGTTCAATGCTTATGCCCCAGAGTGGGATCGCAGGCAGTCCATTCAGCCAGTACAAAGCCCAGGCCGCGGCGACGAAATGGCCAATCAACCGCCATCTGGCAGCCACGTGCCCGTGGTCATCAACGAATCCGAGAATGGCGATCAGCAAGCCTGAACCCGATAACCCCCAGAGTGCGTCTGGACTGAGCAAATTCAAGTGGGCAAGGATTGGTACAGCAAGTAGAAAGGCGGCAACAATGGCAACGCCCCCGCCTCTTGGTGTTGGCGCAGAGTGGGAGCTGCGTTCATTGGGTATATCCATCAAGCTTTTCGCCAAAGCATATCGGCGCAGCACCAATGTCAAAATCCAAGACAATACGAATACGGCAATTAACAGCCACCAAACATTCATCTCTTTACGTTTTCCCGATAATGGTCAGCAGTCTGACGCATAGCGTCGTCAACACTGACGGGCGGCGTCCAACCCAGCAATTCTCGATTTTTACCAATGTCAATTTGCAGCGATCCGCAAAGTCGTTGGGCGAAAGCTTGCTTACCTAATGTCATCGCCGCCAGCTTCAACAGCCACGCCGGCACGGGCACAAGTCGTGCGGATCTACCCATTGCGCGGGAAAGGCGTCGGAGCAATTGCGTTGTCGACAAGTCTTCGCCATCACTGACTAAAAATGTCTGATTGGCCGCGAGGGGGTGATCAATGCATACGATGATCAAATTCACGAGATTGCCAATTGCTACAAAACTTCGCCGATTTCGGATCAATCCAAGTGGCAGAGGAATGCCCTTATCAAGCCACATCATCATGTTCTGAAAGTTGGCCTTCACGCCAGGGCCATAAACCAGGGGAGGCCGAATAATGACAACCTCCATCCCGGTTTCGGAGTGCAGTTTCTGCAACGCTTTTTCAGCTTCGTACTTGGAGATACCGTAAGGATCCACGGGATGCGGCTGGTTGTCTGCTTCATAGACGCTGGGAGCAAATGAGCCTTCACCGTTGACTTTGATTGAACTGACAAAAATAAAGCGTTTGACTCCCGATTCCGCAGCCCGCCGCGCGAGCCTCAAGGTTCCTTCAACGTTAACCTTACGGAATTCCGTCAAAGCATCTTCTGCGGTTTCATTCATGACATGCACTCGAGCTGCAGCATGAATGACCACGTGAACATCATCCAGTGCAGGCAAAAAATCCGCATTCATATCGAAGGGCTGGACGGAGCACAATCCATTTAACCGTGTGGCTCCACGCGATGCTGCGATCGGACAAAATTTCTTGTCCACCAGCAGCCTGAAAACCACAGCTTCTCCGACAAAACCGCTGGCCCCTGTCACCAATACCTTCAGGGCACTCATCGCACCTTATTCCCAATCAACGCAGTAACCCAACAAATACAAAAGAAAAAAAACTTGTCCCTAACCCGACGCCGACACCGCCAGGCACTGAATGAAAGTTTAATTAACTGCCTGCGCCGCAGTTTGAGCCACGTCATTACAAACGGGTTTTTATCCTGCTCAATCAGTTGCACAATTAATTGCACCTGATTGAACCACCAGCCGTCATGAATAGTTTTGTAACGGGCAATCAATGGTGCCAGCCCCTTATTCGCGCCTACCTGATTACGTTCATGCTGGCGATAGTCCATCGTAGGCTCAGGGTCTATGTACCAGAGAAAACCATGGCTACGGGCGAAGGAATAGCAATACCAATCGTGCAGACTGACATCTTGTAATAGACGCCAATTACGTATCATTGACACCTTCAATGAATCCGCGAGCTTTTTGCTCATTACGTAAGTACAACCAGGCCCCGCCGCCTCAAACAGAAAGTCCCACTCAACCTGAAGCTGCGCTTTATTCAGCAAATGGGTTCTTCCATCTGGCCAAAAAGCCGTGACATTACTGGAATAGGCGTCGACTTGACGACTATGGATGGCATGAGTCGCACGCTGAAGCTTGTCTACGTGCCAAATATCATCCTGATCGGCAAAGGCTACGAAATCGAATGTTTCAAACTCGACATCGCGGATGAGTCGGAAAAAATTACGAGATGCTCCACCAAAACTACCCGCTGGCGGCAAGATCCGAACTTGAGGGTGCCTGGAAGCGTAAACCGCACACCACGCTTCTGTACCGTCGGTGGAGGGGTCGATACTTATATAAACGGTTACATCAACAGCTGACTGGCGAAGAATCGAGGCCAACTGCTCCTCGATCCACTGCATGCCATTATAAGCAGCCAGCAAAACTGCAACCTTGGGATGTTTTACTGGCATGCCATTCCTGCTCGCACTGAAAAACGCTGATGTTCGACGGGATCTGGCGTTCGAATCAGTGAGAAGGTGAGTCCAGCAGTTTCTGAAGATACTGACCGTAGCCAGTCTTCTTCAGCGCATCGGCTTGCTCACCCAACTGCTCGGCAGAAATCCAACCGTTGTGGAAAGCGATCTCTTCCAGGCAAGCTACTTTCAGACCTTGACGCTGTTCGATGGTGTGCACAAAGTGACTGGCCTCGAGCAAAGAATCGTGAGTGCCCGTGTCGAGCCAAGCGAAACCACGGCCAAGCATCTCGACACTGAGAGACTTGCGCTCAAGATAAACACGATTCACGTCAGTAATTTCCAGCTCACCACGCTCGGAAGGCTTGATGTTCTTGGCTATTTCCACAACGTCGTTGTCATAGAAATAAAGACCCGTTACTGCGTAGTTGGATTTGGGTTTCAGCGGCTTCTCTTCAATGCTGAGCGCTCGGCCTGAAGCGTCGAACTCGACTACACCAAAACGCTCGGGATCAGAAACGTGATAACCAAACACGGTCGCGCCGCTCTTCTGTTCTGTAGCCGAACGCAAATTGTCCGAGAAATGTTGGCCATAGAAAATATTGTCGCCGAGGATCAGGCAGCAAGGATCCTGACCAATGAACTCTTCTCCAATAATAAAAGCCTGAGCCAGTCCATCCGGAGTAGGTTGTTCTGCATAGGTCAACTGGATGCCATACAGACTGCCATCGCCCAATAACTTGCGAAACAGCGGCAAGTCCTCAGGTGTGGAAATGATCAGAATTTCGCGCATCCCCGCCAGCATCAATACCGACAGTGGATAAAAGATCATCGGTTTGTCATAGATCGGCAGCATTTGCTTGGAAACACCAAGCGTAAGCGGGTGAAGACGAGTGCCCGAACCGCCAGCGAGAATGATGCCTTTACGATTTGTCGTGGTCATTTGTTCAGAACTTCCCTAAGCATTCGGGTTACACCACTTTGCCAATCCGGCAAGTGTAGAGAAAAATTGTCACGCAGCTTCTGAGTATTCAATCGAGAATTCAGAGGGCGGCGCGCAGGTGTCGGATAAGCGGTTGTTTCGATGGCGTTAACCGTCGCCACAGCCAACTCCTCGCCTTGGAGTTTTGCGAAGTCAATTACGTGAGTGGCATATCCATGCCAAGACACTTCACCAGCTGAGGCCAAATGATAGAGGCCAGCCAGTTCTGGACGCTTGATGATTTGCTGAATAGCCAACGCCGTAACGTCAGCGATCAGATCCGCACCTGTAGGAGCACCGATCTGATCCGCAATCACGCTCAATGTTTCGCGGTCCTTCGCCAGCCGTAGCATTGTCTTTGCGAAGTTGTTGCCGCGCGTACCGTAAACCCAGCTAGTGCGGAAGATCAGATACTTGCAACCCGACGCGATAATTGCCTGTTCGCCGGCTAACTTGCTGGAGCCATAATGATTCACCGGCGCAACAGCATCCGTCTCCTGCCATGGCGTCACGCCCTGGCCACTGAAGACGTAATCCGTTGAGTAGTGAACCAGCCAGGCACCCAATGCTGCGGCTTCTTTGGCCATAACACTACTCGCGAGGCCGTTTACGCGATCTGCCAATTCAGTATCCGACTCAGCTTTGTCAACCGCCGTATAGGCGGCAGCATTAACGATCACGTCGGGCTTTACCTGACGAATCGTTGCGCCCAAGGATTCAAGATTAGATAGATCACCGCTCAGACCATCAACGGAATGCCGATCAAGAGCGACCAGTTCTCCAAGCGGCGCCAGTGAGCGTTGCAGCTCCCAGCCCACCTGACCGTTCTTTCCTAAAAGGAGGATCTTCATGCTTTGCTCGAACGATCCGCGTAGTTCTGATCAATCCACTGCTGGTAGCTACCGCTCTTCACGTGCTCAACCCATTCAGTGTTATTCAGATACCACTCAACAGTCTTGCGAATACCAGTCTCGAAAGTCTCTTCCGGAGTCCAGCCCAGTTCTCGCTGAATCTTGCTAGCGTCGATTGCATAGCGAACGTCGTGACCAGGACGATCCTGTACATAAGTAATCAGGCTGGCATGCGGGCGGTGAGCTGAATCAGGACGCAACTCATCGAGCAACGCACAGAGGGTGTGCACCACTTCGATGTTTTGTTTTTCGTTATGACCGCCGATGTTGTAAGTCTCACCGATCACGCCTTCGGTGACGACTTTGTACAACGCGCGCGCGTGATCTTCGACATACAGCCAGTCACGTACCTGGTTGCCTTTGCCATAAACCGGCAGAGGCTTGCCTTCCAGCGCATTGAGAATGATCAGCGGGATCAGTTTCTCAGGGAAATGGCATGGGCCGTAGTTGTTCGAGCAGTTAGTCACCAAGGTAGGCAGGCCGTAAGTGCGGGCCCAGGCACGAACCAGGTGATCGGAGCTGGCCTTGCTGGCCGAGTAAGGCGAACTTGGCTGGTAAGGCGTGGTTTCGGTGAAGAGGTCTTCCGGACCTTCGAGGTCTCCGTAAACTTCGTCAGTCGAAATATGGTGAAAGCGGAAACTGGCTTTACGCGCATCATCCAGAGCGGCCCAGTAGTGGCGGGCAGCTTCAAGCAGCGTGTACGTACCGATGATATTGGTCTGGATGAACTCGGAAGGACCGGAGATCGAGCGATCAACGTGGGATTCTGCGGCCAGATGCATGATTGCATCAGGCTGGTGCTCACGCAGGACACGGTCGATCTGATCACGATCACAGATATCGACTCGTTCAAATACGTAGCGCGAATTCTGGCTGACTTCTGCCAGGGACTCCAGATTGCCGGCGTAAGTCAGCTTATCGACGTTAACGACAGCATCGGACGTGTTGGAGATGATGTGACGGATGACTGCCGAACCAATAAAGCCGGCGCCGCCGGTAACTAGAATTTTCACGCGAAACGATACCCTTGAGCTGCGGACAGCGCTGCCATGAGCGCTGTCTAATCCATGAATGCAGAAGCCACTCGCAGTTGGCATCCGTCAGAGTCAGTCTGAATTGACATGCAATAAGGCACGATCAAACAAGGGACGCATTTTACAGCTTAATGATGGTTTTACTAATGGATAAAGACAGGCAGAGGCGCAATTTCGACAGACGCCCTGCCCCTGCTGCTTCAGACCAGTCGCTTGCGAGCGGCTCTGGACGAGCGTCCCAGGAACCAGCCCAACACTGGACCAATTAACATGCCAATGAGCAACGCCAATACAACGACCAGCGAAACCGGCAACTGCGGCCCAGACAAACCTAAAAACAATAACGACACCGATTGCTGGTTCTCTAGCACAAACGCCAGAATCGCCAACACCAGGAGAAAAATAAATACACCAAGAAATATGCGCTTAAGGTTACGCATGAGTAACCCCTTGAGAAATAGCAGCTGTCAAACCCCTTCCTCCTCTTCCTCATTCACCCGATCACGCAGCTCTTTGCCCGGCTTGAAATGCGGAACGAATTTACCGTCAAGACTGACGGATTGACCGGTCTTCGGGTTACGACCAACGCGCGGCGCGCGGTAATGCAGGGAGAAGCTGCCAAACCCACGGATCTCAATGCGATCACCGGTGGCAAGGCATTGGGACATTTGCTCAAGCATGGTCTTGATGGCCAGCTCCACATCCTTGGATGAGAGCAGCCCTTGATGGGTGACAATTCGTTCGATCAACTCCGACTTCGTCATATTTTTCCCTTCTTTTTCAAGCAGCTAGATCAGCGCTTGAAAGGTTTTAGCACGCCCGGAAGATTTTGAACAGCCCAGGGATTGACATATCTTCCGCCGCATCGAAACGCCCATTTTCAGGGCATAAAACCAACAGACAGATCATCGCGTGCTCAACGACATATCACCAACATGGTTCGCGTCACATAGCCTGCCGGGTTGAAGCCAAAAGGAAACTCATCTTCATCCTTGGCATCATCTGATCGCGTGATCACTTTGTACCCTGCCCCCTTGCACTCTTTAGCTGCGCGCTTTTGACACTTCTCCCAACCAGAGCCCAACCCAGAGCAGTCGACCTCTATACCACTGACGCCGCGCACGGCATGAGTCTTGGCACTGGTGGTACAACCCGCCAAAAGCAATACAGCGATGAGGACAATAAACTTGTTCATCCACTTCCTTATGCCAGGCAGCTGCCCGACGACTACACGCTTAAGACCAAGCTTAGTCGTGAATAGGCGATTGATCCGATTAAAGAAACAGACCACCCCGGAAATGGTTTGGTTTCACGCAGCAACCGATTCACAGAAGCGAACCCGCATTTCTATAAATCACAGGCACAAAAAAGGGCGACCGAAGTCGCCCTTTTTAATGATCAAGCAGAACTTAGTTCTGTTTGGCCATTGCCTGGCGCAGCAGTGCCGCCATGGTGGTGTCGCCAGCAGGAGCTTCTTCAGCCTTCAGGCTTTGGATAGCTTCTTTCTCTTCAGCATCGTCTTTCGACTTGATGGAGAGCTGGATTACGCGGCTCTTGCGATCAACGCTGATGATCTTGGCTTCTACTTCCTGGCCTTCTTTCAGAACGTTGCGCGCGTCTTCAACGCGGTCACGGCTGATTTCGGAGGCTTTCAAAGTCGCTTCGATATCGTCGGCCAGAACGATGATGGCGCCTTTGGCGTCAACTTCTTTCACAGTACCTTTAACGATTGCGCCTTTGTCGTTCTCTTGAACGTACTCGGAGAACGGATCGCTTTCCAGTTGCTTGATACCCAGGGAGATACGCTCACGCTCTGGGTCAACCGACAGGATAACGGTGTCCAGCTCGTCGCCCTTCTTGAAACGA
Organism: Pseudomonas sp. R84; assembly: GCF_009834515.1. Taxonomy (NCBI): domain Bacteria; kingdom Pseudomonadati; phylum Pseudomonadota; class Gammaproteobacteria; order Pseudomonadales; family Pseudomonadaceae; genus Pseudomonas; species Pseudomonas sp. R84. The sequence continues at coordinate 4,691,504 of NZ_CP019426.1, forward strand.
CGTACGGCTTCTTCGCCCACTTCGTTCCAGGAGATGTCGGACAGGTGAACCAGACCGTCGATGCCGCCGTCCAAACCAATGAAGATACCGAAATCGGTGATCGACTTGATGGTGCCGGAGATTTTATCGCCCTTGTTGAACTGGCCAGAGAAATCTTCCCATGGGTTAGATTTGCACTGCTTGATGCCCAGGGAGATACGACGACGCTCTTCGTCGATGTCCAGAACCATAACTTCCACTTCGTCGCCGACTTGTACGACTTTCGAAGGGTGGATGTTCTTGTTGGTCCAGTCCATTTCCGAAACGTGTACCAGACCTTCAACGCCTTCTTCCAGCTCAGCGAAGCAGCCGTAGTCGGTCAGGTTGGTTACACGAGCGGTAACGCGAGTGCTTTCTGGGTAACGAGCTTTGATAGCAACCCATGGATCTTCGCCCAGTTGCTTCAGGCCCAGGGAAACACGGTTGCGTTCGCGATCGTATTTCAGAACCTTAACGTCGATTTCGTCACCAACGTTGACGATCTCGGAAGGATGCTTGATGCGCTTCCAAGCCATGTCGGTGATGTGCAGCAGGCCGTCCACGCCACCCAGATCGACGAATGCGCCGTAATCGGTGAGGTTTTTGACGATACCTTTGACTTGCTGGCCTTCCTGCAGGGATTCCAGCAGAGCTTCACGCTCGGCGGAGTTCTCGGCTTCCAGGACGCTGCGACGGGAAACGACAACGTTGTTGCGCTTCTGGTCCAGCTTGATGACCTTGAATTCCAGCTCTTTGCCTTCCAGGTGCGTGGTGTCGCGCACTGGACGGACGTCAACCAGGGAACCTGGCAGGAACGCACGGATGCCGTTAACGTCGACAGTGAAGCCGCCTTTAACCTTACCGTTGATAACGCCCTTGACCACTTCCTCAGCTGCGAAGGCTGCTTCCAGAACGATCCAGCACTCAGCGCGCTTGGCTTTTTCACGGGACAGCTTGGTTTCACCGAAGCCGTCTTCAACCGAATCCAGAGCAACGTGAACTTCGTCACCGACATTGATAGTCAGATCGCCAGCGTCGTTGTAGAACTGCTCAAGCGGGATGAGTGCTTCAGACTTCAGGCCAGCGTGAACGGTTACCCAGCGAGCTTGGTAATCGATATCAACGATAACACCGGTGATGATGGAGCCTGCCTGAAGGTTCAGGGTTTTTAGGCTTTCTTCAAAGAGTTCCGCAAAGCTTTCGCTCATTTTAATTCCTGTAAATGAGGGCGAAGGATACGCCCATCTCCACACCCCAGACGGTGTGGGTTAGTTTCATATAGAAGAAGCGTCGCAGGACTATGACTGGTCCCCTGCGGCCTTCTTGGTCACCCGGCGATATCGCGAATGGCGATCTCGCTCATGATGCGTTCAAGCACCTGATCGATGGACAACTCCGTGGAATCCAGTTGTATGGCGTCAGCCGCCGGCTTAAGCGGGGCTACCGCTCGCTGGGTATCACGCTCGTCGCGTGCACGGATCTCATCTAGCAGACTCGACAGACTAACACCCTCGACTTTGCCCTTCAACTGCAAATATCGACGGCGCGCTCTCTCCTCGGCACTGGCGGTCAGGAAAATTTTCAGCGGTGCATCAGGAAAAACCACCGTACCCATGTCGCGACCGTCGGCAACCAGGCCCGGCGCTTCCTGAAAAGCGCGCTGGCGCTGCAGCAGCGCCTCGCGTACGGCCGGCAGTGCGGCCACTTGCGAAGCGCCGGAACCGACGCTTTCAGTGCGGATGACGTCGCTGACTTCGTCGCCTTCCAGAATGATCCGCTGCAACTGACCGTCGGTCGCCGCAATGAATTGCACATCCAGATGAGCGGCGAGTTTTTTCAGCAGCTCTTCATTGGTCAGGTCGACACCATGATTGTGCGCCGCAAACGCCAGCAGACGATAAAGCGCACCGGAGTCCAGCAGATTCCAGCCCAGACGCTTGGCCAGAATCCCGGCTACGGTGCCTTTGCCCGAGCCGCTTGGCCCATCAATGGTGATGACCGGTGCAATGTTTTTCACGACTGAGCCTCTTGTGCCACACGAATACCGACCTGCCCGCACAGTGCGAGGAAGTTGGGGAACGACGTCGCGACGTTGGCGCAATCATGGATGCGGATCGGTGCAGTAGCGCGCAGCGACGCCACACTGAATGCCATCGCGATACGGTGATCGCCATGACCATGCACTTCGCCGCCGCCAATCTGGCCGCCGTCGATGATGATGCCGTCCGGGGTCGGCTGGCATTTGACGCCCAGAGCCAATAAACCGTCTGCCATGACCTGAATGCGATCCGATTCCTTGACCCGCAGCTCTTCGGCGCCAGTCAGCACGGTGCGCCCTTCGGCACAGGCAGCGGCGACGAACAACACCGGGAATTCGTCGATCGCCAACGGGACCAGCTCTTCCGGAATCTCGATACCTTTGAGTTTAGCTGCCCGCACGCGCAGATCAGCCACAGGCTCGCCGCCGACTTCACGCTGATTTTCCAGAGTGATATCCGCGCCCATCAGGCGCAGGATGTCGATCACGCCGGTACGGGTCGGGTTGATGCCGACGTGCTCAAGCACCAGCTCCGAGCCTTCAGCGATCGAGGCCGCGACCAGGAAGAACGCCGACGACGAGATGTCACCCGGGACTTCGATGTGAGTGGCAGTCAGTTTGCCGCCGGATTCAACCGAAGCCGTAGCGCCGTCAACGCTCACCGGGTAGCCGAAGCCGCGCAGCATGCGCTCGGTGTGATCGCGAGTCGGGGCCGGCTCGGTCACAGTGGTCTTGCCTTCAGCGTAAAGACCGGCGAGCAGCAGGCAGGATTTCACCTGAGCACTGGCTATCGGCATGGTGTAGGTCAGGCCTTTGAGTTTGTGCCCGCCACGAATGGTCATCGGTGGACGACCTTCAGCAGCGGTTTCAATCACGGCGCCCATTTCACGCAGTGGATTGGCCACGCGATTCATCGGACGCTTGGACAGCGAGGCATCGCCGGTCAAAGTGCTGTCGAAGTTCTGCGCAGCCAACAGGCCGGACAGCAGACGCATCGAGGTACCGGAGTTACCCAGATAGATCGGGCCCGGCGCCGGTTTCAGACCGTGCAGGCCGACACCGTGAATGGTTACGCGGCCGTGGTGCGGCCCTTCGATGACGACGCCCATGTCGCGGAACGCTTGCAAGGTCGCCAGAGCGTCTTCGCCCTCAAGGAAGCCTTCGACTTCGGTGACGCCTTCGGCCAGCGAACCGAGCATGATCGAACGGTGGGAAATGGATTTGTCGCCTGGTACGCGAATCCGACCGGACAGGCGGCCACCAGGTTGAGCCAGGAAGATCAGATCGTTGGAATTCATAGCGTCCACATAGGCCCTGCGGGCCAGGATTTTACTGAAATGCTCGCGGGCAACCCGGGCGCGCGTAAAGACGCCCAACAATTGGTGCCCATCCCCTGCATCGACCGCGTCGCGCAAGGCGTCGAGGTCGCTGCGAAATGTATCGAGTGTGCGCAGAACAGCCTCGCGGTTAGCGAGGAAGATGTCGTGCCACATCACCGGGTCGCTTCCGGCGATTCTTGTGAAATCGCGGAAACCGCCCGCAGCGTAACGGAAGATCTCAAGATTTTCATTGCGCTTGGCCAACGAATCAACCAGGCCGAAGGCCAGCAAATGCGGCAAATGGCTGGTCGCAGCCAGCACTTCATCGTGTCGCTCGACCTGCATGTGCTCGACGTCGGCACCCAATTCGCGCCACAGACGATCAACCACCGCCAACGCAGCCGGATCGGTTTGCTCAAGTGGCGTGAGGATAACCTTGTGGCGACGGAACAGTTCGGCATTGGAGGCTTCCACCCCACTCTGTTCGGAACCGGCAATCGGATGACCCGGCACGAAACGCGGCGGCATCGCGCCAAACGCTTCGGTGGCTGCGCGCACCACATTGCCTTTGGCGCTGCCGACATCAGTCAGAATCGCCTGCCCCAGATCCATGCCCGCCAACCGTGCGAGCACTTTTTCCATGGCCAGGATCGGCACCGCCAGTTGAATCACGTCAGCGCCCTGGCATGCAGCCGCCAAGTCATCTTCACAACGATCGACCACACCCAACTCGACCGCGAGCTTGCGCGATTGCGGATCGAGATCGACCCCGACCACTTCGCGGCAGATGCCGCTTTCACGCAAGCCTTTGGCAAACGAACCACCGATCAACCCCAGACCGACCACCACAAGGCGCCCGATCATAGGTGCAGCAGATTGCAGTGCAGTGACATCACCCACGAGCCAGAACCTTGCGCAGCGCTTCGAGGAAGCGGCTGTTTTCCGCCGGCAGACCGATGGTCACCCGCAGGTGGTTCGGCATGCCGTAGTTAGCCACCGGACGCACAATCACGCCTTCGCGCAGCAAGCCCTGGAAAATCGGGGCCGCGACCTGAGCGAGATCGACGCAGATAAAGTTGCCTTTGGATTCGATCCAGCTCAGGCCCAACTCACGGAAACCGGCCTGCAACTGCTGCATGCCCGCCTCGTTGAGTTGACGGCTTTGCGCCAGATATTCCTCATCCTTCAGCGCCGCACAGGCTGCCGCGAGGGCGAGACTGTTGACGTTGAACGGCTGGCGAACTCGGTTCAGCACATCAGCAACAACCGGAGTCGACAGACCGTAGCCAACACGCAATGCCGCCAGACCATAGGCCTTGGAGAACGTGCGCGATACCAGCAGATTCGGGTAAGCGGCAAGGAAATCCAGACCGTCCGGCAGATCGCTGCCTTCGGCGTATTCGATGTAAGCCTCGTCCAGCACTACCAGAACGTGCTCCGGAACATCCTGAAGGAATTCGTCCAGCGCTTCAGCGCCGAACCAGGTGCCGGTCGGGTTGTTCGGGTTGGCGATGAATACCACGCGGGTGTTGGCATCGATGGCCGCGAGCATCGCCGGCAGGTCATGCCCCCAATCCTTCGCCGGGACCACTTTGGCCTGGGCGCCGACCGCTTGAGTGGCGATCGGATACACCGCGAACGCGTGCTCACTGAACACCGCATTCAGGCCCGGCGCCAGATAGGCACGCGCGACCAACTCAAGAATGTCGTTGGAGCCGTTGCCCAAGGTAACCTGGTTCAGTTCGACACGGCATTGCTCGGCCAGCAGCGATTTCAATGCGAAACCGTTGCCGTCCGGATAACGAGTCAGCTCGGCCAGCTCTTCGCGGATCGCCGCCAAGGCTTTCGGGCTGGCACCCAACGGGTTTTCGTTGCTCGCCAGCTTGACGATTTTTGCCGGATCAAGATCCAGCTCGCGCGCCAGTTCGCCCACAGGCTTGCCCGGAACGTACGGCGAAAGTTGTTGCACGCCCGGCTGTGCCAGAGCGAGGAAGTTGCCACTCATTTGCTACCGCCCCTTAGAGAACTGCTTTCGGGTAGGAACCCAGCACTTTGAGTGCTACTGCTTCCTGACTGATCTTTTCCAGCACACCCTTGATCAACGGATCACGGTGGTGGCCGACGAAGTCGATGAAGAACACGTAGGTCCATTTGCCGCTGCGCGATGGACGCGTTTCGATGCGGGTCAGGTCGATCCCGTTGTCGTGGAACGGCACCAGCAGCTCGTGGAGCGCGCCGGGCTTGTTGCTCATCGACACGATGATCGAAGTCTTGTCGTCGCCGGTCGGCGGCACTTCCTGATTACCGATCATCAGGAAGCGCGTCGAGTTGTCGGGACGGTCTTCGATCTTCTCGGCCAGACGGGTCAGGCCATACAGCCCTGCGGCCATATCGCCGGCAATCGCCGCCGAGTTCCATTCGCCTTTGACCCGCTTGGCCGCTTCGGCGTTGCTGGAAACCGCCACGCGCTCGACATTCGGGTAATGCGCGTCCAGCCACTTGCGGCACTGAGCCAGCGACTGTGCGTGGGAATAGATGCGGCTGATGCTGTCGGTCTTGGTATTTTCACCGACCAACAAGTGATGGTGAATACGCAGCTCGACTTCGCCACAGATGACCATGTCGTGTTCGAGGAAGCTGTCCAGCGTGTGGTTGACCGCGCCCTCGGTGGAGTTTTCCACCGGCACCACGCCAAAATTCACCGCACCGGCCGCCACTTCACGGAACACTTCGTCGATCGCCGCCATTGGCTTGCTGATCACCGCGTGGCCGAAGTGCTTCATGGCCGCCGCTTGAGTGAAGGTGCCTTCAGGGCCGAGGTAAGCCACTTTCAGCGGCTGCTCCAGCGCCAGGCACGACGACATGATTTCGCGGAACAAACGCGCCATCTCTTCGTTGCCCAGCGGCCCCTGATTGCGCTCCATCACGCGTTTGAGCACCTGAGCTTCGCGCTCAGGACGATAGAACACCGGCACTTCGCCTTCGGCCAGCGAGGCCATCTTTACTCGCGCGACTTCCTGGGCGCAACGCGCACGCTCACTGATCAGCTCCATGACTTTAGTGTCCAGAGCATCAATGCGAACGCGCAGTGCCTTGAGTTCTTGCTCGGACATCAGCCGTGTTCCTTCTCGAATTCAGCCATGTACGCCACCAGCGCGTTGACCGCGGTGATGTCGACAGCGTTATAGATGGAGGCGCGCATGCCGCCCACGGAGCGGTGGCCCTTCAGATTGAGCAGGCCGCGCTCTTCGGCACCGACGAGGAACGGCTTGTCGAGACGATCATCGGCCAGACGAAACGGCACGTTCATCCACGAGCGATCCGACTTGTTGATCGGGTTGCTGTAGAGGCCGCTGGCGTCGATGAAGTCGTACAGCGTGCGCTGCTTGACGTCATTCAGCTTGGCGATCGCTTCAACGCCGCCCTGCTCTTTCAGCCACTGGAACACCAGGCCGGACAGGTACCAGGCCAGGGTCGGCGGGGTGTTGTACATCGAGCCGTTATCGGCCGCGACTTTGTAATCGAGCATGGTCGGGCACAGCGAACGCGCCTTGCCCAGCAAGTCTTCGCGGATGATGTTGACGACGATGCCGCTCGGGCCGATGTTCTTCTGCGCGCCGGCGTAGATCATGCCGAAACGCGAGATGTCGACCGGGCGCGACAGAATGTCCGAAGACATGTCAGCTACCAGCGGCACGTCGCCGGTTTCCGGGATCCACTGGAACTCCAGACCGCCGATGGTTTCGTTCGGCGCGTAGTGAACGTAAGCAGCGTCTTTCGACAGGTTCCACTCGTTCTGGCCCGGGATAGCGAAATAGTCGTAAGGCTTGGCGGTGGCGGCAACGTTGACGTGACCGTAGCGCGAGGCTTCTTCAATGGCTTTCTGCGACCAGATACCCGTATCGATGTAGTCGGCCGAGCCGCCTTCAGGCAACAGGTTCAGTGGAATCTGCGCGAATTGCTGGCTGGCACCACCTTGCAGAAACAGCACTTTGTAGTTCGACGGGATATTCAGCAGGTCACGCAGATCCTGCTCGGCCTGGGTGGCAATGGACACGAACTCATCGCTGCGATGGCTCATTTCCATGACCGACAGACCCTTGCCGTGCCAATCAAGGAGTTCACCCTGGGCACGTTGCAGGACAGCTTCAGGAAGCGCCGCAGGACCGGCGCAGAAGTTAAAGGCTCGCTTGCTCACATCCAATCTCGCTCTGATTTGGTGGTATCACGCAATAAATCACACTACCGATCAACACGGCCCTGTGGGAGCGAGCCTGCTCGCGAATGCATCACCGCGGTGTGTCAGAGGTACCGCAGCGCCTGCATTCGCGAGCAGGCTCGCTCCCACAGGGGATCTCCATGATGTCGAAATTTTATACCGGACAAATAACAAGGGGGCGAATTCTCATCCGCCCCCTCGTTTGTCCGCTTATTCTTGCGGTTCTTCGTCTGCTGCGGCGTCGAGTTGCTGGTCTTCACCGGCATCGTCGTTGACGACAGTGCCTTCGAATTCCTCGCCCTCTTCACCTTCAAGCTCTTCACCTTCGACTTCCGAAGGCTCCTGAACCCGCTCCAGCCCGACCAGGGTTTCATCCTTGGCCAGCTTGATCAGCGTCACACCCTGAGTGTTACGACCCAGGCTCGACACTTCGTCGACACGGGTACGCACCAGAGTGCCCTGATCGGAGATCAGCATGATTTCTTCGCCATCCTGCACCTGAACCGCGCCGACCAGACGGCCATTACGTTCGTTGCTGACCATGGCGATTACGCCCTGACCGCCACGTTTGTATTCAGGGAACTCGGTGATCGCCGTGCGCTTGCCGTAGCCGCGCTCGGAAGCGGTGAGGATTTCGCTGCCTTCTTCCGGAATCAGCATGGAGATCAGCTTCTGCCCTTCCGGCAGACGCATACCACGTACACCGCGGGCAGTACGGCCCATGGCGCGAACTTCGGATTCCTTGAAGCGCGTTACTTTGCCGCCGTCGGAGAACAGCATGATTTCCTGCTCGCCGTCGGTGATGGCAGCGGAGATCAGGATATCGCCTTCGTCCAGTTCCAGTGCGATCAGACCAACGCTGCGCTGACGGCTGAAGGCCACCAGAGGGGTCTTCTTCACGGTACCGTTAGCGGTCGACATGAAGATGAACGGTGCTTTCTTACGGTCAGCAGCCTTGATGCGAGCACGACGCTCTTCGTCGGTCTCGTTGCTGTTTTCGATCTCTTCTACATCAGCCTCGGCGCCTTCGGCCTCTTCTTCATCAGCCTGACGCTTCATGGCTTCAAGATCGACCGGCAGCATGGTGGTGATGTACTCGCCTTCGCTCAATGGCAGAAGGTTGACCAGCGGACGGCCACGGGCAGCGCGGGACGCTTCCGGAATCTCGTAGGTCTTGAGCCAATACACCTTGCCCTTGCTGGAGAACAGCAGCAGCGTGGTGTGGCTGTTGGCAACCAGCAGGTGAGCGATGTAGTCCTCATCCTTGACGCCGGTGGCCGACTTGCCTTTACCGCCACGACGCTGAGCCTGGTACGCAGCCAATGGCTGGGTCTTGGCGTAGCCACCGTGGGAGATGGTCACGACGCGCTCTTCTTCCGGGATCATGTCACCCAGGGTCAGGTCGAGACGGGCATCGAGAATTTCGGTGCGACGCACGTCGCCGTATTCGGCGCGGATCACTTCCAGCTCTTCGCGGATCACTTCCATCAGGCGCACAGCGCTGTTGAGGATGCGGATCAGCTCGCCGATCTGATTGAGGATCTCTTGATACTCAGCCAGCAGTTTTTCGTGTTCCAGACCGGTCAGACGGTGCAGGCGCAGTTCCAGAATGGCTTGCGCCTGTTCTGGCGACAGGAAGTACTTGCCTTCGCGCAGACCGTATTGCGGGTCGAGGTTTTCCGGACGGCACGAATCGGCACCGGCACGTTCAACCATCGCGACCACTGCCGAGGATTCCCACGGCGTGCTGATCAGCGCTTCTTTCGCTTCCGAAGGGGTCGGCGAGGCTTTGATCAGGGCAATAACCGGGTCGATGTTCGACAGGGCAACGGCCTGGCCTTCGAGAATGTGGCCACGCTCACGCGCCTTGCGCAGTTCGAACACAGTACGGCGGGTAACGACTTCGCGACGGTGACGGACGAAGGCTTCCAGCAGATCCTTGAGGTTCAGGATGCGTGGGCGGCCATCGATCAGCGCAACGATGTTGATGCCGAATACCGACTGCAGCTGGGTCTGGGCGTAGAGGTTGTTGAGGATCACCTCAGGCACCTCGCCGCGACGCAGTTCGATCACGACGCGCATACCGTCCTTGTCGGACTCGTCGCGCAGTTCGGTGATGCCTTCGAGCTTCTTCTCTTTGACCAGCTCGGCGATCTTCTCGATCAGACGTGCCTTGTTCAGCTGGTACGGCAGTTCGGTGATGACGATCTGCTGACGGCCACCGACCTTGTCGATGTCTTCAATGATCGAGCGGGCACGCATGTAAATACGCCCGCGGCCGGTGCGGTAGGCTTCGATGATGCCAGCGCGACCGTTGATGATCGCGGCGGTCGGGAAGTCCGGACCGGGGATGTATTGCATCAGCTCATCGACGGTCAGCTCAGGGTTGTCGATGAGCGCCAGGCAACCGTCGATGACTTCACCGAGGTTGTGCGGCGGAATGTTGGTCGCCATGCCCACGGCGATACCGCTGGAGCCGTTGACCAGCAGGTTGGGAATACGGGTCGGCATGACCGCCGGGATCATTTCGGTGCCGTCGTAGTTCGGCACCCAGTCCACGGTTTCCTTGTGCAGGTCAGCCAGCAGCTCGTGCGCCAGCTTGGTCATGCGTACTTCGGTGTATCGCATGGCCGCAGCGTTGTCGCCGTCGACCGAACCGAAGTTGCCCTGACCGTCTACCAGCAGGTAGCGCAGGGAGAAAGGCTGAGCCATACGAACGATGGTGTCGTACACGGCAGTGTCACCGTGCGGGTGATACTTACCGATCACGTCGCCGACAACACGGGCAGATTTCTTGTACGGCTTGTTGAAGTCGTTGCCCAGCTCGCTCATCGCGAACAGTACGCGACGGTGCACGGGCTTGAGGCCATCGCGCGCATCCGGCAGTGCACGGCCGACGATCACGCTCATCGCGTAGTCGAGGTAGGACTGTTTCAGCTCGTCTTCGATATTGACCGGGAGGATTTCTTTGGCCAGTTCGCCCATGAGAAGCCTGATTCCTTTTTCTGGTGAAACTTCGTCATATCCATGTGGGAGCAACGAAGCTCGTCGGGGCAGGCCGAGTGCCATGCGCCGACTTACGACAAATCAACAATCTGAAGAGTGGATTTGCGCAGTAAAGACAGCTCCGTGGAGCTGCCTCGGAAAACGCCGGATGTTATCACAAAGGCCGCCACGCACCTATCCCCCTGATGCGCATGGAGCATAGTTAGTTGACCGGTGACAGGCTTAACGGGGACGAGAGAGGCTCAGAGCTTCTTTGAATGCAGAAATGGGGCTCGGTTTAGCGATGTTTATTGACATTTAGGGGCACAAACACCTGTAGGAGGTGCCGAAGGCTGCGATCTTTTGATCCTGACCTGTAAAAAGCAAGATCAAAAGATCGCAGCCTTCGGCAGCTCCTACATTGAGCAGGCCAGCATCAATGCAGGCGTTTGCGGCACATCAACTGGGCCATTTTCGCGGTGTCCGGGCGCTCGACAATGCCTTTTTCGGTAACGATCGCGTCAATGAGATCCGCCGGCGTCACGTCAAACACCGGGTTGAACGCTTCAACGTCCGCACCGACCCGCTTGCCGCCGACTTCCAGCAACTCGGCACCATCACGTTCTTCGATCGGGATGTCGTCACCGCTGGCCAGATTCATGTCGATGGTCGAACTCGGCGCCACCACCATGAAACGCACGCCGTGGTGCATGGCGTTGACTGCCAGTTGATAGGTGCCGATCTTGTTTGCCACGTCACCGTTGGCGGTGATGCGATCCGCACCGACGATCACCCAGGTCACACCCTTGGTTTTCATGATGTGCGCAGCGGCGGAGTCGGCATTCAGCGTCACCGGGATACCTTCGTTGGCGAGCTCCCACGCAGTCAGGCGCGAGCCCTGCAGCCATGGACGGGTTTCGTCGGCATAAACACGTTCGACCATGCCTTCCAGATAAGCCGCACGAATCACCCCCAGCGCCGTGCCGAAACCGCCAGTGGCCAGCGCGCCTGTATTGCAGTGGGTCAGAATCGCCTGAGCATTGCCCTGGTGCTTGCGAATCAGGTCCACACCCAGTTGCGCCATGGTCAGGTTGGCTTCGCGGTCGCTTTCGTGAATGGCGATGGCTTCGGCCTCCAGCGCCGCCAGCGGATCGGCGTTTTCCTTCAGGCGGTCGAGGCGATCGTGCATGCGACCCAAGGCCCAGAACAGATTGACCGCTGTCGGACGAGAATCCGCCAGCAAGGCGAAATCCTCTTCCAGCGCCGCGTACCAGTCACCACCCTCAGCAATCCGCGTGCGCGCCGCGAGCACGATGCCATAGGCCGCACTGATGCCGATGGCCGGTGCGCCACGCACCACCATCGAGCGAATCGCCTCGGCCACGCCAGCGGCGCTGGTGTAGGCAATCCAGGTTTCCTCGAACGGCAAAATACGCTGATCCAGCAGGTGCAGCGCGCCGTCTCGCCAATCGATGGCCTTCACTTTCTCCGCAGCCAACAGTCGATCGCGCATCCCACACCCCGCACTCATGAACAAAAGCCGCCGATTATAGCGATCCCCCCGCGAAGACGCTCGGGTATACTTCGCCATCCTTTACAAAAGCACTGGAACCGACCCTCGATGCCGAAACCTGCCATTGCGCTCGACTTATTATTGCTGCCGACCTGGCTGGTACCCGTCGAACCTGCAGGCGTTGTGCTCAAAGAGCACGGCCTGGGCATCCGCGACGGTCGCATCGTGTTTATCGGCCCGCGCGCCGAAGCATTGAAGTGTAACGCCACGGAAATCCGCGAACTGCCGGATGTGCTGCTCGCCCCCGGCCTGATCAACGCTCATGGTCACGCGGCGATGACACTGTTCCGTGGCCTGGCCGATGATCTGCCGCTGATGACCTGGCTGGAAAACCACATCTGGCCGGCCGAGGCCAAATGGGTCGATGAAGCTTTCGTCCGTGACGGCACCGATCTGGCCATTGCCGAGCAGATCAAGGGCGGCATCACTTGCTTCTCGGACATGTATTTCTTTCCGAAAGTCGCCAGCGAACGCGTGCATAACAGCGGCATTCGCGCGCAAATCGCGATTCCGATCCTTGATTTCCCGATTCCGGGCGCCAGCAGTGCAGATGAAGCCATTCGTCAGGGCGTCGAGTTGTTCGGCGACTTGAAGCATCACGAACGGATCAAGATCACCTTTGGCCCTCATGCACCGTACACCGTCGGCGACGAGAACCTGGAGAAAATCCGCGTGATTGCCGAGGAACTGGACGCCTCGATCCACATGCACGTTCACGAAACCGCGTTCGAAGTTCAGCAGTCACTGGAGCAGCGCGGCGAACGTCCGCTGGCGCGCCTCGGCCGCCTCGGTCTGCTCGGCCCGCGCTTCCAGGCCGTGCACATGACTCAGATCAGCGAGGATGACCTGGCGTTGCTGGTAGAAAGCAACACCAGCGTGATTCATTGCCCGGAATCCAACCTGAAACTCGCCAGCGGCTTCTGCCCGGTCGAGCGTTTGTGGCAGGCTGGGGTGAATGTCGCGGTCGGCACCGATGGCGCCGCCAGCAATAACGATCTGGATCTACTCGGCGAAACCCGCACCGCCGCCCTGCTGGCCAAAGCCGTCGCCGGCTCCGCCACCGCGCTGGACGCTCATCGGGCACTGCGCATGGCCACCCTGAATGGCGCGCGCGCACTGGGGATCGAGACGCAAGTCGGTTCACTGGAAATAGGCAAAGCCGCCGACATCGTCGCTTTCGACCTGTCCGGCCTGGCGCAGCAACCGGTGTACGACCCGGTTTCGCAGCTTATCTATGCCACCGGTCGCGATTGCGTGAAACACCTGTGGGTCGCCGGCAAACAACTGCTCGACGACCGCCGCCTGACACGACTGGACGAAGAGCAACTGGGCGCCACTGCCCGGGCCTGGGGCCAGCGCATCAGCGGCCACACCGAATCGTAAACGCCCGGGCGCAAACGCCTGGGCTACAGCCTTTTTTCAAGTTTCAGAGGATTTAACATGAGCAACGTCGACCACGCCGAAATCGCCAAATTCGAAGCCCTGGCCCATCGCTGGTGGGACCGCGAAAGCGAATTCAAACCACTGCACGACATCAACCCGCTGCGGGTCAACTGGATTGACGAGCGGGTCAATCTGGCCGGCAAGAAAGTCCTCGACGTCGGTTGCGGCGGCGGCATCCTCAGCGAAGCCATGGCCCAGCGTGGCGCCACCGTAATGGGCATCGACATGGGCGAAGCGCCACTGGCAGTCGCGCAACTGCATCAGCTGGAATCCGGCGTCAGCGTCGAATACCGCCAGATCACCGCCGAAGCCCTGGCCGAAGAAATGCCCGAGCAGTTCGACGTGGTGACCTGTCTGGAAATGCTTGAGCACGTACCTGATCCATCGTCGGTGATCCGCGCCTGCTTCCGCATGGTCAAGCCCGGCGGCCAGGTGTTCTTCTCGACCATCAACCGCAACCCGAAGGCGTACCTGTTCGCCATCATCGGCGCCGAATACATCATGAAGCTGCTGCCGCGCGGCACCCATGACTTCAAGAAATTCATTCGCCCGTCCGAGCTGGGCGCCTGGAGCCGCATGGCCGGCCTGACCGTCAAGGACATCATCGGCCTGACCTACAACCCGCTGACCAAGCACTACAAACTGGCCAACGACGTTGACGTCAACTACATGATCCAGACCCTGCGCGAGGAATAAGCCGATGGCCATCAGAGCAGTTCTTTTCGACATGGACGGCACCCTGCTCGACACGGCGCCGGACTTCATCGCCATCTGTCAGGCGATGCGCGCGGATCGCGGCTTGCCGCCGATCAACGACAAGCACATCCGCGACGAGATTTCCGGCGGCGCCAAGGCCATGGTCGCGGTGACGTTCTCGATGGACCCGGAGTCGCCGGGCTTCGAAGAACTGCGTCTGGAGTTCCTCGAGCGCTATCTGGTCGGTTGCGCCGTACACAGCAAGCTGTTCGACGGCATGGGCGAACTGCTCGCCGACATCGAGAAGGCCAACCTGATCTGGGGCGTGGTGACCAACAAGCCGTTGCGCTTTGCCGAGCCGATCATGCAACAGTTGGGACTGTCCGAGCGTTCGGCGCTGCTGATCTGCCCGGATCACGTGAAAAACAGCAAGCCGGATCCGGAGCCGTTGATCCTTGCATGCAAAATGCTTGATCTGGATCCGGCGACGGTTCTGTTTGTCGGCGATGATCTGCGCGATATCGAATCGGGGCGCGATGCCGGTACGAAAACGGCGGCGGTGACATTTGGCTACATTCACCCGGACGACAACCCGCGGCATTGGGGCGCGGACGTGGTGGTGGACCATCCGTCGGAGTTGCGCAAGGTGCTCGATAGCGCGCTTTGCAGCTGCTGATCAACGTCAAAAGATCGCAGCCTGCGGCAGCTCCTCCAGAACAGTGATCATTTGTAGGAGCTGCCGCAGGCTGCGATCTTTTAGCTATTAATGGATTGTGAGGTTTTTATGTTTGATTATTCCGCTCGTCCCGAATTGCTCAAGGATCGGGTCATTCTGGTCACCGGTGCCGGTCGTGGCATTGGCGCGGCTGCGGCGAAAACCTACGCCGCCCATGGCGCTACGGTATTGCTGCTGGGCAAGACCGAGGCCAATCTGGCGCAGGTGTATGACGAGATCGAAGCTGCCGGGCATCCGCAACCGGCGGTGATTCCGTTCAACCTGGAAACCGCCCTGCCCCATCAGTACGATGAACTGGCCGCGATGATCGAGACCGAGTTCGGCCACCTCGACGGTTTGCTGCACAACGCTTCGATCATCGGCCCACGCACGCCGATCGAGCAGTTGTCCGGCGAAAACTTCATGCGCGTCATGCAGGTCAACGTCAACGCCATGTTCATGCTGACCAGCACCCTGCTGCCGCTGCTCAAGCTGTCACAAGACGCCTCGGTGGTGTTCACCTCCAGCAGCGTCGGCCGCAAGGGTCGGGCGTACTGGGGCGCCTATGGCGTGTCGAAGTTCGCCACCGAAGGCCTGATGCAAACCCTGGCCGATGAAGTTGACGGTGTGGCGCCAGTTCGCTCCAACAGCATCAACCCGGGCGGCACCCGCACCAGCATGCGCGCACAAGCCTATCCGGGCGAAAACCCGCTGAACAATCCGACACCGGAAGAAATCATGCCGGTCTACCTGTACCTGATGGGCCCGGACAGCACCGGCATCAACGGTCAGGCGTTCAACGCGCAATAACTGCCATACGTCGCATTTGTTGCCGCGGCAGATTCCTGTCGCGGCATGCATTTGCCGCCCGAGAGCGTCACAATCCAGTCAATTTTCCAGCACCCACCTCCCACCTTCAAAGCCAACCCATTGATTGCAAACGGTTTAAATAAAACCGAACCGAATGGCACGACTTTCGCTCTAATTTCCCTCAAAGCAAGCCGCGTGAAGGCAATGGGGCGAAGCCGATTTCGATAGCTGACTAATCGTCATCCGGCAGACTAGACTTACGCCAAACGTCCTACGGGACTGATGGATCAGTATGACGCGCAGCCCATAGCCGCTCTCACCCAGCCTGTAAGACGGACTTACCGCTAAGGGTTCACGCCATATGAAATCACCCTCCCAGACCAATGCAATTGACTTTGACAGTGCCAAATTGCAACGCCTGGGCTTTGGTCAACTGCCTCCCCTTCTGGAGCGACCGGCCAGCCTGGCGCAATTGCGCCAGCAAATGAGCCTGCAACTGCAGACCAGCCTTGAGCCGCAACGCATCCTCGGTCTGTTTTTCCGCGAAGTTCAGCGCCTTGTGCCGCTGGACGCGCTCAGTTACGTGCACCAGGGCAGCGATTTGCGCCTGGAGTTCGGCACCCGCGGCCACCATTCGATCAGCTATAGCCTCAGTCACGAAGGCGAGCACATGGGTGAACTGATATTCCGCCGCAATCAGCGCTTCAACGAACAGGACCAGGGCAACCTTGAATCGCTGTTGTCGTCGCTGCTGTACCCGATGCGCAATGCTTTGCTCTACCGCGCCGCCACACAGAGCGCCCTGCGTGATCCGTTGACCGGCGCCGGCAACCGTATCGCCATGGAGCAGACCTTGCAGCGCGAGATCGACATGTCGCGTCGGCATGTGCAGCCGCTCTCGGTGCTGATGCTCGACATCGATCACTTCAAACGGGTCAACGACAGCCATGGTCACAGCGCCGGCGATGACGTACTAAAAGCCATCGCCGCGACCATCAAGGCGCAACTGCGCAACGTCGACATGGTGTTTCGTTACGGTGGTGAAGAGTTTTTGGTGCTGCTGTCCAATACCAGCCGGGATGCGGCGGCAATGGTCGGCGAACGTCTGCGTTATGCGACGCAGGCAGCGGAATACTATGCGGATGGGCAGTTGATCGAATTGACTGTGAGCCTGGGATGTTCGACGTTGTTGCCGGGCGAATCGGCCGACAGCTTGCTGCGCCGCGCTGACAGTGCGTTGTATGTGGCCAAGCGTGAAGGTCGCAACCGGTTGGCGATGGCGGGCTAAGGCTTTCCAACCAACACAAAACAGTGTGGGAGCGAGCCTGCTCGCGAATGCAATCTGACATTCAACCATGAGTTGACTGACGGACCGCTTTCGCGAGCAGGCTCGCTCCCACATTGGTTTTGCGATAAGCCGAAATCAGCTCTCGACTACGGCCCTGCGCTCTCGGTTGACCAACAAGCGTTCCGACGTCTCAAGCTGCATACAACGCTCCAGAAACAGATACATGTAGTCGTAGCTCTTGCACACAGCCTGACGCAGTTCGGTTTGCAATGCCTTGCTCGGGTTCATCCCGGCCAGGGTGCAGATGATTTCCAGCGCTTCCCAAGGGTGAGCATCGTCGTACTGGGCATGCATCTTCAACCACTTCATCGCGCGCTTGCGATCCTCTTCGGGAAACGCTGCGGCGTACACGCCGGTGGAGCAGACCAGCGCCGACCACTCCCCGGTCGCGCCTTCGATGGCATAGTTGGTAGCGGCGATGGCCACAATCAGTGAGTCGGCTGAACTGGTGTGCCAGCACCAATGACTCAAGGCATGCAGTTCCGGCGGCACTTGCTGGGCCTGAAGGTCTTCCAGACTGACGCCATGGGCACGACTCCAATGCACCCAGTAATCGGCGTGATTGAGTTCAACGCGGATATTGCGCATCAGCCAGCGCCGCGCCATGTCTTCGCCCGGGTGACGGGCAAATCTGGTTTTGGTGAGGTTCTGCGCCATGTACAACGCAAACTGCTCAACCACCGGCCAGCCCCCGATCAGGTACTGACGCATGGTTCTGGCGCTGAGTTTGTTATCACGCATGCGCAGGTAAAGTTCATGTTCGACAACCCGGCGCTTGCTCTCGCTGCAATCCTCAATGAGCTGTTGTGCCCATTCTGGATAACTTGCAGCTTCCATGAGTGGTCCGGTTCGGTTGAATGTGTCGATCACTGTTCGGCTCCTTTTGATTTGTGATTGTAAGGATCGGCGAGAGACTTCAACGGAACGTGCCAGGCGCTTTGAATAACAGCGGTTGCGGCCTGGCGGGCCGACTTTGCAAACTGTCACAGGTAAACAACTGTGGGCGTTCTATAACATAACCCTGAGCGTAATCCACACCAATCTCAAGCAACGCCTGCTCGATCTGGGTTGTTTCAACAAACTCGGCAATTGTCTGCTTACCCATGACATGCCCGATGTGATTGATCACTTCGACCATTGCGCGGTTAATCGGGTCGTCCAGCATATCCTTTACGAAACTCCCGTCGATCTTCAGGAAGTCTACAGGCAAATGTTTCAGATAAGCGAACGAAGACATTCCGGCACAAAAGTCATCTAACGAAAAGTAGCAACCTAACCCTTTGAGTTCATTAATAAATCTTATTGCGCTGCCCAGATTTGCAATTGCACTGGTTTCTGTAATTTCAAAACAAATCATTTCAGGCGGTATTGCATAGTTAACAAACTGCTCGCGCAGAAAGTGCAAAAACGCGTCATCTCCTATAGTAATGCCTGACAGATTAATCGCACACATTGCTAATGGCTCTTGATGTTCTTGCGCAATACATTGAGCAATAACCTTGAATACGTTCTGAACTACCCAACGATCCAGTTGACTCATCAAACCATAGCGCTCGGCAGCGGGAATGAAACTGTCCGGCAGGATCATCCGTCCGGCTTCATCATGCAGACGCAGCAGAATCTCGATGTGCCCACCCTTGTTGTCGCCCGGTTTGAGCGGGGCGATTTCCTGGGCGTACAGACAAAAACGGTTTTCCTCCAGCGCCATGTGCAGACGCTGTACCCAGGCCATTTCGCCAAAGCGCAGCGACAGCTCGGAATCGTCGGCGTGATAGACCTGCACACGGTTGCGGCCTTTCTCCTTGGCCATGTAACAGGCCATATCGGCCGCACGCAGTGAGGCTTCGAGGGTCGTCGGGGTTTGTGCGATATGCACCAGACCAATGCTCACAGTGGTCAGGAACGGCCGCCCCTTCCAGACAAAATGCAGATTCTGCACAGTCTGGCGCAGCGCCTCGGCAATCTTCTCCGCCGCGTCCGGTGCGCAGTTCTCCAGCAAAATTCCGAACTCATCACCCCCGAGTCGTGCCAGCGTGTCCCCCTCGCGCAACCCTGATTGCAGCAGCGTGCAAATGTGCCGCAACAACTCATCACCGGCGGCGTGACCACAGGTGTCGTTGACCAGTTTGAATTGATCGAGATCGAGGAACATCAGCGCATGCCGACCGGAATGGCGCGTGAGGTTGTGCAGTGCCTGCTCCAGGCGATATTCGAACTCGCGGCGGTTGGCCAGTCCGGTCAGCGCATCATGGGTGGCCTGCCACGACAGATTGGCGATGTATTGCCGCTCCTGAGTCATGTCGTGCAGCACCAGCACCGTACCGCTGACCTTGCCGGCATTGCGGATCGGTGCGCCGACCAGCGTCACCGACAACGTCGTGCCATCCAGGCGCTGGATCAGTTTCGAATGCTCGCTGCCGCCACTGAGCTGGCCACTGAGAATGTGCTCGATCAGCGTCAGGCCTTCGGCCTGGGCATTGTCGTCGAGCAAATTGAATAGCGCTGCCAGCGGCAGCCCGGCCGCCTGCTCGGCTTTCCAGTGGGTCATGGCTTCGGCAGCTGGGTTCATGTAATCGATGGCGCCGCTGACATCGGTGGTGATGACGCCATCACCGATCGAATGCAGCGTGACGTGCGCCCGATCTTTCTCCAGTTGCAGCGCCTCGGCAAAGGCGTGACGCTGCTTGAGCAGTTTGTGTGTGCGCCACAAGGCCAGAACGATCAACCCCAGCGCCGTGGCCAGGTTGGTGAACAGCAGCAGACGCATGATCATTCGCGAGCCTTCGCCCAAGGCATCGCTGAAAGCCTTCGCTGCTGGGGTGACGCCGTCATTGATGGCGAAAATCCGTGCCTTCCAGCGCTGGATATCAGCGCTGCTGGCGGTGTTATCTGAAATGCTGCGGTGCATCTCCTGCGCCACGTCATCCAGCTCGACCAGATAGGCGTCACCGACGGTCCAGCGATCGATGGCGGTTTCCAGATAACTGAAATGGCGGAAGTTGAGGTATAGCCAGATCAGGCTGGAGACGTCGTCCGGGTGGTTGCCGCCCTTGAGAATACCTTCGCGCGCAGCGGCCAGATCCGGCGGTTGATGATCCAGCGCCAGACGCAACTGATGCCCGCCTTGCGGCACGGCAATCGCGTTGCGGTATTTGAGCAAAATGGCCTCGTCGCGGCTATCGGCATACAGATTGAGGTAGTAGATCGCGTCTTTCTGACCCTTGGACCAGAGGCTTTCACCGGCGACGTAACCGCGAACGGCCGAGAGCACGTAAAGACTCACGCCGCCCAATAACGCTTGAAATAACACGACGGCAATAAATGGCCACACGATGCCCAACAACCGTGGCGTTCCGAGAGTCCGCTTTTGCTTCATGAGATCCCTTGCGCAAGCACTGCCAGATGAACACCGGAAAATCCTGCTCCTGACAGCTCAGCCTAGGCTAATTTTCGACAAGTCAAAGGGACAGCTATGCCGTCCTCTAGGTCGATTGTGCACATGGCTGGTCTGCTTGAGCGTTCCGGTTGAATTTACTCAATGCAATTCAAGCACTAAGCACAGAAACCGGAACGAAACTCAAGGGCGCTGGATCTGCTGCAGGTGACCATAGAGCTTGGCATACAGACCGCCATCGGCGATCAGCTGCTGGTGATCGCCGTCCTCAGCGACCTGACCGCCATCGAACACCAGCACGCGATCAGCCTGTTTCACCGCCGACAGTCGATGAGCAATGATCAGTGTGGTGCGGCCATTGAGGAAGCGCGCCATGGCCTGATGCAGGTTGTACTCGGTGGCGGCGTCGAGGGCCGAAGTGGCTTCGTCGAGGATGACGACTTTCGGCTCGGCGAGGATCATCCGGGCGATGGCCAGGCGTTGGCGTTGCCCGCCCGACAAGCGCACGCCGGAACGGCCGACAATACTGTCCAGGCCATTGGGCAAAGCACGGATGGTCGCTTCGAGCTGAGCGATTTCCAGTGCCTGCCAGCACGCTTCATCACTGCGAGTGCGGCCCATGGTCAGGTTGGCGCGCACGGTATCGTTGAACAGCGCCGGGTGTTGCAGCACCACCGCGACGTTTTCGCGAACCGTGTCGAGGCCGATCTCCTGCTGGGTCGAACCGCCGAAACGGATGGTGCCGGCCAGCGGCGTGTACAGCCCGAGGAGCAATTGCACCAAGGTACTTTTGCCACCGCCACTGGCGCCAACAATCGCGACTTTTTCACCGGGAGCAATCGACAGATTCAGTTGATCCAGCACCAGTTCATCACCGTAGCCGAAGCTCAGGCCTTGCACCTGAATGCCGACGGTGTCACGCCCCTTGAACGGATCGACACTGCCGGAATATTGCGGCTCATCGGCACGTGCCAGCAGTTCGTTGATCCGCGCCAGCGCCCCGCCCGCCGCGTAATAGGCGTATTGCAGATTGAGCAGTTGTTCGACCGGGCCGATCATGAACCACAGGTAGCTGAACACCGCGAGCATCTGGCCTATCGACAGATCGGAGAACAACACCGTGAGCATCGCCGCCGCACGAAAAATGTCGATACCGAACTGAAACAGCAGACCACTGGCGCGGTTGGAGGCGTCGGTTTTCCACTGCGAGTTGACCGCGTAATTACGCACCTCCTGCGCACGCAGGCCGAGTCGCCCGAGGAAGAAACCCTGACGGTTGCCAGCACGGATTTCCTGAATCGCATCAAGGGTTTCGCTCAACGCCTGAGTGAAGCGCGAGGTACTGTCGTTCTCGAGTTTCTTCAGGTGTTTGACGCGTTTGCCCAACTGCACCGTGGCGTAGATCACCAGCGGGTTGAACAGCAGAATCAGCAGCGCCAGCTTCCAGTGCATCCACATCAGGATGCTGGCGGTGCCGACCAGTGTGAGCATCGCCACCAGAAAGCGGCTGAGGGTTTCGCCAACGAATTTGTCGAGGGTATCGAGGTCCGTGACCAGGTGCGTGGTCACCGTACCGCTACCCAGGCTTTCGTATTCGCCGAGGGAAATACGCTTGAGGCGTTCGATCAGACGCACGCGAATGCGATAGACGATGTCTTTGGCCAGCCGTGCGAACAGCCGTGACTGCAAAACGCCGAAGCTCAGTGAGCCACATCGCAACGTCAGGGTGACCAACAGCATCAGACCGATGTAACCCGCCGCCTGCTGCCACATCGTCGGCAGCACATGGTTCATCACTTTCAGTGCCGCGTCGCCGTGGCCGAGCAGGACTTCGTCCACCAGCAATGGCAACAGCAATGGGATCGGCACGCTGCACAACGTCGCCAGCACAGCCACACCGTTGGCGATCCACAGGGATTTTTTGTGAGTGAGTGCCAGTCGCCGGACTTCTGCCCAGCTCAGCCGGTCGACACGCTTTACGGCTGGCGTGTCATCGGCCGAATCAGACACAGGCCGCACGCTCCAGCCATCGACCCAGTAACGGCGACAGTTCACTGAGCGGTTGATAGCCGTTGGTCAGCAGCGCCAGTTGACCGTTGCGCTCGGCCAGCAGGGTCGGGAAACCGGCGATACCGAGATCCTGTACCCAACTGAAATCGGCCTGAGTCGCTTTGTGTTGATCGGCATGATCAAACAACGCAGCGAATTCGATACGCGGCACGCCGGCCTGCTCTGCCAATTCCACCAGCACACTGGCCTGGGTGACATCGCGACCTTCTGCGTAAAACGCCTGCTGGATCAGACCGACCAGTGTCCACGCGCAGTCCGGCGCCAGACTGCGCGCGGTGACGATTGCGCGGCAGGCCGGCTCGGTGTCGTAGACAAAACCGTCGGGCAACGCGCCGTCAAACTTGAACGGCTGGCCGGTGGCCTCGGTGACCGCTTGCCAATGCTCAAGAATGTAGCGACGCGTGGTCGGCTCCAGCGCCGAACCGCTGCCGGTGCGCAAACCGCCGACCACCAGATGCAACTCGACCCCGGCTGCTTGCGCCTGCTCGACCAATGCCTTGGCCACCGGAGCAAATCCCCAGCACCACGAACACATCGGATCCATCACATAGAGCAGGCGCGCAGACATGGTTAAGCCTCGGTGGATGCTTGCTTGTAGTTGTAGCCGATCGGGTGCGGCATGTTGCGCGCCTTGGCCAGTTCGATCTGCTTCTGCCGATCGATCGCGCTGCGGCGGGTTTTCTCGCTGAGCTTGTCCCAGCAATGCGGGCAACTGATGCCAGCGACGTAATGCTCGGAGGCGCGATCTTCAACACTGACCGGTGTGCGGCAGGCATGACATTGATCGTAGTCGCCTTCGCTGAGGTCGTGACGCACGGTCACGCGGTTGTCGAACACAAAGCAGTCGCCCTGCCACTTGGTCTCTTCCTGCGGCACCTCTTCAAGGTACTTCAGGATGCCACCCTTGAGGTGGTAAACCTCTTCATAGCCTTCGCCGAGCATGTAGCTCGAGGCTTTCTCGCAGCGAATGCCACCGGTGCAGAACATCGCGACCTTTTTGTGCACGGCCGGGTTGAAGTGTTCTTTGATGTAGTCGGGAAATTCGCGAAAACTGGTGGTTTTCGGATCGATGGCGCCTTCGAAGGTGCCGATCGATACTTCGTAATCGTTGCGCGTGTCGATCAACAGCACTTCCGGGTCGCTGATCAACGCGTTCCAGTCTTGCGGATCAACGTAAGTGCCGACTTTTTTGTTCGGGTCGACGCCTTCGACACCGAGGGTGACGATCTCTTTCTTCAGTTTGACTTTGGT
The DNA here is from genome assembly GCF_009834515.1 of Pseudomonas sp. R84. Lineage (NCBI taxonomy): Bacteria > Pseudomonadati > Pseudomonadota > Gammaproteobacteria > Pseudomonadales > Pseudomonadaceae > Pseudomonas > Pseudomonas sp. R84. The sequence continues at coordinate 4,715,383 of NZ_CP019426.1, forward strand.
GCGATAGAACGGCTGCTCGTCGCAGTACGACTCTTTGTGATCGATGTCGATCATGCGTGGGTCGTTCTTCAGCCAGGCGAGCAGGCCATCGATGCCTTCGCGGCTGCCGGACACCGTGCCGTTGATGCCTTCTTCGGCGATCAGCAGGGTGCCTTTGATCTGGTTGTCGACCATCGCTTGCAGCAGAGGCTCGCGCAGGTTGACGTAATCTTCGAGGGTGACGAACTTATACAGTGCCGCCACGACAATCGGTTGTGTCATGGGTATTTCTCCAGGTGGCTACCCTCGCAAAGGGTGAACCGGATTCAAAAAAAAACGCGCCGGGTGAGCGGCGCGTTGCGGATTCTAGCAAAAAAGCAGCTTCAAGCGGCGAGCTTCAAGCGACAAGCCAAGAACACTCGCCTTTAACTTGCAGCTTGCCGCTTCAAGCTTGCGGCTGCCGTCCTCCGGCACAGGTTGGCGACGCCGGGGCGGCGCCAGTCTCTGCCCATTCCTGCGGGGTGTAGGTGTGCAGCGCCAACGCATGGAATTCGCCCATCAACTCGCCGAGCGTGCCGTAGACTTTCTGGTGACGCTTGACCCGGTTCAGGCCGTCGAACTGCGCGCTGACCACCACTGCCTTGAAGTGCGTCTGTAACCCGCGACTGTGCATGTGGCTTTCATCCAGCACTTGCAGGTGCTCAGGCTGAAGCAGGCCCAGCGTCGATTCGATGCGTTGTTGCATGGTCATCACGAACTCCGCTTACTTCTTCTTGGCCGGCGCAGCAGCGCCTTTCGGGTCCAGCTCTTTGGTCATGTCGTCGAGCAACTTGTTGACGACTGGCACGGCGCTTTCCAGTTTGGCTTGGGTCATCTGGGCCGATTGCTGGGTCAGCTGCGGCATTTTTTCCAGGACTTTCTTGCCCAGTGGCGACTGGTAGAACGCGACCAGGTCTTTCAGCTCGGATTCGCTGAAGTTAGTGGTATAGAGCTTGACCATGTCAGGCTTGAGCTTGTTCCAGCCAATGGCCTGGTCCAGAGCGGCGTTGGCCTTGGCCTGGTAGGTTTCCAGCACGGCTTTCTTGGCTTCCGGGGCTTTGGTCTGTTCGAAACGCTGAGCGAACATTTGCTGCACTTGCATGTACACCGGAGTGCCCAGCTTGTCAGCGTGCGCCAGGGTCAGGAAAGCTTCAGCACTGGCGTTGTGGCTGGCGGTATCGGCAAGCACCTGGCCGCTGGCGCAAACCAGTGCAACCGCGGTGCAGATGGCACGAAGACGAGTCATCGAGTTTCCTTTTCAGCTAGGCGAGGTAAAACCCCAAGGGCGACCATTCTGCGCCTAAAAAACCTCGTCGCTCAACCCCCGAGCCTTGCCGCGCTTGATTGGCCGGGTTTTACCGGTCAACAATCGGATCGAGGGAACCACCTGGGTCCGACCGGGCCTAAACTGCGCAAACGAACCAACAGGAGTGTGCACGATGAGCCGTATCGAAACCGACAGTCTGGGCCAGATCGAAGTCCCGGACGACGCTTACTGGGGTGCTCAGACGCAACGCTCGCTGATCAACTTCGCCATTGGTCAGGAACGCATGCCGCTGCCGGTCCTGCACGCCCTGGCCCTGATCAAGAAAGCCGCCGCCCGGGTCAACGACCGCAACGGCGACCTGCCCGCCGACATCGCCCGCCTGATTGAGCAGGCCGCCGACGAAGTCCTCGACGGCCAGCACGACGACCAGTTTCCACTGGTGGTGTGGCAGACCGGCAGCGGCACCCAGAGCAACATGAACGTCAACGAGGTGATTGCCGGTCGCGCCAACGAACTGGCCGGCAACCCGCGCGGCGGCAAGACGCCGGTGCACCCGAACGATCACGTCAACCGCTCGCAAAGCTCCAACGACTGTTTCCCTACCGCGATGAGCATCGCCACTGCGCAAGCGGTGCAGGAACAACTGCTGCCGGCAATTGCCGAGCTGTCCGGCGGCCTCGCCGAACTGGCGGCGCGGCACATGAAACTGGTGAAGACCGGGCGCACGCACATGATGGACGCGACGCCGATCACCTTCGGTCAGGAGCTGTCGGGTTTCATCGCGCAGCTGGATTACGCCGAGCGCGCAATCCGCGCCGCGCTGCCGGCGGTGTGTGAACTGGCTCAGGGCGGCACCGCGGTCGGTACCGGGCTGAATTCGCCACACGGTTTTGGCGAGGCGATTGCCGCAGAACTGGCGGCGCTGTCCGGCCTGCCCTTCGTCACCGCGCCGAACAAGTTCGCCGCCCTCGCCGGCCACGAACCGCTGACCAGCCTGTCGGGCGCGCTGAAAACCCTCGCCGTGGCGCTGATGAAAATCGCCAACGACCTGCGTCTGCTCGGCTCCGGGCCACGCGCAGGTTTTGCCGAAGTGCGCCTGCCGGCGAATGAGCCGGGCAGTTCGATCATGCCGGGCAAGGTCAACCCGACCCAGTGCGAAGCGCTGTCGATGCTCGCCTGTCAGGTACTGGGCAATGACGTGACCATCGGCATTGCCGCCAGTCAGGGTCACTTGCAGTTGAACGTGTTCAAACCGGTGATCATCCACAACCTGCTGCAATCAATCCGCCTGCTCGCCGATGGCTGTAGCAACTTCCAGCAGCACTGCATCGCCGGGCTGGAGCCGGATGCCGAGGTCATGGCCAGACATCTGGAACGTGGGCTGATGCTCGTGACCGCGTTGAACCCGCACATCGGCTATGACAAGTCTGCGGAGATTGCCAAGAAGGCCTATAGCGAAGGACTGACCTTGCGTGAGGCGGCGTTGGCGCTGGGGTATCTGACCGATGAAGAGTTTGATGCCTGGGTGCGGCCGGAGAATATGATCGAGGCTGGCGCCAAGGGCTTAGTTTTGTAGCGTTTCTTAATAAGTCATCGCGAGCAGGCTCACTCCTACAGGGGGAATGCGTTCCAAATGTAGGAGTGAGCCTGCTCGCGATGGCCCTGACGCGGTTAGCCTGCTGCCATCTTCATCCGCCGCGCCTTCAACCCGGCAATCAACGAAGGCCCCAACGCCACCAGTGCCGACCCCAGTACCACCAGCACCGCCCCGCCATAGCCCAGCGCATTGATCTGCTCGGCACGCACATATTCGGGCCAGATCCCGGCCGCAATCGCCACGGCACCAAACGTTACCAACGGCGTAATCGCCAACGTCGCACTGACCCGCGACGCCTCCCAGTGCGCCAGCGCCTCAGCGAACGCGCCGTAGGCAATCAGCGTGTTCATGCAGCATGCCAACAGCAGCCAACCCTGCAGCGGACTCAGATTCAACGCTTCGAGCGGATGCACCCACGGCGTCAGCAACAGTGCACAGAACAGATAGATCACCATCATCACCTGCAGCGAATTCCACACCGTCAGCAATTGCTTCTGGCCCAGCGCATAGAAGGTCCACACCGTCGACGCCAAAAGCACCAGCAAAACCCCTGCGGTGTAATCCGACAGCGAGGTCAGCAGCTCGGCCAGGCGCTGATTGAAGAACAACACAAAACCGATCAATAGCACCGCCAGACCAATGCCCTGACCGATACTGAAGCGTTCCTTGAACACAAACAGACTGGCGATCAGCAACATGATCGGGCCCATCTGCACCACCAGTTGTGCGGTGCCGGGGCTGAGCAGATTGAGACCCATCAGGTACAACACATAGTTGCCGACCAGCCCGAGCACCGCCATCAGCACCAGCCAGCCACCCTTGGGCCCGAGCACTTTACGGCTGGGCAGGCGCTTCACTGCCGCCAGATAGATGAACAGACAACCACCGGAAACCAACAGACGAAACCAGGTCACCGTCACCGGGTCCATCACCAGCAAGACTTGTTTGAGTTTGATCGGCAGAATGCCCCACAGAAACGCGGTCAGCAGCGCCAGGAACAGACCGTAGACCCAGCGACCGGATGAAATGTGCATGCGAACCTCAAAGCCTGCTGACAAGTGCGCCCATTCTAGGCGCGCGATCAGACGGGTCACAGGGACAGTTAAGGCCAGGACGCGAATAAAACTGTGCAGGTCGCAGCATTAAATTGGCGTGCCGCCGTTGATCGGCTGGACGGGCGCGTCAAGTGCTTCAGGCATAAGCTCATTGGATCCCTTCCAGCACATCAGCCAAGGAGACCGATCATGTTAGGAATGCGCGCCCGCGACAGCGCCCCCGAAATGCACTTTCGCAGCGACCGGGTGTGCCGGATCAATGGCGAACTGTTTTTCAGCACTCGGGAAAATACCCTTGAAGGGCCGTTTGAGAATACCGAGAAGGCTGAGCAGGAAATAAAGGCTTATATCGCGCGGATGCAGCTACAGGATAACAACCGGTAAACCCGGTCGATCCCTTCGCGAGCAGGCTCGCTCCCACAGGATTGGGGTGAACATGAAAACTATGTACACCCTTAACCCATGTGGGAGCGAGCCTGCTCGCGAAAGCGGTAGATCAGACACCAAACAGGTCAGTGCTTAGCGAACCGCCTCAAACAACCCGGTAGCGCCCATCCCCCCGCCCACGCACATCGTGACAATCCCATAACGCAGATTACGCCGCTGCAACTCGCGCACCAGATGCCCGACCTGCCGCGATCCGGTCATGCCAAACGGGTGGCCAATGGAAATCGAGCCGCCGTTGACGTTGTACTTGTCGTTGTCGATCTCCAGCCGATCCCTGCTGTACAGGCACTGCGAAGCAAACGCCTCGTTCAACTCCCACAAGTCGATATCCGCCACTTGCAAACCCTTGGCCTTGAGCAGTTTCGGCACCGAGAACACTGGACCAATGCCCATCTCGTCCGGTTCACAACCGGCCACGGTGAAACCACGGAAAAACGCTTTCGGCTTGAGGCCCAGTTGCAAGGCTTTTTCCAAGCTCATCACCAGTGTCATCGAGGCACCGTCGGACAGCTGAGACGAGTTGCCCGCCGTCACCGAACCGTCCTCGGCGAATACCGGTTTTAGTCCAGCGAGGCTTTCGTAAGTGGTGTCCGGGCGGTTGCAATCGTCGCGATCCACCACGCCATCAAGAATCTGCACTTCACCGGTGTTCTTGTCCTCGACACGATACTTGACCACCATCGGCACGATTTCATCGTTGAACAGCCCGGCGGCCTGCGCCGCCGCAGTGCGAATCTGACTTTGCAGGGAGTAACGATCCTGCGCTTCACGGCTCACGCCATAACGTCGCGCGACCACTTCGGCAGTCTGGCCCATCGTGTAATAAATACCCGGCGACTGCTGCTTGAGCACAGGGTTGATCAGGTGATCGTTGTTGACGCTTTTCATCGTCAGGCTGATCGACTCGACGCCGCCGGCGACAATGATGTCGCTGCAACCCGAGGCAATCTGGTTGGCGGCAATCGCGATCGCCTGCAAGCCTGAGGAACAAAAACGGTTGAGGGTCATGCCGGCGGTGCCGGTGCCCAGACGCGAGAGCACCGCGACGTTGCGGCCGATGTTGTAACCCTGCGCGCCTTCGTTGGAGCCGGCGCCGACGATGCAATCCTCGACGCTGGCCGGGTCGATGTCGTTGCGCTCAAGCAGCGCGTTGACGCAATGAGCCGCCATGTCATCGGGACGGGTCTGGTTGAACTTACCGCGAAAGGATTTGGCCAGGCCAGTCCGCACACTGTCGACGATCACCACTTCACGCATGGCATACCTCATTGTTCTGGTCAGTTGAGAGTGGACCGAGCATAAGTCCACCGCATCAACCACCGCGACAATCATTCACCCCGCGTATGCGCGTCTATCGGCTCAGTCCTTGTGCTTCTTCGCGTGCTTGTCGGATTTCTCGAAAGCCTCTTCCAGGGCACGGTTGATCGTACGCAGCACTTTGACCCGTGCCCAGCGCTTGTCATTGGCTTCAACCAAGGTCCACGGCGCGATCTCGGAGCTGGTGCGATCGACCATATCGCCGACGGCGGCACGGTATTCATCCCACTTGTCGCGGTTGCGCCAGTCGTCCTCGGTGATCTTGAAGCGCTTGAACGGGATCTCTTCGCGTTCCTGGAAACGCTCCATCTGCGTGTCCTTGTCGATGGCCAGCCAGAACTTGACCACGATGACTCCTGCGTCGGCCAGTTGCTCTTCAAAATCGTTGATCTCGCCATAGGCGCGCAACCAGTCGGCCGGCGTGCAGAAGCCTTCGACGCGTTCGACCAGCACGCGCCCGTACCAGGAGCGGTCGAACACGGTGAACTTGCCGCGCGCCGGAATGTGCCGCCAGAAACGCCACAAGTATGGCTGCGCACGCTCCTCTTCAGTCGGCGCGGCAATCGGCACGATGTTGTATTGACGTGGATCGAGCGCCGCCGCCACCCGGCGGATCGCCCCGCCCTTGCCCGCCGCGTCGTTGCCTTCGAACACCGCCACCAACGCGTGGCGGCGCATGCGTTTGTCGCGCATCAGCCCGGACAGGCGCGCCTGCTCGGTGATCAGTTGTTCTTCGTAGTCTTTCTTCTCAAGGCGCTGGGTAAGGTCGAGACTGTCGAGCAGGTTCAACTGATCGACCGGTGTACCCAACGGCGCGGCGCTGACATCGTGCGGATGCACGTCCGCACGCTTCAGCGCATTTTGCAAACCTTCGAGGAGAATCTTGCCGACCGCCAGGCTACGGTAGTTGGCGTCAGCGCCTTCGATCACGTGCCACGGCGCGTAATCACGGCTGGTACGGCGCAGCACGCGCTCGCCGTATTTGACGAACTTGTCGTAGGTTTCCGATTGCTGCCAGTCGAGCGGGCTGATGCGCCAGCTGTGCAACGGGTCATCGGCCAGTGCTTTGAGCCGGGCCTTCATCTGTTTCTTGGACAGGTGAAACCAGAACTTGAAGATCAGCGCGCCTTCATCACAGAGCATCTTTTCCAGACGCTCGGCGCCGGCGATTGCCTGATCCAGACGCGGATCCTTGAACAAGCCATGCACCCGCCCCTGCAGCATCTGGCTATACCAATTGCCGAAGAAAATACCCATGCGCCCCTTGGCCGGGAGCATCCGCCAGTAGCGCCACGCCGGAGGCCGCGACAACTCTTCATCAGTCTGCTGATCGAAGGTGCGCACTTCGATCAGGCGCGGGTCCATCCACTCGTTGAGCAACTTGACCGTCTCGCCCTTGCCCGCACCTTCAATACCGTTGATCAAGATGATCACCGGGAAACGCTTCTGCTGCTGCAACTCGAACTGCGCTTCGAGCAAGGCTTCACGCAATGCCGGGACGGCCGCATCAAAGGTGTCTTTGTCGATGGCGTGACCGATTTCAGCGGATTCAAACATGGGACGGCTCCTTCCAGGATTCAGCAAGACTAGCGGATTGGGCATAGCAACGGCGCAGAAATTCCCGCGAGCGACGGATTGTCCGCGAGTCAGTGACCGCAAGCCTTGCCATGGATCAAGCAGCCCCTGCGCGATCGGCTAGAATGGCCGCCTTGTCGTTGCCGAGCCTGCCATGAAACCTGTATTGCCCCACGCCCAACTCGACTGGGATGACCAGGGACGCCCGCGTTCGCGGGTGTTCGATGACGTGTATTTTTCCGACCAATCAGGTCTGGATGAAACCCGTTATGTGTTCCTCGAACAAAACCGTCTGGCCGAGCGCTTTGCGGCGTTGCCGGCAAGCGGTCGGTTGGTTATTGGTGAAACCGGCTTTGGCACCGGGCTGAATTTTCTCTGTGCCTGGCAGCTGTTCGAGCAGCATGCAGTGGCCGGTGCGCGGCTGCATTTTGTCAGCGTCGAAAAATACCCGCTGAGCCCGGCCGATCTGCAACGGGCCTTGGCCTTGTGGCCGGAACTCAAGCCGTTGGCCGATCAGTTGCTGGCGCACTACGTGGCAATCCATCAGGGTTTTCAGCGCATCACGTTGGCCAACGGCCGCGTGACGCTGACGCTGTTGATCGGCGATGCACTGGAGCTGCTGCCGCAGCTCGACGCGCAGATCGACGCATGGTTTCTCGACGGTTTCGCCCCGGCGAAAAACCCTGACATGTGGACCGCCGAACTGTTTGTCGAACTGGCACGGCTGGCCGCGCCCGGCTCGACTATCAGCACCTTCACCAGCACCGGTTGGGTACGGCGTTTGCTGAATGCCGCCGGGTTCAAAATGAAGCGCACGCCGGGCATCGGCCACAAGTGGGAAATCCTCCGGGGCGAATTTCTCGGCTGGCCAGCGCAGGTGTCGCCGCCTGCTGCGCAAAAGCCGTGGTTCGCGCGCCCTGCCCCGATTGTCGGTGAGCGTCGTGCGCTGGTGATCGGCGCCGGTCTGGCGGGATGTGCCACGGCGTCCAGTCTGGCCGCACGCGGCTGGCAGGTCTCGTTGCTGGAACGCCATGAAGCCGTGGCGCAAGAAGCTTCCGGCAATCCACAAGGTGTGCTGTACCTGAAGTTGTCTGCCCACGGCACGGCGCTGTCGCAACTGATCGTCAGCGGTTTCGGTTACACCCGCCGTCTGCTGGAAACCCTGCAACGCGGCACCGATTGGGACGATTGTGGTGTGCTGCAACTGGCGTTCAATGCCAAGGAAGCCGAGCGCCACGCGCAACTGGCTGAGGCCTTTCCCGAAGATCTTTTGCAATGGCTGGATCAGCCCGAGGCGCAAGCCCGCGCCGGGGTCGGCGTTAGCCATGGCGGTTTGTACTATCCCGAAGGTGGCTGGGTGCATCCGCCGGCGCTGTGTCAGGCACAAGTGGCGCAACCGAACATCGAATTGCTCAGCCACCGTGAAGTACTGGAACTGCACAAGGTTGACGATCAATGGCAAGCCTTCGACGGCGACCGTTTGATTGCCAGCGCAGCGGTCGTGGTGCTGGCCGGTGCGGCCGAAATCAAACGCTTCGCGCAAAGTGCCGAGTTGCCACTCAAGCGCATTCGCGGGCAAATCACTCGTCTCGCCGAAACCGCCGGCAGTCAGACGCTGGCCACCGTGGTCTGTGCCGAAGGCTATGTCGCCCCGGCCCGATTGGGCGAGCACACCCTCGGTGCCAGTTTCGATTTCAACAGCGATGACCTGACGCCGACCACCGCCGAACACCAAGGCAATCTGCTGATGCTCGAAGAGATCTCCAGCGACCTCGTCGAGCGCCTGAACATCCGCGAACAGGCAGTCGAAAACCTTCAGGGCCGCGCGGCTTTCCGCTGCACCAGCCCGGACTATTTGCCGATTGTCGGCCCCCTCACCGATCGCGATGCCTTCCTCGAGGCCTATGCCGTCCTGAGCAAGGATGCCCGGCAAGTGCCGGACATCGTCTGCCCGTGGCTCGACGGTCTGTACGTCAACAGTGGCCACGGTTCGCGGGGCCTGATCACCGCGCCACTGTCCGGTGAGCTGCTCGCCGCGTGGCTGGACAACGAACCGTTGCCGCTGCCCAGAAGCGTGGCCGAAGCCTGCCACCCCAACCGTTTCGCACTACGTCGGTTGATTCGCGGCAAGTAGATCTTCAGTCCAGGGACATCGCACAGATGCCCAGATTCTCCAGGCGGATGGCATCGTCGGTCAGACGCGTCAGCAGAGCGTTTTCGGCCGTCTCCCGTTCAAGTCTCACCGCTTCCATTGTGCTCAGGTAGTCCGCAGAACTGAGCGCATCGGCCTGTTCGAACACGGCATCGAGTTTTGGCGAGAACGTGCCATCAATGCCCGCAAACTGTCGGCCAAACGTGCGCTTGAGGTAATCACTCCAGAACGGCTGGCGCCGCAAGAACTTCAACCACTCGGAAGACAATTCAGCCGTTTTCACCTTGTTCGTCGCCAATTCCAGATCCTCAGCGGTCACTCCCGCCAGCATGGCAAAGCGCATGTTCCGTGGCTGGCCCGGCAAATCCAGCGTATCGGCCAGTCCCACGCGATAGGCCAGGTTCACCTCCAGCGGGTCGGCAGTCGGCACCCTGGCGGCGTGTTCCTGAGCAATCCGGTCCAGTTGATCCAGCCGGAACAGGCCACGTCCCAGTTTCAGCAGCGGTTTGGCCGTAGTGATCCGGCCACCGGCCAGGCTGGTCACCCGATCGACTTCCACGGCGACTTCCAGATAACTGAAGTTCATTGCCGCGCTGTCCGTGCAGTTGATCGGGTTGGCGGCCAGGCTCAGTACCTGATCACACAACGGCGCATCCGCTTCGGCCGCCTCCAGCACAGCCCAGACCCGCCGTTGCATCTCACTGCGCACGCGTTGCGAATCGGCCGTACTGCCCAGTTCCGAGAGCAAGTGAAACAAGCCCTCGGCTCGCGAGTCCTCTTTGAAAGCCGTCCAGACCCTGTTACGCCGAGGCCAGTCATGGCCGACACCATCGTTGAACCAAAGCAGGCGTGCCTGTTGCTCGTCGAGCCGGGCAATGTCGTTTTCCAGATAGCCCATGCCGACACCGACGTTGCCTCGGTAAGTTTCCAGAAAGGCCTTACTGGTTTCGGACAGAGGATTGGCGCGCAGGTTGAGCGCCTGACTAAAGCGTCTCGGCGTCTTGAACAGCCAGCCCGGCAGGTCTTTGATCTGATTACTGCGCAAATCCACCCAATCCAGCGACGGTAGACGCTCCAGGCCCTTGGGCATTTCGGTAAGACCGGTTTCACGCAGCAACAAACGCCGCAAATCAAACATACGGCTCACATCCGGCGTTGCGCCCAGCAAGTTATCGTTCAAATTCAGATGCTGCAGCGTGCGCAACTGGCTGAGCTTCGCCAGCGTCTGTTCGGTCAGCCGGATCTGATTGTTTGCCAGATTCAACCGTGTGAGTCCGGGCATGTGCGACAACATCTCCGGGAGCCGTGTCAGTTTGTTTTCGTCGAGTTCAAGTGATTCGATCTGCTTGAACGCCTTGAGGAAATACGCGACATCGTCATCCTGCGCCATGTTCTTGAGCGACAACTGCTGAATGTGATCGAAGCTCAGCCCCGGTGGCAACGTCGGCAACCTGGCCACGCGCATGCCGTCCAGATTCAGCACACAGACGGACTGGCCGCTTTCGTCCTTCGCCCAAAACAGCCGGCGAAAGCTGTCCTCGATCATCTCGGCCACCGCCTTGCGACTGTGCCGCAGTTCTCGCAGATCGCCCCCGGCTGCTGTCATGGCGGCGTTGTCCTCACTCCAGGTTTTCAACGTGGCTCGCAGTTTTTTCAGGTCCTGCCTTAGCGCTTTCACTCGAACCGCTCGACTCAGCGGATCATCGCCGAAGGTGTCGATCAATTGAATCGCCTGGGTTTCGGTCAAACTCGGGTAAAGCCTTCTGACCTTGCGCAACAAGGCGCGCGGATGATTCGTCGTGGATGAAGGATCGGCTTGAAGACAAGCGTGTTCATAGTCGAGCGGCTCAGCCTTGCCGCTGATCAGGATCCGTTTGCCTGGCTCACGCCCATCCAGTCCACTGTTGAGCAGCACACGACGTAATCGCGCACTGTCCGCCGCTACAGGATCGGGGAAACCCATGGCCATTCGCTGACGCGGCGGCAGCGCTTTGAGCAGTGCGCCATACAAAGCATCCGGCCCGGCGGCAATCTTGCCGAGGGATTTGCCGTCGCCGCCCAATGCTTCATACCCAGCCGCCGATTTGACCAGCGTGCAGGTTTTCAAAGACGTCGCAGCTTCTGGACCGATGCTTTCGAGAATCGGTCCTTTGAGGGTGCGGTCTCGCAGCACCAGACGCAGTTCCGCGTCCCAGCCACTCAAGTGTGGCAACAGTTGAATCGCCAGTTTTTCGGTATCGGCATTGGCGATCTCCGGTAAATCAAAGCCTGTCAGCGCGCGATCAAGGCGTACCTCGCTATTGGCCGCCCGCACCCGCTGCGCCAGCCCCAGGTGCATCCGTCCGGCGCTGTGCAGATGCACACGCTCGACACTGGACGCCCGGTCGATCAGTGCTTGCGCCTCACGGCTGGGAACCTCGGAAAACTCACTGCGCAATGGCCTGAGGTGGTCGGCGTCGCTCTGGTCATAATCTTCGTACAGGCGCTCGAACACAGCGCGACGATCAGCCTTCAGCGCCGCCCCCAGGGTCTTTGCCAACTGTTGCGCTTCAGCGCTGCTGGCGACCTTTTCCCCCAGCAAGGCTTCGACTTCGGAGCGATACAAGCCATCGATGACCGTTTGCAGCAATCGACCGCTGGCCAATTGATCGTCCGTCACCAACACACAAGCCGAATCGTCGTGCACTGGGGTCAGTGGATAGGTCGCCTTGATTTCGCCCTCGGCATCGGTGACTTCAAGATAGCGGTCGTTCGGCCAGCCGGGTAACTTCGGCAAGCCCTGCAACTGCGCCTCCACTGGCTGGCCGGAATGGATTTCGCCGTGCTCCAGCTCGCGGATCAGTTGCCGCAACTGGCGCTCGATGCGCACACGCTCCACGGCATCGCGCAACCGCCCCGGCAGCGGCAGATTGTCATTGAAGATCCGCAGCAACTGCTCGTGCGAGGTGCCACTGAGCCGGCGGATCATATCCAGATCGGTGTCGCTGAACTCACTCAGATTCGGATCGATGCGTTTGAGGGTGTAGGCGGCACTGTTCCACTGCTCGGCATGGTCGGTCGCCAGTCGCCAGCCACCCTCGACATGCCGCTCCAACGGCGGCGCATAAGCCTGCGGGCGCTGCGGATGTTCGAGGCGCCAGCCCTCAGATGCTGAATCGTAGGTAACGGCGAAGATCCGATGGTCGACGCGACCGAGGGTCTTGGCGCCAACCTGATAGAACTCCTCCGAGTTATCGGCCATGGTCACCCCCCAAGGAAGCTGATGCTCATAACTGACCATGTCGGGTTTCCACAGCCGTGGCTTGCCGGACCGATTGAGAATGGTGGTGAATTGCCCGAAAAAATCGGGGTGTGACTTCACCAGTTTGCGGCCGAGCGTGCCGAGCACTTTTTGCCCGCCGGCAAACGCAGCCATCAGCGCGATGTTCTCCACCACACTGAGCAAGTGTGAAAGCGCTTGCTGGTGATCGCCACGGCGCCAGTCCTCGACACCTTCGTAGACCTCGCCCAGTAACTGCCCGACGGCAACGCCCATCATCAATTGCCCGAGCACCGGCACGACCAGACCGGCTACCGAAACCACACTCACCCCCAACTGGAGCATATCCAGCAAGCGTTTCTGGCGCACATCCTCATCGATATCCTCGGTCGGTACCGCCAGCTTGCGCGCATCCAGTTGCAGCTTGCCGACATGGCTTTGCACCATGAATTCAAAGAGCGGCACGCTGATCGGCAGTTGTTTGATGTGCCCCAACTCGGCGGTCTCGGCGAACGTCTTGAAGAAATCCGCCTTGTCATCCTCGTCGATGCTGTTGGCGAAATAATCCTTGTAGCGTTTCTCTTTCAACTGCCGGGTGAGGTATTGCTTGAATGCATTGAAACTGGAGTATTCGTACAGCGGACGTTCTGGCTCTGCGGCCATGTACACCAGGCACCATTCATCCGGATACAGCTCCACGGAACGGGCGGAAAACACCACGACGCCCCAGACACAGCTATCGAGGATCTCGATGCCTTGCATGATCAGCGGGCGCTTGTTGTAGTACAGCGTTTTCGCTGACACCACGCCGTCAGCATCAATCAGTGTCTGCAGCATTTGCAGGCCTGCCGGTGTGAGGTGGTTTTTCAGTACCGCCAGGTGCATGTCCAGTTGCAGTAACAACCTTTTCATTTTCGCGATATCGCGAGTCATCGAACGCGTGGCGATCACCTTGTCGTCGCTGCTGCGCAGACCAAAGACCTGCTGAAAATGCGCCTGATAGCGCTTGCCCAGATCCAGCTCCCGGCAAAACCTGGCGAAGGCAACTGGAGTCAGCCCCTCCACACCCGCCGGCGCACTGCTTATCCGCACCAGACTGCCCTCGGGAAACGAGTCTGTCGCCTCATCTTCGCTGAAGTTCTGCATGGCCGCTTGCAGCAGCGTCTGCGTCGCGTGCGGGATCGTCTGGATACCATCCTTGTCGGTCGATGTGGCCGGGCACCCGCAGTCGACGCCGGGCAGGCTCAACAGATCTTTTTCAACATCAAAGGTCAGCGACCATTTGCTTTTCAAGGCACTGCTCAGTTCGTCAATGCAGAACGCCTGCAAGGGTTTCAGCGCATCCAGATCCTTCTGCACGACAAGCTGAACCGAGTGCAGATCACGGACGGTCTGATCAAGGGCAGATAACGTCGCCGGGGTCGCTTTCAGCCAATGCGCCGGCAGGATTTTCTGCAAGGCTTCGGCGCTGTCCAGATCCCCTGTGGCGTCCAGCAACGCGCTCAAAATCGTGTTTTGCAATAGCTGTTCTTTTTTTGCTTCGGCTGACATTGGCAATAGTCCTTTATTGCGGGTTAGAACATCAACCTTAGCGCTTTCAAGCAATAACCAACAGCTCGAAGTTCTGACAAAAACCCAGCAAACCAACAACGTCTCTCATCATCAGTATAACTATGTACCACCCGCGCGCGCAGGGTGGTACATAGTTATATGCTTCAATCAAAAAATGGTTGTTTGAATAAGCCAATCAATCAACTAATGGCGTTATTCAACACTCCGGCGACGCCATAACATGAGAACTCCGATCGACGACGAGATTTGCCGCATGACTTCATTACTGGACAAACAGCCAAACACATTACCCAACGACGAAACGGTCAAGGCGCTACTCGACAAAATCAATGACTGGGACAAAGCCAAGATCCTCGAGCGTTTCATCTCCCATGGCTTACCCAACGCTGATGCCGCGAAACTGGCGGGGCTGCGCTCAACCCTGGTCAAGGCGATCCCTTATCAGAACTATTTCGAGAAAATGCTTCGCGAACTGGCAACGCCGGAAAAATTCTGCGGCCGAATGCTCAGAATTGAGTTGCAGAAGCAATACGCCAACGCATTCCGAAATCATGACACCATCACGCTCAAACCGGCGGCCACCAAGCACACAGCGGCGCTCAGCCTGAGCCTGCTGCATGCGGCGATGCTCAACTTCACCGATACCGAAACGGGTAAATATCACTTTTCCCTCGACAGTAAAACGCAACCCGACCCTCAGGATGCGCCGTTCGAACCGGCCGATCAGGCCAGCATCACTGCCCACGATTTTGCGGCGTTGAGCCGTACCCTCGACCTCGGCGGCGCCTATCAGAAACATCTCAACCTCACTTTTGAAGTGTCGAGTGTTCGACTGAGTGCGGTTAGTCTGGGCAAACTCAATATGAGACTTGCAGCCTACGAGAAATCCCTGACCAAACGCATATCCGATGAATTACTGTCTACCTTGGTGGACTTTACCAACGACAATAACGATATCGACAACGGTGCAACTTTCAATCAGGAAAAAATCCGTCTGATGTCGGTAAAACTTTTTCGCAAGTATACGATTCACGCAACACTGATCGTCTGTCGCCTGAACCCGACAGCGACGCAAGACAGCTACATCCTTTATATCCCCAATGATCCAGGCCAAGGCTTTTATGAGGAAAAAGACGAAGACAACATCAGAACAAGACTGGCAACGCACATCATAGCAATGCCTTCTTTGCGCAGTTCGATTGCCTCGCACCTGAACAACATCGACCAAGATGACTTTTTAAATCGCGACCACACCAACATGTCGTTAAAAGACGATATTGCTTTCACCCCGCTGGACAAGTGCATGTTTCACTCTCTTTTCATGCATCGCCTGGACAAGCTGTTATCCGACGTCAAAGAAGTGGCCGTACCGGTGGCCAATGTCAATGAAAGTGTGCATGTCCAGCGCCGGGAAAATCATCTGCGACGCAGGCGCCCGCCCCTTTCCGCCACTTTGATTTATGAGTTCAGCCGGCACTGGCGCACCACCGCAGCCGATGCCTTGCTGGGCACAGTGTTCACCGGCCTCGAAAACTGGACGAGCAGAGAAAAGCACACCGCGTTGGGGCAACTGCTGGACCTGCAAAAGTCATTGGCAGCCACCGATACACAAAGCCTCGGTGCGGATGCCAGCGGCGAATCGGCAGGGGAATACTTCAAGACATTCGAAGTGCAAGAGCATGCGCACCTGCAGCAAGGGTATCGGCTGTGGAAACGCGCATTGACCGGCTATGAAGTCCCTTCTCACGTTGCAAACCGGGTGACGGATGACGCGTACTCCGACGACGATGATCGCCGGGTGCTGAACTTCAACGGGCGTCACTACATCCAGATCGACGCAACAGTGTACGAAGTGGAACCCAACCCCTTGGCCTGGCGTATTCGCCATCCTTTGAGTCGCTCTAGCTATCAGCCAGCCGTGGTGTATTCGCCCAGTGCTGGCTGGCGTTTGCACAGTCAACAGGCTGTCCCCGCGCCCCAGCCCTGACTCGCCGTCACTCGGCAATGATTGCAAGCACGCTTTGTCGTGCTATCCGCCTTATAACTTATCGTTCTAAAACTCCACTTACCGCGGCGGGTCAGTTTCTGAGTACCCGCCCTTTTGGCGAGGTACGGCTTGACCCCTCCCCAACGGAAAAACCGGTAAGGACTTTATGTGCGGATTAGCTGGCGAGTTACGTTTTGATCAACAACCTGCAGACCTTGCAGCGATCGAGAGAATCACCCATCACCTGGCCCCTCGCGGCCCCGACGCGTGGGGCTTCCATGCCCAAGGGCCGATTGCCCTGGGCCATCGACGCCTGAAAATCATGGACCTGTCGGACGGCTCGGCGCAGCCGATGATCGATAGTCAACTGGGCCTGTCCCTGGCCTTCAATGGCGCGATCTACAACTTCCCGGAACTGCGCGCCGAACTCGAAGCGCTGGGTTACGCCTTCTATTCCGGTGGCGATACCGAAGTGCTGCTCAAGGGCTATCACGCCTGGGGCGAAGCGCTGCTGCCGAAGCTCAACGGCATGTTCGCGTTTGCCATTTGGGAACGCGACGCCCAACGCCTGTTCATCGCCCGCGACCGTCTCGGCGTGAAGCCGTTGTACCTGTCGCGCACTGGTCAGCGTTTGCGTTTTGCTTCGGCCTTGCCGGCGCTGCTCAAGGGCGGCGACATCAACCCGATCCTCGATCCGGTGGCGCTCAATCACTACCTGAACTTCCATGCCGTGGTCCCGGCGCCACGCACCCTGCTGGCCGGCATTGAAAAGCTGCCACCGGCGACCTGGATGCGCGTTGAAGCCGACGGCCGCACCGAGCAGAAAACCTGGTGGACCCTGCCTTACGGCCCGCACGAAGACGAGAAAAACCTAAAGCTGGAAGACTGGGTCGACCGCGTCCTCGACAGCACTCGCGAGGCGGTGGCGATTCGTCAACGTGCGGCGGTGGATGTTGGTGTGCTGCTGTCCGGCGGCGTCGATTCGAGCATGCTCGTTGGCCTGTTGCGTGAAGTCGGCGTGGAGAACCTGTCGACCTTCTCCATCGGTTTCCAGGATGCCGGCGGCGAACGCGGTGACGAGTTTCAGTATTCCGATCTGATCGCCAAACACTACGGCACTCAGCATCACCAATTGCGCATCGACGAAAAAGAGATCATCGAGCAGCTGCCCGCCGCGTTCCGTGCGATGAGCGAGCCGATGGTCAGCCATGACTGCATCGCTTTCTATCTGCTGTCGCGCGAAGTCGCCAAGCACTGCAAGGTGGTACAGAGCGGCCAAGGTGCCGACGAACTGTTTGCCGGTTATCACTGGTACCCGCAAGTCGATGGCGCAGCCGATCCGTATGCGGCGTATCGCAATGCGTTTTTCGATCGCAGCTATGACGACTACGCCGCCACCGTGCAACCGCAATGGTTGACTGCGCATGACGCGGCCGGTGATTTTGTGAAAGAACATTTCGCCCAGCCCGGCGCCGACGCAGCCGTCGACAAAGCCCTGCGTCTGGACAGCACGGTGATGCTGGTCGACGACCCGGTCAAACGCGTCGACAACATGACCATGGCCTGGGGTCTGGAGGCGCGTACGCCGTTTCTCGACTATCGACTGGTTGAACTGTCGGCCCGTGTCCCGGGCCAATTCAAGCTGCCGGATGGCGGTAAACAAGTGCTGAAAGAAGCTGCACGCCGAGTCATTCCGAGTGAAGTGATCGACCGCAAAAAAGGCTACTTCCCGGTGCCCGGCCTCAAGCACTTGCAGGGCGACACGCTGAACTGGGTACGCGAACTGCTGCTTGATCCGAGTCAGGATCGCGGCCTGTTCAACCCGGCCATGCTCGATAAATTGCTGACCGATCCGCAAGGCCAACTGACGCCGTTGCGCGGTTCGAAACTGTGGCAACTGGCGGCCCTGAACCTGTGGCTCAGTGAACAAGGAATCTGATCGATGAAACCCCACGCCACGGCCATCAACCAGCGGCTGCTTCGCGGTCAGGCACCGTCCTACGAACGCTTGCAGGCACGTCTGGCCGAAGACGGCAGCACGTTGGCCGCCGAGCCGATTGCGCTGCATTGCGGCTGGGGCCGGTTACTGATCGGCCACACCTTTCCTGACCCGGCATCGCTGGCGCAGGAACTGCTCAAAGAGCAGCCCGGCGAGCGCGATATCGCGCTGTACGTCGCTGCACCGCAGCAGATTCTCGGCCTGGAGCCGACGCAATTGTTTCTCGACCCGTCCGACACTTTGCGCCTGTGGTTCAGCGATTATCGTCAGGCCACCCGAGTGTTTCGCGGCTTTCGTATCCGCCGTGCACAGAGTGAGGCGGACTGGCAGGCGATCAATCTGTTGTATCAGGCACGCGGCATGTTGCCGATCGATGCCACACGGCTGACTCCGCATCACCAGGGCGGCCCGGTGTATTGGCTGGCCGAGGACGAAGACAGCGGCGCGGTGATCGGCAGTGTCATGGGCCTGAACCATCAAAAAGCCTTCAACGATCCAGAAAACGGCAGCAGCCTGTGGTGCCTGGCGGTTGATCCGCAGTGCTCGCGCCCGGGAGTCGGTGAAGTGCTGGTGCGGCACTTGATCGAACACTTCATGAGTCGCGGCCTGAGCTATCTGGATCTGTCGGTGTTGCACGACAACCGCCAGGCGAAAAGTCTTTATGCCAAGCTCGGTTTTCGCAACCTGTCGACCTTCGCCATCAAGCGCAAGAACGGCATCAACCAACCGTTGTTTCTGGGCCCGGGGCCGGAGGCGCAGTTCAATCCGTATGCGCGGATCATCGTTGAAGAAGCTCATCGACGCGGCATCGACGTGCAGGTGGATGACGCCGATGCCGGGCTGTTCACCCTCAGCCACGGCGGGCGTCGCGTGCGTTGCCGCGAATCGCTGAGCGACCTGACCAGCGCGATCAGCATGAGTTTGTGTCAGGACAAAAGCCTCACGCACAAAGTGCTGAAGGGCGCCGGTCTGAACCTGCCTTCGCAGCAACTGGCCGGAAATGCCGACGATAACCTGGCCTTCCTCGACGAGCATCAGCGAGTGGTGGTCAAGCCGCTCGACGGCGAACAGGGCCAGGGCGTGGCGGTGGATCTGCAGAGCATCGAAGAGGTGCAGCAGGCCATCGAAACGGCGAAGCAATTTGATAGCCGCGTGCTGCTGGAAAGCTTCCACGAAGGGCTTGATCTGCGGATTCTGGTGATTGGCTTTGAAGTGGTCGCTGCAGCGATTCGCAAACCGGCGGAAGTGGTTGGCGATGGTCAGCATTCGGTGGGCGCGTTGATCGAGGCGCAGAGCCGCCGTCGGCAAGCGGCCACCAGCGGCGAAAGCAAGATCCCGCTGGACCACGAAACCCAGCGCACCCTGCATGCGGCCAGGTATGACTACAGCAGCATTCTGCCGGCCGGTGAACATTTGTTTGTGCGGCGCACGGCAAATTTGCACACCGGCGGCACTCTGGAAGACGTCACGGCGATTCTGCACCCGACCCTGGTCGATGCCGCCGTGCGCGCGGCGCGAGCGCTGGATATTCCGATGGTTGGCCTCGACTTGATGGTGCCAGCGGCGGATCAACCGGAGTACGTGTTTATCGAGGCCAACGAACGCGCCGGGTTGGCCAACCATGAGCCGCAACCGACGGCGGAGCGGTTTGTCGATTTGTTGTTTCCGCACAGTCAGCCGGTTGTTTCTTGAATCCGCTTTGTCTGGGCTGACGCCTTCGCGAGCAAGCTCGCTCCCACATTTGGAATGCATTCCCCTGTGGGAGCGACGGTGCGACGATTCGACCTGCTCGCGAAGAGGCCCTTAAATCCACCACCCATATTTCCTCATCGAAACCATCGGTGTGCTCAACCCATCAGGAGTTTCCATGACCACGCAAATCCCCGAACCGGATCTCAACTACCTGCAAAAAGTCCTTCTGGAAATGCTCGCCATTCCCAGTCCCACCGGGTTCACCGACACCATCGTGCGTTACGTCGCCGAGCGTCTGGAGGAACTCGGCATCCCGTTCGAAATGACCCGGCGCGGCACCATTCGCGCCACGCTCAAGGGCAAGAAAAACAGCCCCGACCGCGCCGTCTCGGCGCACCTCGATACTATCGGCGCCGCCGTCCGTGCGATCAAAGACAACGGCCGTCTGACCCTCGCCCCGGTCGGCTGCTGGTCGAGCCGTTTCGCCGAGGGCAGCCGCGTCAGCCTGTTTACCGACAACGGTGTGATTCGCGGCAGTGTCTTGCCGCTGATGGCCTCCGGGCATGCCTTCAACACTGCAGTGGACGAGATGCCCATCAGTTGGGATCACGTCGAACTGCGTCTGGACGCCTACTGTGCGACCAAGGCCGATTGCGATTCGCTGGGTATCAGCATCGGCGACGTGGTGGCGTTCGATCCGCTGCCGGAGTTTACCGAAAGCGGCCACATCAGCGCCCGCCACCTCGATGACAAGGCCGGGGTTGCGGCACTGCTGGCGGCACTCAAAGCCATCGTCGACAGCGGTCAGGAACTGATGATCGACTGCCATCCGCTGTTTACCATCACCGAAGAAACAGGCAGCGGCGCGGCGGCAGCATTGCCGTGGGACGTCAGCGAATTCGTCGGCATCGACATCGCGCCGGTCGCTCCTGGCCAGCACTCCAGCGAACACGCAGTGAGTGTGGCGATGCAGGATTCCGGCGGCCCGTACGACTATCACCTGTCGCGACATTTGCTGCGTCTGGCCGGTGAAAACGAACTGCCGGTGCGCCGCGACCTGTTCCGTTATTACTTCAGCGATGCGCATTCGGCGGTGACGGCCGGCCACGATATCCGCACCGCCCTGCTCGCCTTTGGCTGTGATGCGACCCATGGTTATGAGCGCACGCACATCGACAGCCTGGCGGCTCTGAGCCGACTGCTCGGGGCTTACATTCTGAGTCCGCCGGTGTTTGCCAGCGATGCGGCACCGGCGAATGCTTCGCTGGATCGCTTCAGTCATCAGATTGAACATGACACGCAGATGGAGAGCGATACGCGGGTGCCGTCGGTGGACAGTCTGGTGGGGCAGCGTTCCGATAGTTAAATCATCGTTGTTTGGAATACCGCTATCGCGAGCAGGCGAAGGCCTACCTTGGGAATGCGTTCCCTTGTAGGAGTGAGCCTGCTCGCGATGGCGTCAGTACAGGCAACACAAAACTGGCAGCCAACCCGCAATCGCCGTAGCATCCCGACATTGATTTGACCGAGGTGCCCATGCTCATTCCCCACGACCAACTTGAAGTCGACACCCTCACCCGCCTCATCGAAGATTTCGTCACTCGCGACGGCACCGACAATGGCGATGACACGCCACTGGAAACCCGCGTGCTGCGCGTGCGTCAGGCCTTGACCAAAGGCCAGGCGCTGATCGTCTTCGACCCGGAAAGCGAGCAGTGCCAGTTGATGCTCAAGCACGATGTGCCCAAGCATCTGTTCGATTGAAATCCTCAGCGAACTTTCTGCGTGGCCTGCTTGCGCTGAATCCGCTCATAGACCTCCGCGCGGTGCACGTTGACCTTTTGTGGCGCCTCGACGCCAAAACGCACGCTGGAGCCGTTCACTGACAGAACGCGCAAGGTGATGTCATCACCGATTGAAATCAACTCACCAACGACACGGCTGAGTACAAGCATGAGATTCGTCCTTCAGGGTTAGCGAACCCTGAAGATGCGCGGCTTGCCGCGGCTCTACAATGCATGGAGGGCAAATCAGTTTTGCCTTACAGCCATGCTCGCATCAAGCCGTCAGACGTTTCCGACAACCAACCCTCACGCCGCAGAAAATCGCGGCCCGAACAGAATCACGCTGGCGCCGATCACGCACAACGCCACGCCGATCCAGTCCGAACTCAATGGACGAACCCGCTCGACCACCATCAGCCAGCCAATCGACGCGACGATGTAGATCCCGCCGTACGCGGCGTAGGCGCGCCCGGCATAATTGGCTTCGACGCGAGTCAACAACAACGCGAACAAGGTCAGACTGAGCAGCGCAGGAATCACCCACAGAGCACTTTTGCCCTGGCGCAGCCACATGAAGAAGGCGAAACAACCGGCGATTTCAAACAACGCCGCGAGGAAGAACCACAAGTAATTGAGCATTGACGCGTCTCGACAGGGTGACCATTGCGGCCACCCTAACGATGCCGTCTGCAACGGGCAAGGTCAGCCGTTATTCTGTTTGGCTTTGGCGCGCATTTTTTCGGCCATGGAAGTCATCTCGTTGTAGAGCAGTTGCGGATTCTTCTGCTTGATAGCCCACGCCATGCGCCCTTGTTCGTGGGGCAGGATCATGAACTCGCCGGCCGCCACTTGCTGATAAATGTAGTCGGCGATGTCCGCCGCCGTGATCGGCGAACTTTCCAGCAACTTGCCGACCTGCGCCTTCATCGCCGGCGTCGGGCCACGGAACGAGTCGAGCAAGTTGGTCTGGAAGAATGACGGGCAAACGACATGCACGGCGACTTCCTGTTGCGCCAGTTCAATCAACAGGCTTTCCGAGAGTGCAACCACGCCGGCCTTGGCCACGTTGTAGTTGCTCATCGCCGGGCCTTGCATCAGTGCGGCCATGGAGGCGATGTTGATGATTTTGCCTTTGCTTTGTTCAAGCAGCGGCAGGAATGCCTTGCAGCCCTTGACCACGCCCATCAGGTTGATCGCGATCTGCCAGTCCCAGTCTTCCAGCGACAGTTCGCTGAAGAAACCGCCGGAGGCGACACCGGCGTTGTTGACGATGATGTCGATGCCGCCGAGTTTCTCTTCGCAGGCCTGAGCGAACGCAGTGAGCTGGCTGTAATCACGCACATCGCAGCGCTGAACAAAACCGTCACCGCCCGCCTCACGGACCATTTTCAAGGTTTCCTGCAGGCCGGGTTCGCTGACGTCGGACAAGGCCAGTTGCCAGCCTTGACGCGCCCAGCGCAGCGCGATTTCGCGACCCAGGCCCGAGCCCGCACCAGTGATCATCATGCGATTTTGCATAGCACACAGCCTTGTTGTTCCGGGGAAGATGCGCGGAGTGTAGCGAAGGATTGGCGCGCGCCCACGCTCCATCAAGTTGCTGAATGCAAGATCAAAAGATCTTAGCCTTCGGCAGCTCCTACTTGGATTCGTGCAGGAGCTGTCGAGTGAAACGAGGCTGCGATCTTTTCGCTGCAAAGGAAATAATCGAGCAATCCAAATACATTAAAAAAACATTGAATTTTCTTTCACGCGCACCGGTCGGAATTTGTAAGCCGTCTGGAATTACTTAGTCTCCAGTCGCCCTTGAATACCAAGACTTCTCGAACACTATCAACAAGGAAATCGACATGGGCACAATTCTAATCATTATCCTGATCCTGTTGCTGATCGGTGGTCTGCCGGTCTTCCCGCACTCCAGAAGTTGGGGTTACGGTCCATCGGGCATTATCGGCGTGGTGTTGGTGGTGCTGTTGGTCCTGCTGTTACTCGGTCGGATATAACGCTTCAAGCGTAAAAAGAAAGAGGCCCTGTTCAGGGCCTCTTTTTTATTGCGCGGATTTTACTGTAGGCGAGCGATCAATCCGGCTTGCCGTGGATGACACCGGCGGTGTTATCCATCAGGCTTTTGGTTGCCGTTTGCAGGAACGCTTCGAGTTTGAGTTTCAACTCGGCGGTACGCGGTGCATTCGGTACCACTTCGGCGTGCGGATTGGCACCCAGTTGGTACTGCCACATCTTCGGCCCCATGTCCTTGTCTCTCGGCAACACCAGAATCTGGTCAGCGGTGACGATGGCAGTGGTCTGCTCGCTGCCCGACGGCTTGATCACACCGAAACCGGTGTCGCCTTCAGGCAGGTTGAGCAAGTCACGGCCCCAGCACTGGTGACGCACTTCGCCACCGAGACGGCCCATGATGGTCGGCACGATGTCGATCTGCGTACCCACGGTGTGGTCACGGGTACCGAACTTCTCCTGAATGCCCGGCGCAATCATCAGCATCGGCACGTTGAAGCGACCCAGGTCCATTTCGGTGATCTGGCGTTCGTTGCCGAAACCGTGGTCGCCGACGATGACGAACAGCGTTTCCTTGAAGTACGGCTCTTTGCGCGCCTTCTCGAAGAACTGACCCAGCGCCCAGTCGGAGTAGCGCATGGCGGTCAAGTGTTCGTTGAGGCTGCCACGATCGGTCACGCGCTCGACCGGCAATGGCGTCGGCAAGGCGTATGGCGTGTGGTTGGACAGGGTTTGCAGCAGCGCATAGAACGGCTTGCCGTTTTCGCGTGCTTTCAGCTCCTGCAGGCCACGGTCGAACATGTCCTGGTCGGACACGCCCCACGTCGGATCGGAGAACACCGGGTTGACGAAGTCGTTACGGCCAACGAAGTTGGTCATGCCCTGGTTGCTGAAAAAGCCCGACTGGTTGTCCCAGGCGAAGTCGCCGTTGTAGACGTACACGTCGTCGTAATCACGGGCGCTGAGCACCTGCGGCAGGCCGGACAACTTGTGGCTGCCTTCCGGGGTCTGCATCAGGTATTCGAAACCTGGCAGGTTGGGGAAGCAGGCCATGGTCGCGAACATGCCCTGGTGAGTGTGCGTACCGTTGGAGAAGAAGCGGTCGAACAACAGGCCTTCCTTCGACAGTTTGTCCAGGTATGGCGTGATGTTGCCTGGCGCGCCCAATGCACCGACCGAGTGACCGGCCATGCTTTCCATCAGGATCACCACAACGTTCTTGATCGGCAGGGTCTTGTCGGTCGGCGGCGTGTAATCACGGCGCACGGCGGCAATATCGGCATCGACCAGTTTGTCATCCGGCAGCAGCAGCATGTCGCGCACGACTTTCTGCGCTTGCTCCTGCGGTAACGTGGCTTTCCAGATATTGTCGCGATCCTCGCCCATGCGGGACTTGGCGGCCTCGATCAGTGACAGCGTGGCATTAAGGCCGAGCTGGTTGGCGAAGTTCGAATCGGTGGTGTACACGTCACCCCAACGCATTGGCGGGCCTTGACGCAGAGTGCCACGGGCGGCAACCACGCAGATCAGCAGGCAGACCACAAATACCGCAAGACGGGTGTACCACGGCGCCACCTGACGGGTGCTGACGCTACCGCCGCTGAAAGGACCGCGCGGACGCGTGGCACGGTCGGCGCCTTTGAACGCCAGTGTCAGGATGACGGTGCCGATGACCCATGCCAGCAGATAGCGAACCACCGGGAAACCGTACCAGAGCATGCTCATCACGGTTTTCGGGTCTTCTTTCACATACTGGAACACCAGACCGTTGAGGCGCTGGTGGAACTCGCGGTAGAAATCCATCTCCATCAGGCCGAGAAACAGCGCAATGCTCGAGGCGATCGTCAGCCACAGACGGAAGAAACCGCGTGCCGCCATGGCGCGCGCACTGAACAGCGCCAGCACCAGCGGAATGCACACGTAAACCACCAGACGCAGGTCGAAACGCAGGCCGTTGGCGAAGGCTTCAAGGAAAGTCGAAGCCGGGGTGTCGAGGATCATCTCGCGGTTGTAGACCAGCAGCGCGAGGCGCAGCACGGAAAACATCACCATCATGACCAGCGCGCAAAGCAGCGTGTAGGCCAGATGCGATTTGACGGTCGGTTGCAGCAGGCGAGCAGAAGATCGCTGCTGATTCAGGGCGTCCGGGTTTGCCATGTCGTTTTAGGACCCATTGGAAGTTGAAGTTGCAAAAATACAGCGGCGCCATGCCCTCTATTGGTCATTCCAGACCCCGGGGCTTGCGCGGTGCGCAAATGTTGCACGATCACCCGCACCATTGCCATTGATTACTGCCCCACCGCCAGACACTTTCATTTATGGCAGCGGGCAAACAGAGCGGGCGAATTGTCAGGAACACTTTGTGAAAATTTCGTGCAACGCATATCTGGAAACACAATATAGATACAAAACAAAACGCCCCGACTTGTTCGGGGCGTTTCGCTGAACGCGGGCCGATTACTTCTCGGCGCGTTCTTTCAAAGCTTTGAGGGTGTTGAACGGAGCATCGACGACAAATTTGTTGGCAACCATTGCTGGCACGCTGCCACCTGGTTCGGTGTGCACTTGATAAGTGACTTCAACCTGGTCGCCCTTCGGTACGAACTTCCAGAAGCCTTTGACCTGCTGCACGCGGACAAAGCCTTTTTCTTCAGGAACGTACGTCGGCAGACCTTTGAGGTTGCGGGTCAAGCTGCCGTCGGCGCCTTCGACGGTGGTGACTTCGATCACCGAGTCACGCGGGGTGACTGGCCAAGGGGTGTTGAACTGGGTGTAGGTCCAGCTCTTGTCGCCTTCGTGCTTGAGCAGTTTCTGGGTCTTGCACTCGTGAATCCAGGCGCAGGCGCCGGAGACGTCTTCCTGCAGTGCGCGCAGTTTGGCAACGGTGGTTTTCATCAGCGCAACGCCTTGGTAGGACTTGTAGTCCGAGCCCGGCACTTCACTCAGGGAAACCATGATGCCGTCCTCGTTCTTGGCGACTTTCCAGTCTTCAGCCTGGGCGACGGACGTGGCCAGCACAGCGGTCAAACCACACAACACAGCGATACGATGCAGCGAACCCATAGTCTTATTCCTTATTGTTGAAGTTCCGTTCGTTTGACACATCACGCCGCCGTCATCTGCTCCCACCAGCCGATCAATCTGATCGCTTCTTCCGAGCTGCTGCCACAGACTTCGACATCCGCTGCGAAGCCGGAACAGACTGCCGGGCGCTCAGGGCGGCCGAAAATGGTGCACAGGTTTTCGACCGAGAGCTGCACGCAACGTTCGCCGGCAGGTTTGCCATCAGGCATGCCGGGAATCGGCGAACTGATCGATGGGGCAATGCAGCAAGCGCCACAGCCTTCACGGCATTTCATGACGAACAATTCCTCGCGACGGGCAATGTGTAAAAGGGACGCGGAACAGAGTAACCGCTAAAACGGCTGTTTCAAATTCCCGGAACCGGGGTTTTCACCGATAACTGAATGTGACTGACCAGTCTCCGACAAAGCGTCTGGTCTGCGGGTCACAGATGGTCTGGATTTACTGTTTGAATTCGAAATCCAGTGCTGCGCCTTCGACTTCGCGGCGCTCTTCGTTACGCAGCTGCAACTGCATTTCATTGCTGAGCAAGCGGCCGTTGAGCTGGAATCCGTTGTTTTTTTCGCCAAACATCTGCGGCAGGATCGGCTCGCGCTTGGGCAACTCAACCGTGCCTTTGGGCTTCAACTCCTGAACCATGTCCTTGGGCAGGCTCAGATCGAGTCTGGCCGGCGGCAATTTGGTTTTCACCACTTCGCTGGCGGGTTTTGATTTCGAGGCGACCGGCTTACGCTTCTTGATGACTTTTTGCTGGGTTTTCTTCGCCGTAGCGGCTTTCTGCACAGGTGGATTTTTTTTCGCGGGGCTCGTCGCAGCCGGTTTTTCCTGAACCGCAGCGGCCACGGCGCCAGGCGCATGACCGATCATCAGCAAACCCAACAAAACCCAAGCAGCAGGAAAAATCGCTTTCATGGACCCAACGACACTAACGGCAGAGGGCCATATGCTCGCTTGTTGGGCGCCACAAGACAAGCATCAGCCAGCGCTCGTTCAGAATCCGCCAGCAGTTTCCTGACACAGTTGCGTCGCCAGCATCCCCAGGGTCATCAGCGCCCGCTCCGCCTCGCGGTTCCACGGAATCCCGCAGTTGAGGCGGATACAGTGGTTGAACTGCTCGGTATTACTGAAGATCAGTCCCGGCGCAATGCTGATGCCCTGCTGCAACGCACGCACATGCAATTCTTGCGTATTGACCCTCCCCGGCAAGCTCACCCAAAGGATGAAACCGCCCGTGGGCCGGGTCATTTGCGTGCCTTCGGGGAAGTACTGCTGCACCGCCAACTGGAAGGCGCTGAGGTTTTTCCGGTATTCCTGGCGGATGTACCGTAAATGCCGGTCATAACCGCCGTTTTCCAGATAGGCGGCAATCGCCATTTGCGTCACGCTGCACGCCGAGTGGGTGCTGAAGGTCTGCAAGCGCTGGATTTCCTGCTGGTACTTGCCGGCGATCATCCAGCCGATGCGCACACCGGGTGACAGGGTCTTGGAGAAGCTTGAACAGTAGATCACCCGGTCCAGTCGGTCATAAGCCTTGAGCGCTTTGGTTTTGCCTTGCTCGAACATCAGTTCGCCGTAGATATCATCTTCGACAATCTGGATGTCGAAATCCGAAGCCAACCGCAGCAACTGCTTCTGCCGCTCTTCGGGCATGGTGCCGCCCAGCGGATTGCTCAGGCGCGTGGTCAGCACCAGCGCTTTGATCGACCATTGGTTGGCAGCCAGTTGCAGAGCCTCAAGGCTCATGCCGGTGGCGGGATCGCTCGGAATCTCGATAACTTTCAGGCCGAGCAGATCGGCCAGTTGCAGCAAACCGTAATAGGTTGGCGATTCGGCGGCGATCAGATCACCAGGCCGGGTCAGTACGCGCAACGACATCTGCAAGGCGTCGACACAACCGTGGGTGATCACCACTTCCGACGGATCGACCACCACACCGGCGTCGCGCATGCGGATCGCCACTTGCCGGCGCAGCGGCTCAAAACCGGGGCTGAACATGTAGCTGAAAGCACGCGGACTATGGAAGCGGGTGACCTTGGCCAGTTGCTGATGCAGTGCGCGCACCGGCAGGTAATCGACACTCGGCACGGCCGCACCCAGCGGGAACACGCCTTCGCGGCGTGATTCGACCAGAACCTGTTGAATGATGCTGCTGCGGGTGACCAGCCCCGGCCGTTCGACCCGGGCAATGTCCGGCGTCGGCGCAGTCAGCGCGGGGGTCTGATGCACGTAATAACCGGACTGCGGGCGCGCCCGAATCAAGCCCTGATCTTCGAGATTGGCGTAAGCCTGCAACACCGTCGCATGGCTGACGTTGAGCTGCGAACTCATCTTGCGCACCGAAGGCACGCGCTCCCCCGGTTGATAGACACCACGGCGGATGTCTTCGGCCAGTTGCTGAGCAATACGTTGGTAGAGCAAGAGATTGGTCATGACGCAGCACTCGATTTCACGGGCATTTTATTCTTGTGTGAAACAATACCGGAACAGTTTGGAAGTGTACTGGGACAGTTGCTACATTACTCGACCATACAGTGCGGTGTCTGCCCCTGACTGTACTGATTTGTGGGCCATTCGACAGACGTAAAAAAGCCCGGCACTGCATGACAGCCCGGGCTTTCCAGAGACGCAACCCTTAACGGGCGGCGCCGAGCTGGCCTTTTTCATCGGAGAAGACAATCTCAACCCGACGATTCTGTGCCCGTCCGCGCTCGGAAGCGTTGGCGTCCACCGGGTATTCGTCGCCGTAACCTTCGACCTGAATGCGTTTGTCGTCGATGCCCAGATCCATCAACACGTCGGCGACCGATTGCGCGCGGTCACGAGACAGCTTGAGGTTTTCCTGTTTGCCGCCGGTGCTGTCGGTGTAGCCCTCGATGCGCACCACGCGTTTCGGGTTCAGTTGCAGGAACTGCACGATTTTCAGGACGACACGGTTGGCCGAGTTTTTCAGCTCCGCTTCACCGGTATCGAACAGCACGTCGCCGAGCGTCATCACCAGACCCCGGTCAGTCTGCCTGGTGGCCAGTGCTACGATCTGTTCTTCCAGCCATTTGCCCTGTTGCTGCACGCTGAGCAACTTCGATTCACGCAAGGCCAGTTGCAAGCGCTGGCGATCCAGTTCCAGTTTCGCCGCGCGCTCTTCGTTGAGCACCTGATTGGTGTGCTCGCGGGCGATTTCGCTGTAACGCTGGCTCAGGTAGGCGTAATGCACCACGTCCGAACCGCTGCCCCAATAGGTCGACAGGCGATCGGCACGGGCCAGCGACTCACCGGCGCGGATCACGTCTTTCGGCGCGATGCGCAGCACATTGGAGTCTTCCTTGACCTTCTGGAAATCGGCACTGGCTTCTTGCAGCGCGGATTCGCTGTGCTGGCCGGCGCAGCCGTACAGGCTGACACACCCGGCGAGGATCAGGCCGCCGAGAAGTTTCGACTTGAGGCTCATTGGGCATCTCCCAGTTGCTTGCGCAGTCGGACGATACGGGTGTTCAGCACATTCAGCTGTTCTTGACTTTTTTGCGTCAGCACTTTGGCTTCGGCCAGACGTGCATCCAGTTCAGCCTGTTCCGAACGCATGCGTGCGTTGCGGTAGGACTCGTCAGCCATGTTGCCTTTGGCGCGGTTGTATTTGGTTTCGGCCAGTTTCATTTCCGGCACTTCGTCGGCGGTGGCGCCAACAGCTTTGGCCTGGGTGATGGCTTGCTCGGTCAGGCGCATTTGTTCATTGGGTGCCGGATCGGTTGCGCAACCGGCCAGAGCCAGAACGGCCACAGCCGCGAAAAGAGGTCGAATACTCACTAAGAATCCCTACTGTTTTGGGGCACTGACAGGTGGTTGCGGCTGTTGCTGCTGCGCCTTCCAGCGCTCGATATTGCGTTGCAGCGCGGCTTCCGTCAGTCCGGACGCGGGCAATTCTGTCATCTTTTTGGCTAGCTGTCCGCGCAACCACGGATCGTTGCACGCCGAGTTATGCGAAACCGCGAGGAACAGGCCCGGGCGGTCGATGGGTTGCTCGAACGCCAGCAGATCATTGGCCATACCCAACGCCTGCGCGCCGGCCATGCCCGAGTAGCGCCCGGCGAGTACATATTCGACTTCACCGAGAAGCAATTTCTGCAGGGCCTGGGTGAGGTTGGCTGTCTTGGTCAGGGTCAGATTCTGCTCGGCGAAAGTGCCGAATGCCTGGGTGATTCGAGACTTTTCCGACAACGCGCCCGCGTGGCCGTGCAGGTCTTTGGCTTCGCTGTAGACCAGTGTCGAGCCTTTGCGTGTCCACACCAGATAGTCGTTTTCCAGCAATGGCGGATAGACGTAATCGAGGTTTTCCAGCTCAGTGAATGTCAGCGGCGCGTCGGCGAGCATGTCCATGCGCCCACTACGTACTTCGTCGAGGGCTTGCGAGCGTTTGCCGGCGTAAAGCAACTCGACCTTGATGCCGAGATCTTTGGCGACTTGTTGCAACAGGTCGGCGCTGGCGCCGATCAACTGCTTGGGATTCTGCGGGTCCTGCCACAGATACGGCGGTGCGTCCGGGCTGCCGGTGACGACGAGGCGTTCGCATTTGCCGGCGGCCATCGCCAGCCCCGGCAACAGGGCCAATCCCAACAACCATCCGCAACGCAGATCCATGGCAAAACGCTCCCACTCAAATCCAAGACAAAAAAAAGCCCGACCAAAAGGTCGGGCTCTTTATAAGTGAAGCCGCTGGATTAGACCAGCTTCTCCAGCTCAGGTACTGCTTCGAACAGATCCGCCACGAGACCGTAATCGGCCACCTGGAAGATCGGCGCTTCTTCGTCCTTGTTGATCGCAACGATCACTTTGGAGTCTTTCATACCGGCCAAGTGCTGGATCGCGCCGGAGATACCGACGGCGATGTACAGCTGTGGCGCAACGATCTTGCCGGTCTGACCGACCTGCATGTCGTTCGGTACGAAACCTGCGTCGACCGCGGCGCGCGAAGCACCGACGGCAGCGCCCAGCTTGTCGGCCAGGGCGTACAGGTGTTTGAAGTTGTCGCCGTTCTGCATGCCGCGGCCGCCGGAAACGACGATCTTGGCAGCGGTCAGTTCCGGACGGTCGGACTTGGCCAGCTCCTCGCCAACGAAGCTCGAAGTGCCCGCGTTGTGCGCAGCAGCGACGGCTTCAACAGCAGCCGAACCACCTTCAGCAGCAACCGGGTCGAAACCGGTGGCACGCACGGTGATCACTTTGATTGGCGCGGTCGACTGTACGGTAGCGATGGCGTTACCGGCGTAGATCGGACGCTTGAAAGTGTCAGCGCTTTCGACCGAGATGATCTCGGAGATCTGGTCAACGTCCAGCTGCGCAGCAACGCGCGGCAGGATGTTTTTGCCGTTGGAGGTAGCGGCAGCCAGGATGTGGCTGTAGCCAGCGCCCAGCTCTGCAACCAGAGGAGCAACGTTTTCCGGCAACTGATGCGCGTAAGCGGCATTGTCAGCGTTGAGGACTTTGCTCACGCCAGCGATTTTCGCAGCGGCTTCCGCCACGGCGCCAGCGCCCTGACCTGCAACCAGAACGTGGATGTCGCCGCCGATTTTGGCAGCAGCAGCCACGGTGTTCAGTGTGGCCGGGGCCAACACTTTATTGTCGTGTTCAGCGATTACCAAGATAGTCATGGTCAGATTACCTTCGCTTCGTTTTTCAGTTTCTCGACCAGTTCAGCCACCGACTTGACCTTGATGCCTGCGCTGCGTGCCGCCGGCGCTTCGACTTTCAGGGTCTTGTTGGTGGAGGCGGTGGAAACGCCCAAAGCGTCCGGAGTCAGCACTTCAAGAGGCTTCTTCTTGGCTTTCATGATGTTTGGCAGAGACGCATAGCGCGGCTCGTTCAAACGCAGGTCAGTGGTGACGATTGCCGGCAGTTTCAAGGAAACTGTCTGCGCGCCGCCGTCGATTTCGCGGGTCACGGCAACGCTGTCGCCAGAGACTTCGACTTTCGAGGCGAACGTGCCCTGACCGTAGCCGCTCAGTGCCGCGAGCATCTGGCCGGTCTGGTTGTTGTCGCTGTCGATGGCCTGTTTGCCGAGGATCACCAGCTGCGGCTGTTCCTTGTCGACCACAGCCTTGAGCAGCTTGGCCACGGCGAGCGAGGTCAGATCTTCAGCGGATTCGACGAGGATGGCACGGTCGGCACCCAGAGCCAGTGCGGTACGCAGCTGCTCCTGAGCGGTGGTCGGGCCGATGGAGACGACGACGATTTCAGTCGCAACACCTTTCTCTTTCAGGCGTACGGCTTCTTCCACTGCGATTTCGCAGAACGGGTTCATCGACATCTTGACGTTGGCGAGATCGACGCCGGAATTGTCCGCCTTGACGCGAACCTTGACGTTGTAATCCACAACGCGTTTGACAGCTACAAGAACCTTCATGGATTCCTCGTTACTCTCCGGTGAAAAGAAAGTCGCCTAGGCGAACCTGGCGGTTGATGCTCATCAGGCTAAAAGGGCACCTCTAAAAACGCCGACCGGGGTGCGAGGTGATTGCACGGCGTTGAGGGGTGCGACCGTTCGTCAGTGGTGACCGACAAGTCATTGATCCTCACGCGGTGTAAACTGCGCGCCAGACTGCGCTGCGCATCACCTTCTATTTGCCTGTGCCCTGTCTTTAGACGTGCTCTTGAAACCACCAGTCTGCCTACGACGAGCGCAAAACCGCCCGTATCTTGACCGGAACGCCTATTCCGGTCAATACAGCAAAATGACCATTCATAAGCCGCGCTTCTTTGATTTCTCTGGGCTGGAGCCAATTCAAACAAACGTTTGTATTGGACGCTAGGAGTGGTGTAGATATAATGCGCCGCCTAGAGAGAAAGGTCTGTTCTCCAATATTCCCCTTGACGTTAACGTAAAGGAATAGCGGATGCGACATCAAACCTCCAAATTAGAAAAAAAACTGTTGAGCCTTGAGTAGGAGATAGCCTGTGGAACGCGAATACATGGAATTCGACGTGGTCATCGTCGGTGCCGGCCCCGCTGGCCTGTCCGCCGCCTGCCGTCTGAAGCAGAAGGCCGCCGAAGCCGGTAAGGAAATCAGCGTCTGCGTGGTCGAAAAAGGCTCCGAAGTCGGCGCACATATCCTGTCCGGTGCCGTGTTCGAACCACGCGCTCTGAACGAACTGTTCCCGGACTGGAAGGAACTCGGCGCGCCGCTGAACACGCCAGTCACCCGCGACGATATTTTCGTGCTGAAAAACGCCGAAAACGCGCAGAAGATTCCAGACTTCTTTGTGCCCAAGACCATGCACAACGAAGGTAACTACATCATCTCCCTCGGCAACCTGTGCCGCTGGCTGGCTCAGCAGGCCGAGAACCTTGGCGTAGAAATCTACCCGGGGTTCGCTGCTCAGGAAGCGCTGATCGACGAGCAAGGCGTGGTACGCGGGATCATCACCGGTGATCTGGGCGTCGACCGCGAAGGCAACCCGAAAGAAGGCCTGTACACCCCGGGCATGGAACTGCGTGGCAAATACACGCTGTTCGCCGAAGGCTGCCGTGGCCACATCGGCAAGCAACTGATCAAGCGCTACAACCTCGACAGCGATGCCGACGCCCAGCACTACGGCATCGGTCTGAAAGAAATCTGGGAAATCGATCCGGCCAAACATCAGCCAGGTCTGGTGGTGCACACCGCCGGCTGGCCGCTGGACATCATGGGCACCGAAAACACCGGCGGCTCGTTCCTTTATCACCTGGAAAACAATCAGGTGGTGGTCGGTCTGATCGTTGACCTGTCCTACAGCAACACCTACCTGTCGCCGTTCGACGAGTTCCAGCGCCTCAAGCATCACCCGGTGCTGGCTCAGTATCTGGAAGGCGGCAAGCGCATCAGCTACGGCGCCCGTGCGATCTGCAAAGGTGGCCTGAACTCGCTGCCGAAAATGGTCTTCAAGGGCGGCGCGCTGATCGGTTGCGACCTCGGCACCCTGAACTTCGCCAAGATCAAAGGCAGCCACACCGCGATGAAGTCGGGCATGCTCGCCGCTGAATCGGTGGCTGATGCACTGTTCGCGGAAAAGGACGGCACTGAAGAACTGACCACTTATGTGGACGCGTTCAAGAAGAGCTGGCTCTACGACGAACTGTTCGCCAGCCGTAACTTCGGCCCGGCGATCCACAAGTTCGGCGCCATCGTCGGCGGCGGTTTCAACTGGCTGGACCAGAACATCTTCGGCGGCAAACTGCCGTTCACCCTGCACGACACCAAGCCGGACTACGCTTGCCTCAAGCTCGCGGCCGACTGCAAGAAGATCGACTATCCGAAGCCGGACGGCAAACTCAGCTTCGACAAACTCAGCTCGGTGTTCATCTCCGGTACCAACCACGAAGAAGAACAGCCGTGCCACCTGAAGCTGACCGACCCGAGCATCCCGATCAGCAAGAACCTGCCGCTGTACGACGAACCGGCACAGCGCTACTGCCCGGCCGGCGTGTACGAAGTGATCACCAAGGAAGACGGCGAGAAGCGCTTCCAGATCAACGCCCAGAACTGCGTGCACTGCAAGACCTGTGACATCAAGGACCCTTCGCAGAACATCACTTGGGTCACGCCGGAAGGCGCTGGCGGCCCGACTTATCCGAACATGTAAGTCGAACCGCTGAACAACAAGGCTCCCGATTTGGGGGCCTTTTTGTTGCCCAAAATTCCTCTGACACCACAAAACTACTGTGGGAGTTATCATCGAATCAGGCGGCGCGCTCGTCACCCGGGCTGCGTTCGAAGTAGCGCTTATACTCGCGGCTGAATTGCGAAGTACTCTGATACCCCACCCGATGCGCCACCTGCGCCACACCCAGCCCTTCCGCCACCAGCAACGTCTGCGCCTTCAATAACCGCAAACGCTTCAGATACTGCACCGGCGACAACAACGTGCTGCGTTTGAAGTGTTCATGGAATGTCGACACGCTCATATTCGCGCAACCGGCCAGCGTCTCCACGTTCAACGGCTCGGTGTAATGCGCATGCAGATGACTGATCGATGCCGCCACCCGGGCGAACTGCCCCTGCTGCTCAACCAGCGCGCGCAACACATCCGCTTGTGGCCCACGCAACGCGACGAATAACAACTCGCGCACCCGCGCCGGCCCGAGAATCTGGCATTCCAGCGGATCGTGCAGGCAACTGAGCAAACGTTCGACACAGCCACGCATATCATCGTCGAGCACCACCGAGGTCATCGACTCCGGTGTCTGTGCCGGAATATGCCGCCCCGGCGCCAGCCCCATGGCCAGCACCAGCTCACCGAGCAACACCCGATCAATCGCCACCGACACGCCGAGCAACGGCGCATCCGGCAAGGCGAAGGTCTCACATTCGAACGGCACCGGCAGCGCCTGAATCAGGTAATGCCCGGCACCGTATTCCATGGTGCGCGGCCCGAGAAACGCCAGTTTGCTGCCCTGGGCGATGATCATCAGGCTCGGCTCATAAATGTGCGGGCCACGGGCGACGTCGCAACTGGCGCGCAACACTTGCACACCGGGCAGCCCGGTCCGACTGTAACCATCGCGTAGCGCCAGCGGTTCGATCAGCGAAACCAGCCGGGCATTGGCATCAAGATGACGGGTCAATTGCATCGAATTGCTCTTCACAAAAAATCACGAAAACAAGGGATGAAAGCATCATCGCAGATCCTTTTGCCAATGCGACCGATCAACCCCGTATACCGGAGGATTAGGCATGAGACCCGGAGGAATCGTCATGGTCGGACCGACAGTCGGCGCCCAGAATGCGCCGCCTCACTTGTTCCTGCTTTTGCGAGGTTTCACATGTACACAGCCATCGGTTATGCCGCCCAATCGGCCACCACCCCCCTCGCCCCGATGAAGTTCGAACGTCGCAGCCCGCGCGCCGACGACGTCGCCATCGAAATTCTTTACTGCGGCGTTTGCCACTCCGACATCCACCAGGCGCGCAACGAATGGGGCATCGCCGTTTACCCGCTGATGCCCGGCCATGAGATCGTCGGAAAAGTCACCGCGGTCGGTGCGAATGTCACCCAGCACAAAGTAGGCGATCTGGTCGGCGTCGGCTGCATGGTCGACTCCTGCCGCACCTGCGAAGCCTGCCAGTCGAACCTTGAGCAATATTGCCTCGAAGGCCCGACCATGACCTACGCCACCCCGGATCGTGTCGATGGTAGCAACACCATGGGCGGTTATTCGGACAGCATCGTCGTCAGCGAGCATTTCGTCGTACGCATTCCGGAAAAACTGGCGTTAGCCAGCGCCGCGCCAATCCTCTGCGCCGGTATCACCACCTACTCGCCGCTCAAGCACTACGGTGTGAAAGCGGGCGACAAAGTCGGGATTCTCGGCATGGGCGGCCTCGGCCACATGGGCATCAAATTCGCCAAGGCCATGGGCGCCGAAGTCACGCTATTCACCCGCTCGGCGAGCAAGGCTGAAGAAGGTCGCCGTCAGGGTGCCGATCACGTGATCGTTTCCACCGACGGCGAGCAGATGAAAGCCGCTGCCGGTTACTTCGACTTCCTGCTCGACACCATTCCGGTGCAGCACGATCTCAACCCGTACCTCGACACCCTGCGCTTCGACGGCGTGCACATTCTGGTCGGTCTGATCGAACCGATCGATCCACCGGTCCACGCTGGCAAACTGGTGATGAGCCGCCGCGTATTGGCCGGCTCGTTGATTGGTGGCGTTGCTGAAACCCAGGAAGTGCTGGATTTCTGCGCAGAACACAACATCACCTGCGACATCGAAATGCTCGACATCCGCCAGATCAATGAGGCTTATGCGCGCATGATCGCTGGCGACGTGAAGTACCGTTTCGTCATCGACATGGCGACCCTCAAGGTTTAAATCTTTAGACCGAGTTCCGCCGATAGCCGGGCTGTGACCCCTTTGATCAGGGGAATCAGCTCGGCCATTTTTTCCAGCGGCATGTACGGCACGGTGCTGGCGATACTGATTGCCGCCACAATGCCCTTGCTCGCATCGCGAATCGGCGCCGCCACGCAGCGGATCGACGGTTCGTTGTCCTCCAGATCGAACG
Source organism: Pseudomonas sp. R84 (assembly GCF_009834515.1). Classification (NCBI taxonomy): domain Bacteria; kingdom Pseudomonadati; phylum Pseudomonadota; class Gammaproteobacteria; order Pseudomonadales; family Pseudomonadaceae; genus Pseudomonas; species Pseudomonas sp. R84. Next base: position 4,753,234 of record NZ_CP019426.1, read on the forward strand.
CGTAGCCACCGGCGACGTATTCGGTCATGCGCTGCTCAAGCTGTTCCCACGACTGTTGGGGATGCTGCGGCCAGAACTGACTTTTCCCACCTGCCGGCAGGCTGATGTCGTACAGACGTTGCCAATCTTTCGGCGAGTCATCGAGCATCAACGCCTTACCGATACCGGTGCGTGCCAGCGGCATGCGATGGCCGACCCGCGAGCGCATTTCCGGGCCGTTGCGCCCCGGATTTTTCAGCAGATACAGCACCTCATCGCCTTCACGAATGCCTAAGTGCACAGTGTCGCCGGTCAATGCCGACAACTCGTCCAGGTAGGGTGCGGCCAAGGTCACCAGCGGCAATTCTTCGCGCGCCTGGAAACCCAGTTCGATCAGCTTCGGCCCGAGCAGATAACCGACTTGCGGCACCACGCGCAGGTAGCGCTCGTCGACCAGGCAACTGGCCAGACGATGGGTGGTGCTGCGCGTGGTGCCGATCAGCCGGGCAATCTCCTTGAGATCGCGGGCGCCGCTGGCCACCGCTTGCACCACACCCAAGCCACGTAACAGCGTCTGGGTGCCGGTGGGCGCGGCGTCCTTGGTTTTTTCCGGAGCGTCTTCCTGCATATCCAGCCTTTTACCGTTGAGCGAAGGAACGGGCGGCATTATGGTCGCCCGACGCAGACCACTACAACTCGATACGCTCGACCTTGCCGACCAGCAGCACGTAGGACAAAGCGCCGATCAGTGCGAGAACCGCGATATAGGTGATCGCCGGCGCGAAGGAATCGCCGCTGGCAAGAAAGCCGATAACGATCGGCGTGGCAATCGCCGACAGGTTGCCGATGAAGTTGAACACCCCGCCCGTCAGCCCGAGCAAACGCGCCGGCGCCAACGTCGACACCAGCGACCAGGTGATCGAGGCCAGACCGTTGCCGAAGAACGCCAGCGCCAGAAAGGCAATCACCAGGGGCGTCGACTCAACGAAGTTGGCACCGATGATCGAGGTGGAAATCAGCAGCCCGCCAATGATCGGCAACTTGCGCGCAAAGCCAACGGTGTAGCCGCGACGGATCAAGAAGTCGGAAAAGAACCCCGAACACAACACGCCAACGAACGCTGCGAGAAACGGCAGCGACGCCAACAGGCCGGACTTGATGAAGTCCATGCCGCGATACTTCACCAGATAAGTCGGGAACCACGTCAGGAAAAACCACAGCGTCGAGTTCAGGCAGAACTGGCCAAGGTAGATGCCCCACAACTTGCGTTTGGTCAGGACGATGCCCAAGTCGGTCCAGCTGAATTTGGCTTTGATCTTGGCGGACTCTTGTTGAATATCGACCAGACCACCACCCTCGCGGATCAGATCGATTTCCGCCGCGTTGGCACCTTTGAAATCCCGTGGCTCGCGATACACCGCGTACCAGATCGCTGCCCAAATGATGCCCACCGCGCCGGTCGCGACAAAGACCATGTGCCAGCCGAATTCGTGTTGCAGCCAGGCCAGAACCGGGGTCAAAAATGCCAGGCCGACGAACTGACCCGAGGTGTAGAAACCGATGGCCGTGGCGCGTTCACGCTCGGGGAACCAAGTAGTGACCACGCGACTGTTGATTGGATACGCCGGGGCTTCCAGTGCACCGACCGCCATGCGCAAGACAAACAACGCGATGAAACTGGCGGCGAAACCAAGCATCACTGTGGCCAGCGACCACAGCAGCAACGCGACGCTGTAAAGAATGCGCGGCGGCACACGATCGACCAGCCAGCCGCCGGGGATCTGCATGGCGGCGTAGGTCCAGCCGAACGCAGAGAAGATCAGGCCGACGTGAATCGGATCGATGCCCAACTCACTGGTCAGCGCCGGCGCGGCAATCGACAGGTTGCTGCGGTCGAGGTAGTTGATGACCACGGTGATAAACAGCAACACCATGATGAAAAACCGCTTGCGGCTAGGCGTGACTAAAGACGCCTGCCCGGTGAGGGTTTGCGGTTGCATGAGAGATGCCTCTTCTTATGTTTATTGAGGTCATGACGCAAATCTCCCATCCATGTGGAGATTAAACCTGTGGGAGCGACGGTGCGACGATTCGACCTGCTCGCGAAGGCGTCGGATCAGTCACATCGATGTCGGATGTGACATAGCATTCGCGAGCAGGCTCGCTCCCACAGGGGGCACAGGTGATTCAGCGACTCACCACTCGGCAAAGCTGCCATCGGCATGGCGCCAGATCGGGTTACGCCAGCGATGCCCGACTGCTGCGCGCTCGATCACGTATTCCTCGTTGATCTCGATGCCCAGACCCGGCCCGTTCGGAATCTTCACAAAACCTTTGTCGTAATCGAACACCCGTGGATCTATCACATAGTCGAGCAAGTCGTTGCTCTCGTTGTAATGGATGCCCAGGCTCTGCTCCTGGATAAACGCGTTGTAACAAGCAGCGTCCAGTTGCAAACACGCCGCCAGCGCAATCGGCCCCAGCGGGCAATGCAGCGCCAGAGCCACGTCGTAGGCTTCGGCCATGTTGGCGATCTTGCGGGTTTCGGTGATGCCGCCGGCGTGGGAGGCATCCGGCTGGATGATGTCGACGTAACCTTCGCTCAACACGCGTTTAAAGTCCCAACGCGAGAACAGCCGCTCACCGAGGGCAATCGGCGTGCTGGTCAGCGGTGCCAGTTCTTTCAAGGCCTCGTAGTTTTCGCTGAGCACCGGCTCTTCGATAAACATCAGTTTGTACGGATCGAGCTCCTTCATCAGCACCTTGGCCATCGGCTTGTGCACGCGGCCATGGAAGTCGACACCGATGCCGACGTTCGGCCCGACCGCATCACGCACAGCGGCAACGTTGGCCAGCGCCAGATCGACTTTTTCGAAAGTATCGAGGAACTGCAACTCTTCGGTGCCGTTCATCTTTACCGCAGTGAAACCACGGCTCACCGCCTCTTTCGCCGCACGTGCGGTGTCGGCCGGACGGTCACCGCCAATCCACGAATACACGCGAATCTTGTCACGCACCTGACCGCCGAGCAGATCGCTGACCGACACCCCGAGCGCCTTGCCCTTGATGTCCCACAGCGCCTGATCGATACCGGCCAGCGCACTCATGTGAATCGCGCCGCCCCGGTAGAAGCCACCGCGATAGAGCACGGTCCAGATGTCTTCGATGTTGCGTGGGTCTTTGCCGATCAGGTAGTCGGACAATTCTTCGACGGCGGCCGCGACGGTGTGCGCGCGGCCTTCGACCACGGGTTCACCCCAACCGGTCACGCCTTCATCGGTTTCGACTTTGAGGAAACACCAGCGCGGCGGCACGATGAAGGTGGTGAGTTTGGTGATTTTCATCTTTTTGTCTCTCTTGTAGATGCAGCGCACACAGCGCCAAAAAGTCTTAGCGAAGGGCCTTCCAAGCAGCCACGTAGGCCTTGGCGTTCACCGCCACTTGCTCCGGCGTCATGCCCGGTTTGAACAGCCCGGAACCGAGGCCGAAACCTTTCACGCCGGCGTCGATAAACGCCTGCATGTTGTCCGGAGTGATACCGCCGACGGGCGCCAACACCGTCCCGGACGGCAACACCGCGAGCCAGGCTTTGACGACCGCCGGGCCCATCTGCTCGGCCGGAAACATCTTGAGAATGTCCGCGCCCTCCTCCAGTGCCGCGAAGGCCTCGGTCGGCGTGGCGACACCCGGCGACAGAAACAGCCCCGCCGCTTTCGCCGCACGCAAGACCTTGGCGTCACTGTGCGGCATGACAATCACTTGGCCGCCGGCTTCTTTCACCAACCCGACCTGTTCCGGGGTCAACACCGTGCCGGCACCGATCAGGCAATCGGCGGGCAGGGCCTTGCGCAGGATGCGGATACTTTCGTACGGCGAAGGGGAATTGAGCGGTACTTCGATGACGCGAAATCCGGCTGCATACAGGACTTCTCCGACAGCGGCGGCTTCCTGCGGATGCAGGCCACGCAGAATCGCGATCAGACCGTTTTGCGCCAATGCTTGCTTGAGCATGTCAGGCCTCCAGTCAGGGTTAACGGGATGAGGAATCAATCAGTCCGGCAGCCAGCGCCAGTTGCCACAAGCCACGCTCGGTGGCCTGCTCGGCCAGCGTCACGTTGGCGAAACCACAGGCGTCGAGGGCACGGCGGTAGCGCGCACACAGTTGCGCGTTGCCGATGAGGATGATCGAAGGGAGATTCGGGTTGTCGCGGCGAAGGCGTTGAGCGCTGGCCAGTGCTGCCAATTCATGGCCGATCATCAGACCGGACAAATAATCCGCCTGCGCTGT